>NZ_JBHLSW010000015.1:0-192906 GCF_042434805.1 Brevundimonas balnearis | reverse complement strand
CCCTTCGGTTGCTAGGGGCAAGGTCGTCACACAGCCTATGCTGCCTCTCGGCTAACCCTCTAAGCCCATATCTACTTATTCCGTCTTGTTTTCGAGTTCCTCCCGCGTCATCAGGAAGCGGTCCTCGGTCGGGCGCAGGATGGCGTAGCCGAGCGCGCCAATCCCGCGCGGTATGATCGAGACCTTGTGCACCGGGTCCACCCCCGGCAGAGCCATCGCCACCAGCGCGTGCCCCATCTCGTGGTGCGCCACGATCTCGCGTTCGCGCGGATTGAGCACGCGGTTCTTCTTTTCCAACCCGGCGATGATGCGTTCCACCGCATTGTTGAAGTCGTCCATCGTCACCGCATCAGCCTTGCGGAGCGTGGCGAGCAATGCTGCCTCGTTGACGAGATTGGCAAGATCCGCGCCGGAAAAGCCGGGAGTAAGAGCTGCGACCTTCTCGGCATCGACGTCTGGGGCGAGCGTCACTTTCTTCATGTACACGTTCAAGATCTGCACACGCCCCGTCTTGTCGGGCCGGTCCACCAGCACCTGACGGTCGAAGCGTCCCGCACGCAGCAGCGCGGGGTCGAGAATCTCGGGTCGGTTGGTGGCGGCCAGGAGCACGATGCCCACTGAAGGGTCGAAGCCGTCGAGCTCGGTCAGAAGCTGGTTCAGCGTCTGCTCACGCTCATCATGGCCACCGGCGATCTGGCCGGAGGAGCGCGCCCTCCCAAGAGCGTCGAGTTCGTCGATGAAGATGATTGCCGGGGCCGATTTCCGGGCCTGCTCGAACAGGTCGCGCACCCGTGCGGCACCGACGCCCACGAACATCTCGACGAACTCTGATTCCGAGATCGAAAAGAAGGTCACGCCGGCCTCGCCTGCCACCGCGCGCGCCAGAAGCGTCTTGCCGGTTCCCGGCGGCCCGACGAGCAATATGCCTTTGGGGATATGTGGGCCCAGCTCTCCGTATTCGGCGGGGTTCCTGAGGAACTCCACGACCTCCTCGAGCTCGGCCTTGGCCTCGTCCACACCGGCCACGTCGGCGAAGCTGACGCCGGTTTCCTTTTCCATGTAAACTTTGGCCTTGCTGCGGCCGACCTGCATGAAGCCGCCAAAACCCTGCTTGTCGGCGAACTTGCGGAACAGCAGCATCCAGATTCCGAAGAAGACAAGCGCTGGCGCCACCCAGGAAATCAGTGTGCCGAAAAAGGTATTCTGAGGAACGCCCGTGATCTCGACGCCGGAGCGGTCGATCCGCTGCAGGATCCCGGGATCCACGACTGTCGTCACGAACTGACGGGTTCGGTGAAGGTGCCGGTGATGGTGTCTGACCCGACCGCGACCGACGCGACCCTGCCGTCCTCGAGATAGGTTTCGAATTGGCTGTAGCTGATGGGAGCCACGGATTGCCAGCCGGCGATCAGATCCTGGATGAAGATCACGGCTATGAAAGCCATCACCCAGTACCAGATGTTGTATTCGGTCTTCTTTTCCATACGGCTTTTCCTTTTCCCTAGCGCCCGAGCCGCGCCCTGATCCGCTCGAGCAGCGCCAGCAGAATGCGCCTCTCGTCCGCCGACAGATCCTGCAGGATCTCATCTTCGAGCGCCGATTGCCGCGGCGCGAGCTCCTCCAGCATCGCCCTGGCCTTTGGCGTTGCCGTGACGATCTGCGCCCGTCGGTCGTCGGGTGACGCCCACCGCTCTACCCAACCGCCCCGTACCATGCGATCGACGAGCTGGCCCGCAGTGGCCCGGCCCACCTCCAGCCGCCCGGCCAGATCGCCGATGGTCAGCCCGGGCGAATCCTCGACATGTGCCGCCGCCATCCAGGACAGGCGGGTCAGGCCGCTGTCGCCAATCTCGTTGTCGATCCGCTGCTGGATGAGCTGCGCGACCCGGTGGATCGTCGTCCCGATCAGGGCGAGATCAGAAGTGATCAAGGGTATCTTTCCTCCGTCTGCATGAGAAACAGGATAGACTGCGGTCCACCCAAAGTGCAATGCAAGCATCATACATGCTTGCATAATAAATGGATCCGCCTATCTTGATGGGCGGTCTCCGAACCGACATCCAGCCGGCACCGTTGCCCGGTCGGACCATGCCGCCGGTTCGGGGGCATCGATCAGCAACAGGAGGCCAGCAATGCTCTATCCGACATATCTGCGCCGCAGCGATCCCTTCGCGCTGATGCGCTCCATGATGCGCGATCTCGACCGCGGCTTCTGGCCCCCGTCCCACGCGGCGTTCCCGGCGGTGAATGTGTGGCAAGACTCCGAGGCCGTTGCCGTCACCGCTGAACTTCCCGGCATCGAACCGGGCGACATTGAAATTTCGGTCAAGGACAACGTCCTGACGCTGTCGGGCGAACGCAAGCTGCCCGAGGTTCCCGAAGGTGCGCGCTGGCACCGCAACGAACGCGGTTACGGCAGGTTTTCACGCGCGATCCGCCTGCCGTTCGCGGCCTCGGATGACAAGGTGGAGGCGAGGATGAAGCACGGCGTATTGCGGATCGTCATCTCCCGGCCCGAGGAAGAAAAGCCGAAAAAAATCGAGATCAAGGCAGCCTGAGAGGAGCTGGAACGATGAGCACCGACATCACGCAAGCCGCCGAAAAGACGCCGACCGACTCGCCCGAGACCACCGGCGGCGGACGCATATACCGTCCGTTGACCGATATCGTCGAGACGGATCAGGGTGTCTCCATGATGCTCGAAATGCCTGGGGTCGCCGCCGATGCGGTCGAAATCACGCTCGAAAATCGTGTGTTGACGATCCGCGGCAAGGTTGACCCGGTGCGGCCGGAAAACCTCGAACTTGCCTATGCCGAATATGGCGAGGGCGATTTCGAGCGTGCCTTCACGCTTTCCGAGGACTTCGACCCCAACAGGATCGAAGCCGAGATGCGTGGAGGTGTCCTCACCATGACGCTCCCCCGAGCCCCTGAAGCGCAGCCGAAAAGGATCGCCGTCAAGGGCGCCTGAAAACCGAAGGATACCATATCATGCAGATCAAAGACCTCATCCCCTGGGCGCGCAAGGACGGAGCGCCAGATGCCAAGAGCAGCGAAGACAACCCGATCGCGACACTCCAGCGCGAAATGAACCATGTGTTCGAGAACTTCTGGAACCGTGTCGGTCATTTCGAATGGCCCTTTGGCAGCGGCGAAGCGAAATCCGACGTGGTCGAGACCGACGAGGCGATCGAAGTGTCGATCGAGCTGCCGGGCATGGAGATGAAGGACATCGAGGTGACGGTCAACGATGACATGTTGACTGTGAAGGGGGAGAAGAAGATCGAGCGCCAGGAGGAGAAGAAGGGATACTATCTCTCCGAGCGCAGCTACGGCGCGATCTACCGGACAATTCCGCTCCCCCCCGGTGTGGATGGCGAAAAGGCGCAAGCATCCTTCAAGAACGGGGTTCTGACGATCAAGCTGCCCCAGACTCCCGAGGCGCAGGCCAAGGTCAAGCGCATCGAGGTCAAGAACGGCTGATTTGCCATATGGGGGTCGCCGGTTTGCGGCGTCCCCTTCGCTCCGTGCGATATCGCACCGTCTGGCGAAGCCCCGGGGAGCCTGTCTCTCCGGGGCGGCTTTCGAGAGGCAATCATGAAAGACTTGCAGCGATCCGGGCTGACCCGTGAACAATGGTCGACGATGACGCTCTACGAGAAGTTCGAGCAAGTTGATCGACCAAGTTGCAGACGGCGTGCTCGCCGGCGCTGCTGTCAAGAAACGGCTCGATACCCTTGAAGCTCGGCGGAGCGAACTCGAGAGCGAGCTGGCCGCCTCGCCGGCGGCCCCGGTCGTCGCTCTTCACCCGCGCATGGGATCCCGTCGTGGAAAAGGACATCGACGGGGAGCGCGCAGAAACGACGGAGCTTGAGGCCAAAGAACCCCGCTTCGGCCAGGTCAACGCGGCGCGGCGGGTCGCCCGCTCAATCTTCCTCGGCAGCGCGCCCTCGTCTGTGAACACCAGCGCCGGCAACCGCGGTCTGGACCGGGCGCGTATCCTGTTGGGCGCGATGCAGCCTGGGCAGACGTCGTCGGTCTATTCCGACGCGCTGAACCGCCTCGCCGACCTGCTGCACTACATGAACGCCTCCGGCGACAAGGCGCAGGACACAACACGCTTCTGGTTCGACACGCGCGCCAGTCTTCGTCGCGAGATGAATGACCGCCGCTCGCGGTTCGAGATCCGGTCAATCTTAGCTACCGACTGTCTGAGCGTGGGCGCCCGATCATCGGCGGTCACCGCAGCGCCCTGATCTGCCACGATTGTCGCAACATCATCGCCGAGGCCAAGCGCGCCGGTCGCCGGGCCTGACCGACGCCAGCCTGACCCTCGAGGACCTTCGCGCCGTTGTGGTGGCGGTTCAGCCCCATGGCCGGCATGAGATCGACTTCGACGCAGTCATCGAGAGAGGCGCGGCGAACGCCGATCGCGTGGCCGCGGTCGGCGACTATTGGCGCCATCGGAGCCTCGCCTCCGGGCTTTTCCATCAAGCCACCCACCTGCACAAGCGCCACGGCTGGTCGGTCGAAGACGTGGAATGGACCTTCGCCGTCGAGCATCTGCCCAGCGCCGAGGAGGATCCCGACCGCGCGCTTGAGCAGATCCGCTGGTTGATCGATCAGGGCGCGGCCTTCGCTCGGCAAGACCGGCCCGCCTAGAGGCCCGCCAGGCCGGCGACCTGTCGTTGCAGGCGCTCGCGGGCCGCATCGATCCGCTCGGCGTTGGTCTTGGCCGACAGCGCCGCGCGCGGCTTGCGACCGAGGAAATAGGCGATCCGCTCGGCATTGGCGCCGCTGGGGTGCGGCAGGCCCGTGAGGATGCGCGCGGAATCCAGCCGGCCGGCGTCGGCCAGGTGCTTGAGGCCCGCCTCGGCATGTCCGCCGAGCGGAACCCAGATGGCGCTCGGCAGGGCGGCCGCCTCCTCCGCCAGATGCGTCTCCACCATCTTGCGCAGCACGGGGTGCGAGAGGGGGGCGGGCACGCCTGAGTAGTTGTCGCCCCCGGCCAGATAGACCGGATAGCGCAGCATCGAGGTGAAATGAACGAGCGGGCTCCAGGCTTCAAAGAACGCCGCGGCGCTCGCCCGGCCGAACTTCTGGGGCACGCCCACGAGGTCGAGCATCGCGATCAGCGACGAGCGCATCGACCCGCTGAAGCTCGCCGTCGACTTGGCCGCCGCCAGCGCCTCCTCACGGTCCCGGCCGGCGTTCAGCTGGGCTTGCAGCGCCTCAAGCGCGTTGGCGGCTTGGGTGCGTCCCGGCGTCAATCCTACCAGCACGAGCTCGGCCTTTCGGGCGATGTGATCGAAGGGTGCGTAGGAGACGAACAGGTCGCGCCCGTCCGAGAGGGTCAATTCCGACGGGGTCACGCCTCGGCGATAAGCCGCTAGGTCCACGCGGCGGACGGCGTCGATAAAGGTTTGCATGAAGGAGACTCAAGCGAATGCGAACGGCCCGCGACCTTAAACCATCGCGGAGCGCCACGAACGATCAGCGCCAAGGAAAGAAGGCTGCAAGGAGCCGGCGCATCGCGCGCGGCGGGACGCGCCGTCGAGCGGCGGGCGGTGCCCCAAAGGTGCCCGCAGGGGCGGACGGACCCATATGAGCCGCGGCACGCGGCGGGGCCGAGCACGACCGCCCGCCGCTTCGACCGGCCTCGTCCGGGCCAGCGACTGCACATGGTGTCGCTAAGCGGAGCCGTCGAAGCGCCTTGGGGCACGCCCGCAAGGTACGATCTCTTCCTGCGCGACACGGTCGCAATCACCCGGCACGCCGAGGATCTGCGGGCCGGGTTCCGTCGGCATGGTCTTCAACGTGCTGGCCAGCAACCGGGACGACCATACCCGGCCAATCGGACACGGCGGCGCGAACCTCATCGATGATGACATCGACGCGCAGCTGAAGACGCCGGCGTGACCCGGGCCTCTCGCGCTGAAATCCTGGCCGTCCACCGGGCGGTCGACACGATGTTCCAAGCCTAATCTGTAGGCCGCATGGTTGACGTGGCTGCAATCTGCTGTCCGGTCACCCGCACCCGCCGTCGCGAGCCGGCGTCAGCTTAGCGTGAGACTGCGCATAGGTCCCAGCGCTGGGCATGGTGCCGAAGAGTGGTCGGTCCGAACGTCCCCAAGGAGTCATTTATGGACTTTGGTGCGGGCGGCCGGGATCGAACCGGCAAGGGCTTTCGCCCGACGGATTTTCGTACCACTTCGGCTTTCGCCGCCGGCCCCGGTTCGGACCGTTCGTGGTCTGGACTATCCCTTCGTCATAGCCCGAAGGCCTTAGACGCCGCCCGTCTAGTCTCTACACCTTCCCGCCAGAGACGGGCTTGGCTCGGGATCGCCATCTGACAGGGTTCCCCGACTTTGAGCGGTTCTACGTCCGGGGTTTCCCCCAGCGCACTCAATCCTCAGCTTAAGTCCGTTGCGTCTACCAATTTCGCCACGCCCGCAGGCTGAAGCGTTTCTATAGCTGCGTTCGCGCTGCGCCGCCAAGGCGAGTTCAGTCGACGTCCGTCGCCTGACCGCTCGCCGCCCGCCGTTTGGCGGGCTTGGGCTTGCGGACGTTGATGGCCGAGGCGTCCAGCACGTTCTTGATGTGAGAGGCATAGTACTTCTCGATCATCTCGACGCTGGTCCGGCAGTTCTTCGCGACCTGGTAGATGTCGGCGCCCTCCATCAAGCGCATCGAGATGTAGGTGTGACGCAGGCTGTAGGCCGTGCGGGGATTGCCCTCCCGGTCCTTCTTCAGACCTAGCTCGTCGAGGACCGCATTCAGCAGTTCGCGCTGAACCAGACCGAACACGAGATCGGTCGGCTGGCCATCCTTGCGCTTGCGAACCCGTTCGAAGGGCAGCACCGCGCCGGGCATGCTTTTGCAGAACCCGGTGCCGCGCTTGCCGCGTACCTCGATCTCGAGAATCCGCTCACCGGTCGAATCGTCCTCAACGATGGAGACATCGCGGAACTCCAAGCGCTGCGCCTCGTCCGGCCGCAGCCCGGTATTGACCATGAAAAGGATGAAGTCGTGGAACTGTTCGCTTTCCGCGCGCCACCGCTCCTTCTTCGGGTTCTTGGCCCGCTCCCGCGTGGCCTCATAGAGCCGCTTGTACTCTTCGGGAGAAAACCAGGCCCGGTGGCTGACTTTGCCGGAGGCGCGATAGGGACTGGACATATCCGGCAAGGCGGCGATCCATCCCTTCCGGTTTGCAGTCTTCAACACTTGGCGCAGACAGACCATCTCGTTGTGGAGAGTCTGACGGCTCGGTCGCTTCCACGCTCGGAGCTTCCCGATGCGCTCCCGTCCGTTGCTCACGTAGCGAACTCGCTCAGGTTCGGCAGGCGGCGTGACGCGGTGGACCCGGTATTCCTGGATGCGCCCGGCTGTGACGTGCGAGATTGGCAGGTCCCCGAAGTACGGCAACAGATAAAGCCGCAGCACCCGCGCCTTGCTGGCGACGTACTGGGCGTTGCGTTCGCCCAACGTCATCGCCTCGAATTCCAGGAGGAAGGCCGAAGCTGCCTCGCGGAACGTCTTCTCTCCCGGCCGCGTCCGCGGCGTTTCAACAGGGATGGAGGGCTGCCCCGGCGCAACGACAATCCCGCCGCGTCGGCGCAGCCGATCCTCCGCGACCCGATCGAGGTACCAGTCCCGCGCATACTCAAGTGCGTAGGCCAGGTTCTCCTGCTTGGTCGACTGCCGATGATTACGACCGCTGAGATAGGTCGCGCACTGCCAGAAGCGGCTGTTCTCTCGCCGGTACACATGGACCCGGCCATCCATGAGCGTGTGAGACTCGGACACATCGCCTCCTTGCCGTCGCCGGCAACTGTGTAAGGCCTGTGTAAGTCTCTAAATCGTCTAACCGTTTGTTTTTAATACGTAAACATACGGTGTTACGGTTTTAAGTCGCTTGCGTCTACCAGTTTCGCCACGCTCGCGGCGTCGTCACTCCTGCGCGGGAGGCCTGAAGCTCACGTCGCTCTCGGCCAGCAGCCAAAGGAAGGCGGCCCAGGCGGCGACGTTCTGGTCCAGGTTCTCGGGCTCGATGCGGTCGATCACGTCGTCTGCCGTGTGGTGGGTGTCGAAATAGTCCGTGCCGTCCTGCGCCAGGCGGAAGGCGGGCACCCCCAGCGCCACCAGCGGCCCGGTGTCAGGCCCGCCGCCCCGCGCCGGCGTCCCGTCGAAATAGATTCCCAGCGGCGTCAGAACCCGCATGGCCGCCTGGCGGAACTCGGGGTCCGCGTTCGCCGGCAGCGCGAGCGCATAGATCGGACCGGCGCCGAAATCGCTCTCGCTCACGGCCACATGGTTCGCCGCCTGGTCGCGCCGCGTCTCGGCGTAGTGACGCGCCCCGGCCAGGCCCGGCGCGGGCGGCGGCTGGCTGACCTCCTCGGCCCCCCACCAGACGACGCGGATGGTCCGGGCGGGCCGCTCGGGCAGTTCGGCGATCAGCCTCAGCGCCGCCGCCGTGATCGCCACGCCCGCCCCGTCGTCGATCGCGCCCGTCCCCAGGTCCCAGCTGTCCAGGTGGCCGCCGATGACGATCACCTCGTCCGGCCGTTCGTCGCCGATCACCTCGCCGATCACGTTCTGGGACGTCGAGGCCTCCAGGAAGCCGACGTCGGCGAACAGCCTGAGCCGCACCGGCCCCAGGCCGGCGTCACGCAGCCTCAGCAGCTGGTCCGCGTCCGGCGGGCTGAGGGCGAACGCCGGGATCGTGCCCTCGCCCACGCGCGTCGCGCCGGTGTGGGCGAAGCGGTGGTCGTGGGTGCCCAGCGACCTCAGCAGGAAGCCCACCGCGCCACGCCGCGCCGCCTCGGTCGGGCCCTGGAAGCGGATCGGGCTGGTGGAGCCGTAACCCGCGCCGTCCTGGGCGCGCGGCGTGTCCTGCAGCACCACCGCGATCTTGCCCCTCAGCGCGCCCACCGGCGCGTCCAGCAACTCTTGATAGGTCCGAAAGATCGCCGCCTCGCCCTCGACCCCGCCTTCCGGCGTCGCGATCGATCCGCCCAGCGCCGTGACCACCAGCCGCTGGGGCGCGGGCGACAGCACCTCGACACGTTCCTCGCCGCGCCGCCAAGCCGACAGCGGGAAGGACTCGACCGCGACGTTCGAGAAGCCCCAGGCGCGGAACTGTTCGGCGCCCCAGCGCGCGGCGGCCCGCTCGGACTCGGTCCCCGCCGGGCGCGCGCCGAACCGCGTCGTCAGGTCCTCGACGATCTCATAGGCGCCGGAACCCTGGAGCGCCCGCTCCCGCAACGCCTCGGCGGTGCGGATCGCCTCGGGGTCCTGGGCGATGGCGGGCGCGGCCAGAAGCGCCAGCGAAACGCCGGCCAGCAGGATGGGCTTGATCAGGGACACGCCGGCGACCTCCGCGGAAAACACTCGGCCAAACTAGTCGCCGAGCCCTCGCGGGGTAAAGGCGCGTCAGCCCTTGCGGTAGAAGGGCTCGACCGGCCCCTGAAGCTTGATGGTCAGCTGCTTGCCGCGCCGATCCACGCGATTGCCGACGGCCAGACGCACCCAGCCCTCGGAGACGCAGTACTCCTCGACGTTGGTCTTCTCCTCGCCCTTGAAGCGCACGCCCACGTCGCGCGCCAGGACCTCGGCGTCATGGAACGGGCTGTCGGGATCGACCGAGAGGCGATCAGGGGGGGTGTCGGCGGAGGCGGCGTCGGTCATGCCGCTGATTAGCCGGGCTTGGGCGGCTTTGCCAAGTCGGGGGGCTTCAGCCCGGTCGGGGTCCAGTCGGCGCGAATGATCTCCACAGCCAGGGTCACCGCGAGGATCATCAAGCCGACCCGCTGAAGGTCGGTCGCCGCGAGCCCGGCCGTTTCAAGGCGAGGCGACAGGGCGATGAGCGCCGCGCCCGCCAGATAGCCCGCCGTGCCCCAGACCCAGTCCAGCTGGACCTCGTAACCCTTGTCGCCGAGCTGCTCGACCACGATCCAGACCAGCGAGACGGACAGCGCGGCCATCAGGAGCCCCGCCGACATGGGCGGCCGACCGACCGTGACGCCGGCCAGGATGAAGAAGGTCCAGCTGACCAGGGCCAGGAGAACCCCGACGCGGAACCTGAGGTCGCGACGCTCGGCCCCTTTGCCCAGGTCGTCGAAGAAGTCCATGTCGTCGATCCAGAACTTGACCCTCAGGCCGAAGATCAGGAACGCCAGGGCGTAGGACTCCAGCGGAACCGCGCCGTCGATCTCGAACAGGCCCGTAAGGGGGGCGGCCATGGTCAGCGCCGACATTCCGTCATTGAGCCGGCTGAGGCGGTTGGTCACCGCCTACTCCACCGACTGGCGCGGCGCTTGGGGGGTGGCGGCGGCGGGCTGCGCCGGGGTCTCGGCCCCGGCCTGATAGGGGCGCGGCCCGGCGGGCTCGGCCGCGGCCTGAGCCGGCGGCTGAGCGGCGGGTCGCGGGGCGGGCCGGCGCGCGGGCGGTCGCGCAGGCTGGCGCGCGGGCGTGCGGTTCGCGGCGGGCTGCCGCGCCGGCTGAGCGGCCGGGGGCGAGGCCGCCGCGTCGGCGGCGGGGACGTTCGCGGCGACGGGCGTCGCCTGAGCGTTGGCGGCCGGCGGGTCGGCGGCCGGCGCGTTCGCGGCCGCGGCGGCGCGCGCGGCCAGCTGCTGCGCCTCGAAGCGGCGGGCCAGCTTCTCGGTCAGTTCGCGCGCGGCGGCGGGTTCCATCTGCGCCATCACGGCGGCGAGAGAGCGGGGCCGCATGGCGGCGGCGACCGGCAGGCGCACCTCGTCATCCAGGGTGGCCATCACGCGCGCGGCCTCGCGCGGGCGCATGGCGGAATAGACCTGCACCAGGCGGTCGATCTCGGCCTGCTCGCGCTCATCGACCTGGCCCAGCAGCGCCTGGACCTCGGCCTTGACCGCGTTCAGCGCCTGGACCTGGGCGTCCAGCTTCTGCTCCGCCGCCGTCATGAGCGGCAGCATGGTGGCGAAGTCCGCCTCGCGCGCGTCCAGCTGTTCGCGGCGCGCCGACAGGCTCTGGATGATGCGCAGCTCGGCCGGCGAGATGCCGGCCTGTTCGGCCAGCTGCTCCGGCGTCAGGGCGCAGACGGCGGCGGGCGTCGCGGCGGCCGGGCTCGCGCCCGCGCCCTCGCCGGCGACGGCGGCCGGCAGCTCCTCGGCCCAGGCCTGGGCGCCCTCCAGAAAGCCTGGCGCGGCCCCGATGGCCCGCACGGCGACGACGCCGCCTATGGCGACCGCGATCAGGGGCAGGAGACGGGGCTGCTTCATCGGAAATCTCGGCCTCAGGCGGCGAACAGGTCGTCGTCGAGTTTCAGCCGCGCGCGGTTGAGGCTCTCTTTCGCGGCTTGGTTAGCGGTCATGGCCTGCACGATCGCTCGGACGTTGTCGCGACCGGGCGCGGCGGGCGTCGACAGGGCGTGGATGCGCTCAGCCAGGGAACGGGACTGCGCCGGCCCTGCCGCCGCTTCGTGGTCCCTCTCCGCACGACGCGGCATCGCGGATGTCTCATCCCTGCCGTCGACCGGGGCCGCGGGGTGGCTCGTCGTCTTGGGCGACGCCGCGACCGGGCTCTTCTCGGCCCGCGCCATCACCTGCTCCAGCTCCGCCTTGATCGCCCGCGCCTTGACGATCCGGTCGTGCAGCAGGTCCGTCTCCTGGTTGGAGGCGCGCAGACTGGCCAGCGCCGCCTCGGCCCGCCCGGCGGCGGTGTTCAGCTCGGCGACCGCCTTGGCGAACTCCGCGTGGCCCGCGCGCAGGAGCGCCAGCTTCTTCTCCAGCCGCACGCCGTAGCCCAGGGCCGCGACCAGCAGCAGCATCAGAACGCCGTCCAGGATCAGGCCGGTCATGACTTCCTCCGGGCGATGGCGGTCGCCGCTTCGATGCTGATGGGCCGCTCGACCCGGACCGCGATATGCTGGCCCTTGCGGCCCATGCGCCCCGTGGTCACGGGGATCTGGCCGCAGCGGATCGACACCTCGCTGTCCGGCGTGGCGTTCAGCATCAGGGTGTCGCCGACCTTGAAGTTCAAAACCTTGGACAGGGTCGTCTGCTGTTCGTCCAGCACGGCGCGGACCTCCGTGTCGGTGGTCCAGAGTTCGGTGGCCAGGTGGCTTTCCCAGATGTTGTCGCGGCCGAACTTCTCGCCCATGAACTGCTGCAGCAGCATCTTCCGGATCGGCTCCAGCGTGGCGTAGGGGAGCAACAGCTCCACCCGTCCCCCCCGGTCCTCCATGTCGATCCGCAGCTTGACCAGGATCGCCGCGTTGGCGGGCCGCGCGATGGCCGCGAAGCGGGGATTGGTCTCCAGCCGGTCCAGGTTGAAGTGCACCGGCGTCAGCGGCTCGAACGCGGCCTTGGCGTCCGCCAGGATGACCTCGACCATCCGCTGCACCAGCATCCGTTCGATGGTGGTGTAAGGCCGCCCCTCGATCCGGAGCGCCGCGGTGCCGCGCCGCCCGCCCAGCAGGACGTCGACGATCGAGTAGATCAGGTTGGAGTCGACCGTCAGCAGGCCGTAGTTGTCCAGCTCCTCGGCGCGGAACACCGCCAGGATCGCCGGCAGCGGGATCGAGTTCAGGTAATCCCCGAACCGGATCGAGCTCATGTTGTCCAGCGACACCTCCACGTTGTCGGAGGTGAAGTTGCGCAGGCTCGTCGTCATCAGCCGGACCAACCGGTCGAAGACGATCTCGAGCATCGGCAGGCGCTCGTAGGACACCAGGGCCGAATTGATGATCGCCCGGATGCCCGACCGATCGGCGCCGTCGTCGTCGGTCAGATCGAAGCCGAGCAGGCTGTCGATCTCCTCCTGGTTCAGGACGCGCTCGGACGCGGCGCCCAGATCTTCCATCCCTCCGCCGAAGGGATCGTCCTCGAGCGGCTGATCGGTCACTGGACCAGCATCTCCTCGATCAGCACCGCGTCGGCGTGCGCCGGGGCGACGATCAGATTGACCCGTCGCAGGATTTCGGCGCGCAGCTGATAGCTGCCGGCCGATCCGGCCAGGTCCTCGGGCCGCAGCTCGCGCAGGAAGCCCTGGAACATGTCGTTGAGGCGCGGGAACTCGGCCTGCAGCTGTTCGGCCACCGCATAGTCCGACATCTCGAGCGTCAGCTTCAGCTTCAGAAACGTCGGCCGTCCGTCCGGGCTCTGAATGTTCACGACCATGTCCGGCAGGGTGTAGAAGACCACGCCGTCCGGGCCCTCGCTGATCGTGCCGGTGGCGCCGCCGCCCTCGGCTTCCTCGCCGCCGCCGCCGTGGCCGTCGCCGCCCTTCTTCTCCGCGCCGTGCCCTCCGCCCTTCTTCTCGCCGTGATCGCCGCCCTTTTCGGCGCCGTGCCCCTCCGCGTCCTCGGCGGCCGCCTTGGGCTGCAGTATGAAGAAGGCCGCGGCTCCGCCGCCGCCCAGCAGCACCACGGCCGCGGGGATGATGATGAAGAGGAGGGGGAGTTTCTTCTTCTTGGGCGCGGCCTCGCCCTCGGCGCCTTCCGCCGTGGCGGGCGCCTCCGCCTCGGGGGCCTTGTCCCCCTTCTTCTTGCCCAGCTTCAACATGGCGTTCGCCGCTACCGACCCCGACCGGGCGAAGGTGGCCGGTTTTGGTTAACGAGGCGTTGAGGTCCGGCAATTTCTGCCGGGCGCCGTAGGATCCGCCAGCCGCCTATCCCCTGAAATCATTCATCTTTGTGACCTGGCACGGCGGTTGCGACGCCGGGGTGGAAGGAGCGCCTCGTCGTGGAAAACGCCGCCTACGTTGGACTGTCCCGCCAGCTGACCCTGCGTCGCGAGCTGGACATCGTCGCGAACAACATCGCCAACGCCGACACCACCGGCTTCAAGGTGGAGCAGTTGCTGACCGCCGCCGAGGTGGGCGAGCGCGCCCGCAACTTCGCCGTCCGGGGCGGCGTCAGCTTCGTGCTGGACAACGGCGTCGGCCGCGATTTCGGCCAGGGCGAGCTCAGCCAGACCGGCCGCACCTTCGACTTCGCCATCGAGGGCGAGGGCGCCTTCTTCGTCCTGCAGGACGCGAACGGCGAGGCCTATACCCGTGACGGCGCCTTCACCCTCGATCCCGAGGGCCGGCTGACCACCGAGGGCGGCCTGCCCGTGCTCGGCGACGGCGCCGAGATCATCCTCGATCCGAACCTAGGCCAGCCGACCGTCGGCCCCGATGGGACCATCAGCCAGGACGGCCTCCCGGTCGGTCGGCTGACCGTCGTGCGCTTCGACAACCTCGGCGTCCTGCAGAAGGGCGGCGACGGGCTGTATCGCAACGTCGCCAACGCCGCGCCGGTCGAGGCGACCGACGCCCGCATCCGCCAGGGCATGCTGGAAGGCTCCAACGTCAATCCCCTGATCGAGATCACAAACCTGATCGAGATCCAGCGCTCCTACGAGCGCGTCACCCGCATGATCGAGAACGCCAACGACCTGTCCCGCCGCGCCGTCGAGCGCCTGGGCAAGGTCAGCTAAAGGAGGAGACCCGCTATGCGCGCGCTTCGCACCGCCGCCTCGGGCATGGCCGCCCAGCAGCTGAACGTCGAGGTCATCTCGAACAACATCGCCAACATGAACACGGTGGGCTTCAAGCGTCAGCGCGCCGAGTTCCAGGACCTGCTCTACCAGAACATCGAGCGGATGGGCGCGCAGTCCTCGACCCAGGGCAACGTGGTGCCGACGGGCATCCAGGTCGGCGCGGGCGTCAAGGCCGGCAGCGTCTATCGCATCACCGAACAAGGCTCGCCCACCCGCACGGACAACCGCTATGACGTCGCCATCGACGGGCGCGGCTACTTCCAGATCGTGATGCCGTCGGGCGAGACGGCCTATACCCGCGCCGGCAACTTCTCGGTCAATGCCGACGGGACCCTGGTCACCGACGACGGCTACGAGGTCCAGCCGGCCATCACCATCCCGCAGGACGCGGTGGACGTGACCATCTCCCGCGCGGGCCAGGTCCAGGTCACCACCGACGGCGAGACCGAGCCCCAGATCGTCGGCCAGCTGGAGCTCGCCACCTTCTTCAACGAGGCCGGGCTCGAGGCGATCGGCGACAACCTGCTGCTGGAGACCGCGGCCTCCGGTCCCGCCAACGTCGGCGCGCCGGGCGAGATCGGCTTCGGCCAGGTGCTGCAGGGCTACACCGAGGCCTCCAACGTCGATGCGGTGGCCGAGATCACCGCCCTGATCGTGGCCCAGCGGGCCTATGAGATGAACTCCAAGGTCATCACCACCGCCGACGAGATGCTGCAGGTGACCGGACAGGTGAAGAGCTGATGCGCGCCCTGATCGCCCTTCTCCTCATGACCGTCGCCACCCCGGCGCTGGCGGACCCCGTCAGCCTCAGGGCCAATCCGCAGGACGATGACGGGCGCGTCACGCTGGGCGACATCTTCGACGGCGCCGGCGCGGCCTCGAACGTCGTGGTGGCCGAGCGGGTCGGCCCCTCGGTCATGCTCCCCGCCGCCCAGGTCCAGGCCGCCGCCCGCGCCGCGGGGCTGGACTGGTCCAACCCTCAGGGCCTGCGCCGAGTGGTCGTGCGGCGCGCGCCCCAGCTCGCCGCCCAGAACGCCGCGCCGGCCGTCGCCGGCGAGGCTCCGACCGGGGCGCCGGCGGCCGCGCTCCGCCCCGCCCCGTCCGGCGCGGCGGTGATCGCGCGCGGCGACACCGTCCAGGTCGCCTATGAAGTCGGCGGCGTCCGCCTGACCGTCACCGGCCGGGCCCAGCGCGCCGCCGCCCTCGGCCAGCCCCTCACCGTCATCAACAGCCAGTCCGGCCGCGCGATCGAAGCCGTCGCCGCCGGACCCGGCCGCGCCATCGCCGGACCCGCCGCCCTCCAGGCGCGGGCCGACGCCGCCGTCTTCCCCGGCCGCTGAGCCAGATCGGAAAGTCCAGTCCCATGCGTAGAGCCCTGATCCTGATCGTCGCCCTCGCGCCGCTCGCGGCCTGCACCACCGCCGTCGAGGCCGTGCGGGGGCCCGAGCTCGCCCCGATCGGCTATCCGGCCGCCCTCGTTCCGGTGCAGCAACAGATCCTGCCGGCGCCCGACGCCCGCCCGGCCAGCGCCAACAGCCTGTGGCGCACCGGGGCGCGAACCTTCTTCGGCGACCAGCGGGCGCGACGCGTCGGCGACATCCTGACGGTCAGCGTCGATATCGACGACCGCGCCCAGACCTCCAACTCGACCCAGCGCAACCGCTCCAACGACGCGTCTGGCGGCGTCACCAACTTCTTCGGACTGGAGAACAGCCTGGGCCGCTTCTTCCCGGGCGGCTTCGATCCGCAGAACATGGTCGGGCTGGCGGGTGAGAGCTCCTCGACCGGCTCGGGCGCCGTCAGCCGATCGGAGCAGGTCAGCCTGACCATCGCCGCCGTCGTCACCGCGGTCATGCCCAACGGCAACCTGGTCATCCAGGGCCGGCAGGAAGTGCGCACCAACCGCGAGGTGCGCGAGCTGACCGTCGCCGGCATCGTGCGCCCGGAGGACATCTCCTCGGCCAACACAATCGCTCACACCCAGATCGCCGAGGCCCGCATCAGCTACGGTGGTCGCGGCGACATCAGCCGTGTCCAGGCGGCGCCGGCGGCCCAGAGCCTGGTGGAGCGCTTCTCGCCGTTCTGAGGTGGCCGTTCGCCCTCCAGGCGATATTGCTCAGCTTGCGTTCATCGGCCGCGCGCGAACCTCGCTCGCAGGACGACGTCAGCTGAGCCGTGAACCCCACGGCGAAACTCGCGTTTGAGTCCCCGAACGCGAGTAAGAGAATGTTTAGAGTTCTGATCCCTGCCGCCCTGCTGACCGCCGTTCTGGCCTTCGCGGCCCGCACGGAAAGCGCCCTGCCGACGGCCGCGCCCGAGGCTGCTTCGGGTGTCGAGATGACCTGGGCGCTGACCAGCGAGGGCGACATGGCCAAGCTGACCTACGGCGTGCCGAACTCGGATCACCTCGCGATCATGATGACCTGCGCGCCCGGCGAGGGCGTGGAGGTCTACGGGCCCCTGATTCCCGCCAGTCCCAGCCTGCGGCAGGCCGGCGGCGTCGCGGCCATCGATCCGCTGAGCGGCGAGCTGATGCAGGACATTCGCCTGCCCGCCGGCGACCGGGTCCTGGGCGCCATGACCGAGGCGCGGCCGCTGCGGGTCGTGAACGACATGGGCGAGCCCCGCGCCCTGCCGGTGGATCGCGCCGGCGCCGGTCTGGCCGAGCGCTTCCTGAACCATTGCGCGTCGGGCCGCGCCTGACCACATTCAGGTCGTCAGACAGGGGAGACGTCCGACATGTGGCTGGCCCTCGCGGCCGTGGCGGCGCTCGCCTCGCCGCAGGACGGCTGGACCTGGACGCTCTATGAGAATGACGGCGGCGCCGTGCTGGCGCACGAGGTTCCCGACACCACGCGCCTGCGCACGACGCTGGAGTGCCGCGACGGCGTCGATGGCCTGATGGTCACCGTCTACGGCGTGCAGCCCGCCGCCCCCTTCGCGACACTGACGTCGGGCGACGCGACCGCGACAGGACAGCTCGAGGCCCTGCGGGGTCGGGGGCTGCGCGTGGCCGCGCCGATCAACCACCCCGTCGTCACCGCCTTCGCCGCCACCGGCGAGATGACGGTGGAGTCGGGCGGTCGCAGCGAAGTCGTCGCCGTTCCCCGGGCCCACCTTGCCAAGCTTCGCCGTCTGGTGGAGCTTTGCGCCCGCTGACGGGGGCGATCATGCGGGCGACCATCATCGGGTTACTGATGTCCGGTCTTCTGGCCGCCTGCGCCAGCGCACCCGAACCCACGGGTCCTGCGGCGGGACCGGCGCCCGCGCCAACCCCCGGCAAGGACTGGTTCTTCCATGCCGACGACGGCGGCGCGATGCTGGCCTACGGCGTCGAGGCGTCGGACGACCTCAGCCTGCGCTTCGACTGCACGCCAGGATCCGGCCGCACCCAGCTTCTGCAGCCGGCCCAGACGCCGGCCCCCGAAATTCTGATCGAGTCGGGCGGCGACACCGAGCGCTGGACCGCGCGCGCCGAGCCCAGCGCGCTGGACGACGGCGTCAGCCTCATCGCCGAGGCCGAAGTCTCACATCCCGTGTTTCAGCGGTTCCGCCGCCTGGGCTGGCTGACCATCTTCGACGACGGAGACCGCAAGACCCTGGTCGCCCACCCCGGCTCGACAGACCGCATCGACCGCTACTTCAAGGCCTGCGAGTAGCCTTCGTTCGCCGATCACCGACCGGGTGAAGACGCCTGACCTCGAGCTCAGGCCCTGACCGCGCCAGCCGCCCGGTCGATCCCCAGGGCCGCCAGCGCCCGAGCCGCGATGTGCTCGGCGTTCAGGCCGGCCTCCGCGTACATGAGCTCGGGCTTGTCCTGGTCCTGGAAGGTGTCGGGCAGGTGCATGGTGCGGACCTTGAGGCCGGCGTCGAGCGCGCCCTTCTCCGCCAGCATCTGCAGCACGAAGGCGCCGAAGCCGCCCATCGCGCCTTCCTCGATGGTCACCAGCGCCTCGTGCTCGCGGGCGAGGCGCAGGATCAGCTCCTCGTCCAACGGCTTGGCGAAGCGCGCGTCGGCCACGGTCGCCGAGACCCCGCGCGCGGCCAGCAGGTCCGCCGCCTTCAGCGTCTCCTGCAGCCGGGTCCCGAACGACAGCAGCGCCACGGCCGTGCCCTCGCGCACGATGCGGCCCTTGCCGATCTCCAGCGGGGCCGCCAGCTCGGGGATCTCCACCCCGACCCCGTCGCCGCGCGGATACCTGAAAGCCGAAGGCCGGTCGTCGATCTCGCAGGCCGTGGCGATCATGGCGGCCAGCTCCGCCTCGTCGGCGGCGGCCATCAGCACCATGCCGGGCAGCGCCCCCATGTAGCCGATGTCGAACGACCCCGCGTGGGTCGCGCCGTCGGCGCCGACCAGGCCCGCCCGGTCCATGGCGAAGCGCACCGGCAATCCCTGGATGGCCACGTCGTGGACCACCTGGTCGTAGCCCCGCTGCAGGAAGGTCGAGTAGATCGCGCAGAACGGCCGCATCCCGTCGGCCGCCAGCCCGGCGGCGAAGGTCACCGCGTGCTGCTCGGCGATGCCGACGTCGAACGTCCGCTTCGGAAACGCCTGGCCGAACAGGTCCAGCCCCGTGCCCGACGGCATGGCCGCGGTGATGGCGACGATGCGCGGATCCCGCTCGGCCCGCTTGATCAGCTCGGTTCCGAACACCTTGGTGTAGCTGGGCGCGTTGGAGATCGACTTGGCCTGCTTGCCCGAGACCACGTCGAACTTGACCACCCCATGGTACTTGTCCGCCGAATTCTCGGCCGGGCCATAGCCCTTGCCCTTCTGGGTCACGACGTGGACCAGAACCGGCCGGTCGTCGATGGCGGCGGCGTTCTTCAGGATGGGGACCAGGGTCTCCATGTCGTGCCCGTCGATCGGCCCGATGTAGTAGAAGCCCAGCTCCTCGAAGAAGGTCCCTCCGGTGACCATGCCCCGGGCGTATTCCTCGGCCTTCCTCGCCGCGTCCCGGAACGGGCGCGGCAGGTGGTCGACCACCTGTTTTCCGAAGCGGCGGAAGTTCTGATAGGCGCCGCCCGACACCAGCTTGGCCAGATAGGCGCTCATGCCGCCCACCGGCGGCGCGATCGACATGTCGTTGTCGTTCAGCACCACCATCAGCTGGCGGGTCGTCTCGGCGGCGTTGTTCATCGCCTCATAGGCCATGCCCGCCGACATGGAGCCGTCGCCGATCACGGCCACGACCTTGTTGTCGTCGCCCCTCTGGTCCCGCGCCGCGCAGAAGCCCAGGGCCGCCGAGATCGAGGTCGAGGCGTGGGCCGCGCCGAACGGGTCGTACTCGCTCTCGCTGCGTTTGGTGAAGCCCGACAGGCCGCCGCCCTGGCGGATCGTGCGCATCCGGTCGCGCCGGCCGGTGACGATCTTGTGCGGATAGCACTGGTGCCCGACGTCCCAGATGAGAATGTCCCGCGGCGTCTCGAAGACGTGGTGCAGCGCGACCGTCAGCTCGACCACGCCCAGGCCGGCCCCCAAGTGGCCGCCCGTCACCGACACGGCGTCGATCGTCTCGGTCCGCACCTCGTCGGCGAGCTGGCGCAGCTGCGCGACATCGAACCCGCGGAAGTCCGCAGGGTAGGTCACAGTGTCGAGAAGCGGGGTCTTGGACATGGGTCGGATATTCCGGCTCGGGCCGTGGTCGGCCTTATCTGAACCCCTTATTCGAACCCCTGGGGCGCGGGGCGTTTCCTCACGAACGTCGGTTCAGGACGAAGTCCACGCTCGCCTTGAGGTTTTCGGCCTCCGCGCCGAAAAGGTCCAGATGCCCACGGGCCTGATCGGCCAGATAAGCGACCCTTTGCCGCGCCGGTTCGACGCCCAGCAGGGTGACGAAGTTGGTCTTGCCCTGGGCTGCGTCCTTCTGGGCCGCCTTGCCCAGCTCCGCCTCGTCGCCCTCCACGTCCAGAAGGTCGTCGACGATCTGATAGGCCAGGCCGATGTCGTGGGCGAAGTTCATCAGCGCGGACCGCTGCGGATCGCCCGCCCGCGCGATGATGATCGGGATCTCGAACGCATAGCCGAACAGCGCCCCGGTCTTCAGCCGCTGCATCCGCGCCGCCTGGCCCAGGTCGTCGCGCACCCCCATCAGATCCAGCATCTGGCCGCCGGCCATGCCGCGAGCGCCCGACGACAGGGACAGCCGCGCCGCCAGCTGACAGCGCACCTCGGCGTCCTCATGGGTGTCCGGGTCCAGCAGGATGTCGAAGGCGGCGGTCTGCAGCGCGTCGCCCGCCAGCACCGCCGTCGCCTCGTCATAGGCCCGGTGCAGCGTCGGCCGGCCGCGACGCATGTCGTCGTCGTCCATGCACGGCAGGTCGTCGTGGACCAGCGAATAGGCGTGGACGCATTCCAGCGCACACGCCGCCCTCAGCACCGCCCGGGGCTCGATGTCGAAGAAGCGCGACGCCTCGATGGCGAAGAAGGGCCTCAATCGCTTGCCGGGCCCGAGCGCCGCGTATCGCATCGCCTCGGTCAGCCGCGACTCCGGCCCCTCGACGCGCGGCAGCAGTTCGTCCAGCGCGACCGTCACCAGGTCGGCCACCTCGGCGACGCGCTGCGCCACCAGGTCGGTCGGGTCGCTGAGCGCCGTCATGCTCAAAACAGTCGCCCTCCGATGACCGCCTCGCGGTCCACCCCGACCAGCACCACCTCGCCGTCCGCGTCCGGAAAGCCGAGCGTCAGCACCTCGGACATGAACGGCCCGATCTGACGGGGCGGGAAGTTCACCACCGCCGCCACCATCCGTCCGATCAGCTGGTCCAGCGTGTAGTGCCGCGTGATCTGGGCCGAGCTCTTCTTCACGCCGATCTCGGGGCCGAAGTCGATCGTCAGCTTGAAGGCGGGCTTCCTGGCCTCGGGAAAGGCCTGCGCGTCGATCACCTTGCCCAGGCGGATGTCCACCTTGGCGAAGTCTTCGTAAGCGATGGTCGGGCTCAGCGGCATCAGCGGAACTCCACCGGCTCGACGCCCTTGGCCTCGCCGCCCGCGCCGACCACGATCTGCTCGACCCTGAGCTGGGCCGCCTTCAGCCGCGCCTCGCAATGGGCCTTGAGCGCGGCGCCGCGCGCATAGATCTCGATCGACCGCTCCAGCGGCGCCTGGCCGGACTCCAGCTCGGCGACGATCTTCTCGAGTTGCGCCAGCGCATCCTCGAAGCTGAGGTCGGCGGGGACGGCGGTGGCGTCGGGCAGGTCGGTCATCGTCCGGAGATGGCTTGAGGGCGCGGCGTCGCGGCGACCCTAGAGGCAGGCTCGAAGCCCGGCAATGTCGGATTGTCCGCTCAGCGTTTTTCGAAACGCCGCTGGGACCAGTATTTGAAGCCCTGGTTGTGGACCAGCTTCCAGCCGTCCGCCTTGAGCCGGCGTCCGACCATGTGGTTGAAGTAGCCGTGCGCCAGCACCAGCACGTCCTGCCCGCTCTCGGCGCGGCCGATCAGCACCTGCGCCGCCTGCTCGGCCCGCGCCTCGGCCTCGGCGCGGGTCTCCTGCTGGTGATGCCGGTCCGACAGGTGCCACCAGAAGCGCGACACCACCCCCCACCAGCGGGGCGACAGCTTGATGAAGTCTGGCAGGCCCGGCGGCGGCAGCGGCGCCTCGATGAACAGGGCGTCCACCATCACCTCTCGCCCCTTCGACACGGCCGCGGCCGTCTCCAGCGCGCGGGGCCGGGTGGAGGCGTAGATGGCCCCCGCGCCCTCGGCGGCCAGCACCAGTTCCGGCGGCGGGGTCTGGCCGGCGCGCAGACCTCCGACCTCGTACTTGGACCACCATTCCCCGTACTGACGCGCCGAGATCAGGCACTTGCGCGACAGGGCCGGCTCGCCGTGGCGCGCCAGGATGATGGCGCCGGGACGCACGGGGGCCAGCGCCCGAGTCGCGGCGCGGGCGCCGCTCGCATCCAGCGAGTCAGCGGCCATCAGCAAACGCAACAGCCTTGCAATACAGAGGCATGGCCGTCCCTAACGCTCCCCCAGGGCCTGTAGGTGGGCGACCGAAGATCGGCCCAGCCCCTCAAGGTCGTAGCCCCCCTCGAGCGACGAGACAACCTTGCCGCCGCAGCGGGCGCGCGCCACCTCGATCACCGCCCGCGTGGCCCAGGCGAAATCCTCCGCCTCCAGGCTCTGATGGGCCAAGGGATCGCGCCGGTGCGCGTCGAATCCCGCCGAGATGATCACCAGATCGGGCGCGAAGGCGTCCAGCGCCGGCATCAGGCGCGCGGCGAACCCGGCTCGCCACCGCTCGCGCGCGGCATGGGGCTCCACCGTGGCGTTGACGATGTTGCCCACCCCGATCTCGTCGTCGGCCCCGGTGCCGGGATACAGCGGCCACTGGTGGATGGAGCCCAGGAACAGCGTCGGATCGGTCTCGAAGGCGGCCTGGGTGCCGTTGCCGTGGTGGACGTCGAAGTCGATCACCGCGACCCGCTCCAGCCCCGCCGCCTGCGCCGCCCGCGCGGCCACCGCGACGTTGGAGAACAGGCAGAAGCCCATCGCCCGGTCCGGCTCCGCATGGTGACCCGGCGGTCGCACGGCGGCGAAGGCCCGGTCGGTCTCTCCGGCCGCGACGGCGCGCACCGTCTGGACCACGGCGCCCGCCGCTAGCCGCGCCGCGCGCACGCTGCCGGGCGACAGCACCGTGTCGGCGTCCAGCATGTTCAGCCCGGCGTCGGGAGACGCCGCCAGAAGCCGCTCGACGTGCGCCGGCGGGTGCACCCTGACCAGGTCCTCGACCGCCGCCTCTTCCGCCTCGCGCAGGTCGCCGTCGAGGCCGGCGTCCTTCAGCGCCGCCAGCACCGTCGCCAGCCGCGCCGGCCGCTCCGGGTGCCCCTCGCCGGGCCGATGCTCGATCATGTCGGGATGGGTGAAGACGGGCACGCTCATGGAGCCGAGCCTAGGCCGGGTCGGGCGCCTTGTCGCGCCCGAGATGAGCTTCTAATCGCACCCCATGACCGAGGTCCTGATCCGCCCCGCCAGACTGGACGACGCCGAGGCGCTGGGCGCGCTCGGTCGACAGACCTTCATCGACACCTTCGTCGATGGGTTCGGCATTCCCTACCCCCAGGCGGACCTCGAGCGCTTCCTGGCCCAGAGTTTCGATCCCGAGCCGACCCGCGTGAAGCTTCAGGAACCCGGCGCCGCCTGGTGGGTGGCGCAAGCCGACGACGGGCTCCTCGCCTTCGCCAACGCCGGCCCCAACACCCTGCCCCACCCGGACGGCGACCCGTCGCACATGGAGCTTCGCCGCCTGTACGTGGCCAAGGCGGCCCAGGGGACGGGGCTTGGCACGCGCCTTCTGCACCTGTCGCTCGACTGGATGCAGGCGAACTCCTCCGGCCCGCTCTGGATCGGGGTCTGGAGCGGAAACCTGAAGGCCCAGAGGCTCTACGCCGCCCACGGTTTCGAGAAGGCCGGCGAGTACCAGTATCCCGTCGGCGACTGGCGCGACGACGAGTTCATCCTCCGTCGGAGCTGAGCATTACGCGGCGTTCATGCTTGGGCGCCGGATGTGGGCGGCGGCTAAAGAACTTGTAACTGGGTGGACACGGGCGACCCGGGTTAGCTGCGGCTCGTGGCGGAGCGAGGGGCTTCGCCGTCCGGGGACCCCACGACCATGGCCGCGCTGCGTTCGATCCTTCTGACGGGAGCGGCGATCGCCCTCCTGCCCTCCGCCGGCCTGGCGCAGACGGCGCCCACGCCCCCGACCCAGACCCCTCCGACCCAGACCCCTCCGGCCCAGAATGCGCCGGCCCAGACGCCCCCGGCCTCCGCGGAGGAGGAGCGGTCCACCACCGTCGGCGAGGTCACCATCACCGCGCGGGCGACGGATGTCCGAACCTCCATCGACTCGATCAGCTACAGCCTCGCCGAGGACCTCCAGGCGGCGACGGGCAGCCTGGCGGACGCGCTGCGCAACGTCCCGTCGGTGGACGTGGATCCGGACGGGAACGTGTCCCTGCGCGGCGACTCCAACGTCACCATCCTGGTCGATGGGCGACCCTCGGGCATCCTGTCGGGCGCCGGGCGCGGCCAGGCCATCCTGCAGCTGCCGGCGGACCAGTACGCCCGCATCGAGGTCATGACCAATCCGTCCGCCGCCTACAGCCCCGAGGGCTCCGGCGGGGTCATCAACCTGATCACCAAGCCGACCGCGCCGCGAGCGGGTCGCCAGACGACGGGCTCGGTCCGGGCGAACGTCGGCGACGACGGCCGCTGGAACGCCGGCGTCAGCGGCTCCTGGCAGGAGGACCGCCTGACCCTGTCCGGCGACCTCAGCTACCGCGCCGATCCGGTGGAGGTGGCCTTCAGCCGCGTCCGGGAGCAGCTGGACCCGGCGACCGGGGCCGTGATCTCGACCACCACCACCGACCAGGCGGTGGACAATAATCAGAGCGGCGCCTTCGGCCGAGCCACGGCGGAATACCGCCTCACCGACCGGACCCAGATCACCGGCGAGGTTCGCGGCGTGGCCTTCGACGGCGACGGCGAGTCCACATCCCTGTTCCAGACCCGCGACGCCTCCGGCGTGCTGACGAACGCCTACACGCGCGACGGCGACTTCGGCTTCGAGTTCAAGAACTGGGGCGCCACGGCACGGGTGCTGCACAAGTTCGACGACGCCGGCCACGAGTGGTCGAACGAGCTGAGGTACGACGAGAACGCCAACGAGAGCGGCGGGCTGACGCTCAGCCGGTTCACGACGCCGGCCGCGCCCGACCTCTACGAGCGCCAGACCCAGGAGACCGATCAGGCGACGATCGGCTTCACCAGCGCCTACACCCGCCCCTTCGAGACCGGCGGGCGGCTGCGCGCGGGCTATGAACTGAACATCCAGCAGCCCGATCAGACCTTCCTGCTGGAGCGCGGCCCTTCGGAAGCCGGCCTGGCGGTCGTGGCCGGCCAGAGCAACCGCTTCGAGGCCGAGCAGACCGTCCACGCCCTCTACGCCACCTATGAGCGTCCTCTGTCCGAGAAGCTCTCGGCCCAATGGGGTCTGCGCCTCGAACAGGCCGACATCGAGATCAGCGACCTGACCGGCGGCCTCTCGGCCGAGCAGAACTATTTCAAGGCCTACCCCACCGCCCACGTCCAGTACCAGCTGAGCGACGCCCAGACGCTCCGCGCCAGCTACTCGCGCCGGATTCAGCGTCCGCAGCCTGCTCAGCTCAACCCGTTCGTCGCCTTCCAGGACCCGCTGAACCTGCGGTCGGGCAATCCGGACCTGGAGCCGCAGGAGACGGATTCGTTCGAGCTGATGTGGCAACGGCGCGAGGGCCAGAGCTTCCTGCAGGCGACCGCCTATCTGCGCGACACCTCCGGCGCCTTCACCGAGATCGCGACGGACGTCGGCGGCGGCGTGCTGCTGACCCGCCCGGAGAACCTCGGCTCGCGCCGCGACACCGGCGTTGAGCTGACCGCGACGGGGCCGCTCGGCTCCACGCTGCGCTACAGCGGCGCGGTCAATGTGTTTCACCAGCAGATCGACGCCGACGGCGTTCCGGGCGGCGAGGACCGGGACGGGACCTTCGCCAGCGGCCGCTTCAGCCTGAACTGGACGCCCACGCCCAACGATTTCGTGCAGATCTCCGGCTTCTGGCAGGGCGAACAGCTGCTGGCCCAGGGCACGCGCGAAGCCGGCGGCATGCTGAACGTCGGCTATCGTCGCAAGCTGACCGACAAGCTGTCGCTCAACATCACCGGACGCGACGTCCTCAACACCTTCAGCAACGACACCGTGTTCGAGACGCCCCAGTTCCGCGAGCGGTTCGATCAGGACATCCGGCTGCGCGCCTTCTACATCGGCCTGACCTACTCGTTCGGTTCCGGCCCGCGCCGTCAGCCGGAGCAGTTCGACTTCTCCACCGGGCCCACGGGCGGCTGATCCGCGCGCTCAGGCGGCGATCTCCCACGCCAGCCAAAGCGCGATCAGCGCCAGGCCCGCCGCCATGCCGGCGCGGGCCCAGGGCCGACCGGCGACGCGGATCAGCCGCCCGCCGAACCCGGCGGCCGCCAGCACGATCGCCGTGTGCACGACGACGCTGATCGCGACATGGGCCAGCCCCAGCGCGAAGGTCTGGCCGGCCGACGCCCGGCCGCCCGCTCCGGCGAAGGCGGGCAAGGCCACGGCCTACAGCGCGGTCGCCTTGGGATTCAGGAGATTGCCGGCCATACCGCGCCGGAACAGGGCCCAGCGGTCCGCCGGTCCGGGCGCCTGGGCCGTCGCGGTCCCCGGGCCTCGCCACGCTTCCCAGGCCAGATAGAGCATGAAGGCGACGCCCGCCCACGCCAGCGCGGCATAGACCGCCGGCGCGCCGGCCAGCAGCTGCGCCAGACCCAGGGTGGCCGCCAGCATCCACGCGGTCAGCCCCAGGGTGACTCCGGCGACCGCGGCCAGCCCGGCGCGGCGGCCGCGCGCCAGGGCGGTCAGCGCCAGCCATCCCATGTTCGGGCCCTGCGTCAGCTCCATCAGCAGGGCCGCCAGCAGGAAGGGCCACAGGACCCCCGGATCGATCATCATTTCGCCACCCTAGGCCGCCCTCCCCTTGTGCGGCAAATGGGCCACACCCACCTGTGACAGCGACCGGGCGTCGCTTTCCGAGAGGGCGTCAGGCTGTTCCGATCCGCCGACAGGGGACGTCATGAATCTCGAACTCTTCTCCGACCGCGCCAAGCAGGCGGTCCAGTCCGCCCAGACCCTGGCGCTTGCCCGCCGCCACCAGCACTTCGCGCCCGAGCACCTGCTCAAGGTCCTGCTCGAGGAGCGCGACGGCCTGGCGCGCAACCTGATCAAGCTGGCGGGGGGCGACGCGGCGAAGGCCGACGCCGCGGTCGAGGCCCTGCTGAAGAAGCGGCCCCAGGTCGAGGGCGGCGCCGGCCAGCTCTATCTGGACGGCGCGACCGCCCGCGTGGTCGCCGCCGCAGAGGCCGCCGCGAAAAAGGCCGGCGACGCCTTCGTCACCACCGAGCGCCTGCTCGCCGCCGTGGCCCGCGAGGGGGGCGATGCGGCCAAGGCGCTGGCCGCCGCCGGGGCCTCCGCCGACAAGCTGGACGCCGCCATCGCCGAGGTGCGCAAGGGCAAGACCGCCGACAGCGCCGGCGCCGAGGACGCCTATGACGCCCTGAAACGCTACGCCCGCGACCTGACCCAGGCGGCGCGGGACCAGAAGATCGACCCGGTCATCGGCCGGGATGAAGAGATCCGCCGCACCATCCAGGTGCTGGCCCGCCGCACCAAGAACAACCCCGTCCTGATCGGCGAGCCCGGCGTCGGCAAGACCGCCATCGTCGAGGGCCTGGCGCTGCGCATCGTCAACGGCGACGTGCCCGAGAGCCTGAAGGACAAGGCCGTCATGGCGCTCGACATGGGCGCCCTCATCGCCGGCGCGAAGTACCGGGGCGAGTTCGAGGAGCGGCTGAAGGCGGTGCTGAACGAGGTCTCGGCCGCCGAGGGCCAGATCATCCTCTTCATCGACGAGATGCACACCCTGGTCGGCGCCGGAAAGACCGACGGCGCCATGGATGCGTCGAACCTGCTGAAGCCCGCCCTGGCCCGCGGCGAGCTGCACTGCGTCGGCGCCACGACGCTCGACGAATACCGCAAGCACGTCGAGAAGGACGCCGCGCTGGCCCGCCGTTTCCAGCCGGTGTTCGTGGACGAGCCCACCGTCACCGACACCGTTTCGATCCTGCGCGGCCTGAAGGAGAAGTACGAGGTCCACCACGGAGTGCGCATCTCGGACTCGGCCATCGTCGCCGCCGCCACCCTGTCGAACCGCTACATCACCGACCGCTTCCTGCCGGACAAGGCGATCGACCTGATCGACGAGGCCGCCAGCCGCGTGCGTATGGCGGTGGATTCCAAGCCCGAGGCGCTCGACGAGATCGACCGCCGCCTGGTGCAGCTGAAGATCGAGCGCGAGGCCCTGAAGAAGGAGACCGACGAACCCTCTCGCCAGCGTCTGGAGCGTCTCGAACGCGAGATCGAGGAGCTGGAGGCCGAGTCCGCCGACCTCACCGCCCGCTGGAAGGCCGAGAAGGATAAGGTCGGCCAGGCCGCCCAGCTGCGCGAGACGCTGGACCGGCTCCGCGCCGAACTGGCCCAGGCCCAGCGCGAGGGCGACCTCGGCCGCGCCTCCGAGATCGCCTACGGCCAGATCCCCCAGATCGAGAAATCCCTCGCCGCCGCCGAGGCCGACGAGACCGACCGCTCCGGCCCGCTGACGCCCGAGGTCGTCGACGCCGAACAGATCGCCGCCGTCGTCTCCCGCTGGACCGGCGTGCCGGTGGACAAGATGCTTCAGGGCGAGCGCGAGAAGCTGCTGCGCATGGAGGACGAGCTGGCCCGCCGCGTGGTCGGCCAGGACGAGGCCCTGGCCGCCGTCGCCGACGCGGTTCGCCGGGCAAGAGCGGGCCTGAACGACCCCAACCGGCCGCTCGGCTCCTTCCTGTTCCTGGGCCCCACGGGCGTGGGCAAGACCGAGCTGACCAAGGCGCTCGCCGCCTTCCTGTTCGACGACGACCAGGCCATCACCCGCATCGACATGTCCGAATACATGGAGAAGCACGCCGTGAGCCGCCTGATCGGCGCCCCTCCGGGCTATGTCGGCTATGACGAGGGCGGGGCGCTGACCGAGGCCGTGCGCCGGCGCCCCTATCAGGTCGTCCTGTTCGACGAGGTGGAGAAGGCCCACCCCGACGTGTTCAACGTCCTGCTCCAGGTGCTGGACGACGGCCGCCTGACCGACGGCCAGGGGCGCACGATCGACTTCAAGAACACCCTCATCATCATGACCTCGAACCTGGGCAGCCAGTATCTGGCCGACCAGCCGGATGGCGAGGACTCAGAGGCCGTGCGCCCGCTGGTCATGGACGCGGTCCGCGCCCACTTCCGGCCCGAGTTCCTGAACCGCATCGACGAGATCATCCTGTTCCACCGCCTGGGCCGCGACCAGATGGGCGGGATCGTCCGCATCCAGTTGGAACGGCTGGAACGCCTCATGGCCGACCGCCGCCTGACCCTGTCGCTCGACGACAGCGCCCTGAACTGGCTCGCGGACAAGGGCTACGACCCGGCGTATGGGGCGCGTCCGCTCAAGCGCGTCATCCAGAAGGAGCTGGTCGACGTCCTGGCCCGCAAGCTCCTCGCCGGCGAGATCGAGGACGGGAGCGTGGTCGCCGTGTCAGCCGGCGCGGACGGGCTGGAGATCGGGAAGGCGGCGGTGCATTAGGCCTTACGCCCTTCTCGCATTGGGAGAAGGTGGCCCGAAGGGCCGGATGAGGGTCGGCGAGGGCAGTCGGCGTAAGCCGTGGCGCGGGGCCTGGACGCAGACGACCCTCACCCTTTCGCGCAAGGACGACGGCTGCGCCGCCGTGCGCTCAAGCCCTCTCCCATCGGGAGAGGGTCACAGGCCCAGCGCCTTGGCCTGGGCGCGGATCGCGTCGTCGATGCGCCAGGGTTCGCGGAGCGCCTGATCGTTGGTGAAGCGCACCACGGTCCACCCCAGGGCCTCGATGGCGACCTGACGATGGTGGTCGCGGGTCACGACCTCGTCCCGCCCATGCACTCCGCCGTCGATCTCAACCACCAGCTTCAGCGGCAGGCAGGCGAAGTCCGCCACATAGGGCCCGACCGGATGCTGACGCCGCACCTTCCAACCGTCCACGGCCCCGCCGCGCAACCGCCGCCAGACGCGGTCCTCGGCGAGACCGCCGGTCTGTCGCAACGACCGGGCGCGCGGGGTCAGGCGGGAGGCGGTCATGGGGGGACGCTAACCCAATCCTTCTCCCGTTGGGAGAAGGTGGCCCGCAGGGCCGGATGAGGGTCGGATGGCGCAGTCGGCGTGAGCCGTCGCGCGGTGCGTCCAGCTTTGCCGGCCGACCCTCACCCTTTCGCGCAAGGATGACGGCGAAGCCGTCGTGCGCTCAAGCCCTCTCCCAATGGGAGAGGGAAGCTACAGACCCAGCGCCTTTGCCCGCTCGCGGATGGCGTCGTCAATCCGCCAGGGTTCGCCGAGCGCCTGTGCGTTGGTGAAGCGGATCACCGTCCACCCCAGGGCCTCGATGGCGACCTGACGGTGGTGGTCGCGGGTGACGACCTCGTCGCGCTCATGCACGCCGCCGTCGATCTCGATGACCAGCTTCAGCGGCAGGCAGGCGAAATCGACGACATAGGGTCCGACCGGATGCTGTCGCCGCACCCGCCACCCATCGACCGCCCCGCCGCGCAGACGCTGCCAGACGCGGTCCTCGGCCAGGCCGGAGCCCTGTCGTAACGAACGCGCGCGCGGGGTGAGGCGGGAGGCGGTCATGGGGTAAGCTACACGGTTCCTTCTCCCATTGGGAGAAGGTGGCGAGCGAAGCGAGACGGATGAGGGTCGGATGATCCAGTCGGCGTGAGCCGTCGCAAGGTGCGTCCAAAGCAATAGCCGACCCTCACCCTTTCGGCTTGCGGATCGCTGCGCTCTCCGAGCCTCAAGCCCTCTCCCAATGGGAGAGGGTCGATGTCGGAGAGGGAACAACGGTCGCACTGGCGCCCCGCACACCCTCCAACCATCTCCTCACCCATGTCCCGCTCCACCGCCCTCTCGCGCGTGACGGACCGGCCCCGCGCCGGCGAGGGCGCGTGGCCCGGATACCTGCTGGGCGCCCTGTTCGCCGCCGTGGCGGGGTGGCAGATCGCCAACGGCGGGCCCATCCCCTGGGCCCTGTCGATCCCGGCGCTGAACGAGGGGCGCTACGGGACGATCCTGACCCATATGGTCAGCCACGCCGGCCTGCCCCACCTGATCGTGAACACCCTGGCGCTCTTGACCTTCAGCCCCATCGTGGTCCGGGCCATGAGGCGCGGGCGGGGCGGCCTGCCCATGATCGTGCGCTATCTGCTGTTCTTCCTGCTGGGCGGCCTGGCCTCGGCGGGACTGTTCCTCGCGATGAACCTGGACCAGACCCTGCCCATGGTCGGCGCGTCCGGGGCCATCTGCGCCCTGTGGGGCCTGCTCGCCCGCATCGACCCCGAAGACGGGCCGGACAAGGCCCTGTGGTCGCCCCATGCGCTGCGGGTCACGCGCGACTTCGTCATCTCCAACGCCATTCTGGTGCTGCTGATCAACGGCCTGGCCGCCGCCGCCGGGGCCCAGGGCGGCATCGCCTGGGAAGGGCACCTGGGCGGCTATCTGTTCGGGATCCTGCTCGGCCCACTGTTCCTGCCTCGCCGACCGCCGCCACCCCCGATGGGACCGTGGGGACCGCGGCTCTAGACCGAAATCGGTTCAGTTGGACGCACGTCCAGCTGGGCTCAGATTTCGGTCCAGTGTTGAGTGAGAGCCTGATTCCACTTGGGCCGATCAGACTCTAGACCTTTTCGCCTTCCCTCGCCCCCGCCGGTGGTAGGATGCCCGACATCGGCTCCAGGGGGGTTTTGAGACTTTTGAGACGATAGAGACGCGGTTTCCGACCGTCTCAAAACCCAGGACCGAAATCGGTCCGACTCACGTGAGCGCCTGATCCACTCAAGCCGATCAGGCTCTAGCGCCGGGCCAGGGCGACGATCCGGGCGACCAGGGGGCTTGCGACGTCGAACAGGGGATCCAGCACCGTGAAGTGGTTCAGGCTCGCAGGCGCCTCGTACCGCGTCACGGCCCCCGCCAAGCCCCAGGCCTCGGCCATCTCGCGCGACTGGCGCAGGAACTCGCCGCTTTCCTCGCCGCCCACGACGCAGTCGAGGACGACGCCCGGCGGGGGCGTCCAGAGCCGGGGCGACAGCGCCCGCGCCGTCGCCGGGTCCAGCCGCAGGGCGGCGTTGATCCGCGTGGGGATCAGGGGCTCCAGCTCGAACAGTCCGCTGATCGCGACCGCCGCCCCGGCCAGTCCCTCCGCCGCCAGGCAGGCGGCCAGATGCCCGCCCGCCGAATGGCCGAAGACCACCCGCGGCCGGGTCGCCTCCGAGGCCCTCCGCGCCTGCTCGACGATCGTCGCCAGATCGACCCGGGGGGCCAGGTCGTAGGACGGGACCGCCAGGCTTACGCCGTGGGCCAGGAACGCCGGGGCCAAACCGGAGAACCAGCCCTTGTCCAGCGCCTGCCAGTAGCCGCCGTGCAGGAACATCACGACCGGTGCGTCCGGGGCGGCCTCGAACAGGTCGATCCGTTGGCGCGGCCCGGGGCCATAGGCGACCTCCGCCGGCGGATGCGCCGCCCGCGCCGCCTCCGCCGTCGCGCGCCAGCGCTCGAACACCGCGGGGTGGTCCGGCACGCGCGCCCGATTGTCGTACTCGGCCTCGAGGACGGCGTCCAAGACGGGGTCGGGATCGCGGGCCATGCTGGTTCTCTCGCCGTGAAGCCCCTAAGACCTAACCCTGACGCTTGCCCCTTCGGAACACTCCGCCATGATGACCGCCATCTTCGTCTTCCTGAAGACCGAACTCGGCCACGCCAACGACGTGGCGGCCGACATCGTCGACAACGTGGAGTACGTCTCCGAGGTCTATTCGACCTCGGGCCAGTATGACCTGCTGGCCAAGTTCCAGCTGCCGAAGGACATGGACATCGGCAGCTTCGTCACCCGCCAGGTCCAGACGCGGCCGCACATCCGCGACAGCTTCACGGTCATCACCTTCTCGCCCTTCCTGCCGTCGAAGGGCTGAGCGGGCGTCAGAGCCGGCTGGCCTGCCCGCTGATGACGCAGGCGTAGTCCGCGCGTGGACGACCGCTGTAGGCGCCGGGGATCGGCTGGATTATCCCGCCGCGTTCGCGGCACTCGGCGGCGTAGGCCTCCAGCTCCAGCCGGCTCTCGCTGGGGCCGGCCGGGGTGGCGCAGCCGGCCAGCGCCAGGGTGGCGAAGGCGGGGATGAACAGCAGCGTTCGGGTCATGGGCGGTCCTCCTCGGGACTCAACGGGCGGCGACCGGGCCGGTTCTACCACATTCAGCGGCGGCGGCGCTTTTGCATCACGAAGCCGATGATCTTGGCCACGGCCTCGAAGTGGACCTTCGGGATCACGTCGTCGACCTCGACGGTCGCGTAGAGGGCCCGGGCCAGCGGGACGTTCTCGATCACCTCGACGCCGTGCTCGCGCGCCACCTCCCGGATCTTCAGCGCCAGGGCGTCCACCCCCTTGGCCACGCACACCGGCGCGCCGTCGCCCTTGTCCGGATCGTAGCGCAGAGCCACCGAATAGTGGGTCGGGTTCGTCACCACGACCGTGGCCGTCGGCACCGCCTGCATCATGCGCTTCCGGCTTCGCTGCATGCGGATCTGGCGCAGGCGCGCCTTGACGTGGGGATCGCCCTCGGACTGCTTGAAATCCTCCTTGACCTCCTCCTTGGTCATCCGCATCCGCTTGGCGAAGCGCAGCCGCTGCCACAGATAGTCCCCGGCCGCGGCGACGGCGAGGAAGGCCAGCGTCATCGCCAGAAGCGCGAACGCCAGGTCCCGAGCCAGGGGCAGGATGGCCGCCGGGCTCATCGCCGCCAGGTTTTCGAACTCGCGCAGATGCGGCCTCAGCACCCACCAGCAGACCGCGGCGATGGCGATCAGCTTCAGCAGGGTCTTGAGGAACTGCACCAGACCGTCCGGGCCGAAGATGCGCTTGAAGCCCTCCAGCGGATTGATCTTCTCCCACTTGGGCTTGAGCTTCTCGGCCGAAAAGATCAGGCCGGACTGGATCAGGTTCCCGCCCGCCCCGCCGACGATGGTCGCCGCCATCACCGCCGCCATGATCGGCGCCGCCATCCACACCATGCGGGTGGCGATCTCCACGCCCGCCCCGGCGTCGAAGCCGCCCATCAGCTCGTGCGGCCGGGCGATGAAGACGACCATCTGATCCGCCATCGATCCCGCGAAATAGCCGCCCAGCGTCAGCACCACCGCGGCGGCGCCCAGCAGCGACAGGGCCGAGGCCACGTCCTGGGACTTGGCGACGTCGCCCTTCTTGCGCGCCTCCTCGAGTTTTCGCGGGGTGGCCTCTTCTGTCTTGGACTCGGGATCGGCGCCTTCAGCCAACGGCGCCTCCCGTGAAGGTCCCGGCCACGGCGCGGAGCCGGTCAATGAAGACCGTGCCGATCACGCCCAGGCTCAGCGCGAAGATCGACAGGCCGAGCAGCACGTTCAGAGGCGTCGAGACGAAGAACACCTGGAACTGCGGCATGATCCGCCCGACCAGCCCGGTCGCCAGGTTGAAGATCAGCGAGAAGACGATCACCGGCGCCGCCAGCTGGACCCCCAGCAGGAAGCTGCCGCCGATGGTGCGCACGGCCACGTCGGTGAAGTCCTCGATCATCAGCGGCGCGGTCGGCCGCACCACCTCGTAACTGCCCAGCAGGCCGGCGATGAACAGGTGATGGGTGTTGGTCGCGAAGATCATCGCCACCCCGAACAGGGTCAGAAAGGCCGCGATCGTCGTCGCCGGCTGCGCCTGAAGCGGATTGGCGGTCTGGGCGAAGCTGAGGGTGGTCTGCAGCGACACCACCTCCCCCGCCGTCGACAGGGCGGCCATCAGGAGCCTGAGCAGGAAGCCGATCATCAGCCCGGTGATCACCTCGCGCAGGATCCAGCCGAACATCCCGCCCAGCGTCGCGGGCAGCCCCGGCAACGTCCCGGCGACCAGCGGCCACAGCGCGAGCGACAGCACGAAGGCGAGGGACAGCCGGATTCGCGGCGGGACATAGGTCTCGCCGAAGCCCGGCAGCAACATGATGATCGCGCCGATCCGCGCGAAGATCAGCGCGCCGGCCCAGACCTGATCGGCGGTGGCGTAGGGCTCCACGCCCTACATGCCCGAGATGCGGGCCGCGATCTCACGCATGAAGCCGCCGAGCAGCGCCCCCATCAGCGGCAGGAACAGCAGCAGGGAAACGAAGATCGCCAGGATCTTGGGTGCATAGATCAGGGTCTGTTCCTGGATCTGCGTCAGGGCCTGAAACAGGCCGATGACCACGCCGACCACCAGGCCGACGATCAGGACCGGCGCGCACAGCTGGATGGTCAGCCAGAGCGCGTCGCGCCCGACGTCCAGTACCTCTGCGCCGCTCATGACAACTCCACCCTCGGATCACTGGGCAGAAAGTGCCGAGAGTGTGGTTAACCGGCCCCTAACGCGGCTGGTCCGACCCTTGCGGCGAAGGCCTCGAAGGAGGCCCGGATCATGGCCTGGACCGCGATTTCGTCCCGAAACGACACGCCGCCCATCGCGCGCGGCGGCTGGCTGGACGCGCTGCGTTTCATCGTGGCCGGCCTGATCGTGCTGCATCACTTCCAAGCGGCCGGTCCGCACGCCCTGGCGGAGACCGTCCATCCGGTGTTCGAGCGGGGCGGGTTCCTGCTGACCAACTTCTTCCTGATCGACTCCGGCTACGTCCTGATGCGGGTCTACGGCGCTCAGGTGGGCTCGGGCCGCATGACGGGGCTCGACTTCCTCCTGAAGCGGTTCCTCAGGGTCTATCCGGCGCATCTGATGATGGGGCTGGGCCTGGTCGCCCTGGTGCTGGTCGGCTCGATCGCGGGCTTCGCGCCGAGGAATCCCGAGTGGTTCCGCTGGGACCAGCTGCCGGCGCAGATCACCCTGACCCAGTCGCTGGGCGTGCCAGGGGGGCTGGGCTGGAACGCGCCGTCGTGGTCGGTCTCGGCCCTGATCGGCTGCTACCTCGCCTTCCCCTGGCTGCTGCGGGCGCTGAGGAGGCTCGGCCCGTGGACGGCGCTGCTGGGCGTCGCCGCGCTGTATCTGGTCGTCAACCAGCTGACCTGGAGCCTTCTGGGCTATCCCGTCTACCAGATGCCTATGGCCTACGGCCTGATCCGGGCGCTGCCGCTGTTCCTGCTCGGCATGGCGCTGGCGGTGTTCGCCGAGCGGGTCTGGATCGCGCCGCGCCTAGCCAGGGTCACGCTGCTGGCGGCGACGGTCGGCCTGGCGACGGTCCAGGGGTTCGACAAGAACGCGCTGATCTCGCTGGTCTTCATCAGCCTCATCATCCTCGCGGCGGGCGCGATCCCGGTGACGCGACCCTCGAAGCTGATCGAGCGGGCGGCGGTGGTCTCCTTCGCCCTGTTCATCTCGAACGAGGTCGTCCGGATCGCCTGGTTCGGCATCGTCAACGTCGCGGTGGCGCGGTTCGGCCTGTCCGAGCCGATCCAGTGGGCTCTATGGGGCGCGGGCGTGCTGGCGGCGTTCGTCTTCGCCTTCGCCTTCAACGACCTGATCGACCAGCCTCTGCAGAACCGCATCAAGGCCTGGCTGAAGTCACGACGCCGCGTGACCGAGCCGCGCCAGCCGGTGGTGTCGCTGGAGGGGTGAGCCGCGCCGCCGTCAAATCGGCATGCGCATGATTTCCTGGTAGGCCTGGATCACCTGGTCCCGGACCGCCATCACCGTCTCGAGCGACGCCTCGGCCGAGGCGACCGCGGTGACCACGTCGATCAGTTCGGCGCGCCCTTGGACGGCCATGGTCATCTGCTGCTCGGCTTGGCGCGACTGGTCCGTCGCATTGGCCATGGCGTTGGACAGAAGCTCCGAGAAGCCCGGTCCGTCCTGCGGCATGGCCGCGCCGCCCGCGGGGCCCGCGCCGCCGGCGGCGGCGGCCTGATACGCCTTGATGGCCATCATCGGGTTCATGGCCTAGCTCCTCAGCGCTTCAGGAGGTCGAGGGTGCGCTGCTCCATCGCCCGCGCGGTCTCGATGACGTTCAGATTGGCTTCGTAGGCGCGCTGCGCCTCGCGCATGTCCATGCTCTCGATCAAGGTGTTCACGTTCGGCCGCTGGACATAGCCCTCGGCGTTGGCCGCCGGGTGCTGGGGATCATATTCGAGCCGGAAGTCGCTGGGGTCGGCGCGAACCTCGGCCAGCGCTACGCCCGTCGTGCCGTCGAGCTCGCGCGCCTGAAACACCGGCACCTGACGCCGATAGGGTTCGCCGCCCGCCGTCGTCGACGTGGATTCCGCGTTGGCGATGTTCTCGGCGATGATGCGCATGCGCGACTGCTGCGCGCGCAGCGCGGTCGCGGCGGCGGCCATGGCCGGATTTTGCGGGCGGACGGGATCGCTCATTCAGCGCCTCTCGATCAGCGACCGGGCGGGCGCGCGGCCAGCCGGATCATCTGCATGGACTTCTGGTAGAAGCCGATCGCCGCGTCATAGGCCATGCGGCTCTCGGCCATCTTCAGCATCTGCTCCTCGACCACGACCGAGTTGCCGTCGAGCGTGGTCTCGGAATCGGGCGCCGCGCGCGAGGTGAACCGGCCAGGTCCCGCGTTCGGCGGCGACAGGTGCGTGGCGCTGGTCCGGGCCATCTGAAGCCCGCCGGCGCTTTGCAGGGCGCGGGCGAAATCGGTCGGCTGACGCAGGTCGCGGGCGGCGTAGCCCGGCGTGTCAGCGTTGGCCACGTTCTCGGCGATCACGCGCTGGCGCTGGTCTAGCCAGGACAGGCGGCCCCGGATCGCCTGCATGAGGGGCAGGTCGTTGACGCTCAACCGTCGCTCCTTCGCCAGCGGGCCCTAAGGCGCTTCATGGGCAGAAACTGCCGGGCCCATGGTTAACGGGCGGTTATCTCAACGGCGCGTTAACCGTCTCCGTTAAGAATCGGGCGATCCGTCACGGGCCGCCCGAATGCAGCTTCTCGATTTCGTCCGCGCCATCTTCGGCCTAGCCTTCACGCTGGGGCTGATCGGCGTCGCCGCCTGGGCCGGCCGCCGCTACGCCCCTCAGCTCATGGCCCGGCTTCAGGCGCAGCGCGGCGAGCGCCGCATGCAGGTGGTGGAGACGCTGGTGCTCGACCCCGCCCGCCGTCTGGTGTTGGTGCGCATCGACGCCGAGGAGCGGCTGATCCTGCTGGGCGATGGCCGCGAATTGATCGAACCGAGGGGCGCGGCCGATGAGCGCTGACCGCCTCAGGATCCTCGCCCTGCCCACCCGTGCGGAGCTGAAGCGCGCCGCGCTGCTCTCGCTGATCACCACGCTCGTCTGCCTGGCCTGGCCGCTGGCGGCCCTGGCCCAGGAGGCGGCGTCGGGCAGCGCCATCAACATCGATCTGGGCACCGGGGCCGGGCTGACCGAACGGGTGGTGCAGCTGGTCGGCCTGATCACCGTCCTGTCGCTGGCCCCCTCGATCGTCATCATGACCACCAGCTTCGTGCGGATCGTGGTGGTGCTGTCGCTGCTCAGGACCGCGCTTGGGCTTCAGCAGTCGCCGCCGAACGCGGTTCTGGTGTCGCTCGCCCTGTTCCTGTCGGCGATCGTCATGGCTCCGACCTGGCAGGACGCCTATGATTCGGGCGTTCGGCCGCTGCTCGATCAGCAGATGGAGCTGCCCCAGGCTTTCGATGCGGCGTCGGAACCTGTGAAAAGTTTCATGCTGGCGCAGGTCGAGCGCGGGGACCTGGAGCTGTTCATCCGTCTGAGCCGGATCGAGCGCCCGGAGGCGGTCCAGGACCTGCCCCTGCGCACTGTCGTGCCGGCCTTCATGATCAGCGAGCTGAAGCGAGCCTTCACGATAGGATTTCTGCTTTTCGTTCCGTTCCTTGTGATCGATCTGGTGGTCGCCAGCGTGCTCATGTCGATGGGCATGATGATGCTTCCGCCGGTGATCATCTCCCTGCCTTTCAAGCTCATCTTCTTCGTGCTGGTGGACGGCTGGCGGCTGGTCGCCGGCAGCCTTGTGGAGAGCTTCCGCGCGGGCTCCGGAAGCGGCTGAACCCCCGCCCCGTGGGGGTTTCTTCGGCGCCGCAGCTTGCAAAGCCGGAAAATCTGCGTGTTGATCGCCCCGTCCTCGCCCCGAGTCGGGCGACCACCAATGGAAACGACCCATATGACCACTCAAGCTGAACTGATCGCTGCCGTCGCCAAGGACGCGGGCGTCTCGCAGGCCGACGCCGGCCGGGTGCTGACCGCGATCGTCGAGAACATCCACAAGAGCCTGAAGGCCGGCGGCGACGTCCGCATCTCGAACCTGGGCGTGTTCGACACCGCCGCCCGCGCGGCGCGCGAAGGCCGCAACCCGGCCACCGGCGCGACGATCAAGATCGCCGCTTCGAAGGCCGTGCGCTTCCGCGTGTCGAAGCCGCTGAAGGACGCCGTGAACGGCTAAGCGGCCGCTCTCGCAGCCTGATTGACCGGGGCCGGCGCGGGCGCGCCGGCCCCGGTTTGCGTTTGGGCGCCGGCGCCGGTTCGGGCTCTGAGCGACGCCTTCATCTCGGCGACCCAGCCCGCGAAGGTGTCGGCCCGCGCGGCGATCGCGGCGAAATCCCCGGGCGAGATGTCGCCGCCGCCCAGCGCCAGGGCGACCCGGAGCGCGGCGGCGTTGCGCGCCCCCTGAACAAAGCCGTCGTAGTTGGCCGACAGGCGCCTCAGCGCATCGGTCCGGCCCGCCAGCGAATAGCCGACCCCGGCCCGCACCACGCGGCTCTCGTCGGCGGCGTCCAGCGGTCCGGCCTCGCGGAATCGATCCCCCAGACGGCTTTCATAGAGGGCGGCGGCCTCGCCGAACTTCTGCTGCTTCCACAGGATCTCCGCGCGCACGTCGGACGCGGCCGGGTCGCGGCCGTCGCCCAGCACCTCGAGCGCATGGTCGTAGCGGCCCAGCTCCATGAGGGCCCGGGCCTCCACCGCGCGCCGCTCGGCGTTCAACTGGCTCGGCAGGATCGTGGTGCGCGAGGCCCAGATGACCTGCAGCGCCTTCTCCGCCTCCCGGTTCATCAGATAGATGGTCGCCAGGTCGGTCGCGACCTGGGCCTTGGCCACACCCTCCAGCCGTTCGTCGACCTGGTACTGCAGAAGCTCCGCGGCCGGCGCGAGCAGGTCGACATCGACGAGGCGCCGCGCCAGTCGGCGCACCATGTCGTCGCCCTCGGCCCCCACCGGCGTCAGGTCGCGGAAATCGTAGAACAGGGCCAGGGCCTGGACCGGCTGAAGCCCGTCCGCGGCCCCTTCGAGGAACAGGGCGCGGAAGGCCTGAGCCAGATCCTGCTGTAGCGCCGCCGCCTCGGGCAGATCCGGCAGCCGGCCGCCCGCCGAGCGGAGCGTCGTCAGGGCCTCGCGGTAACGCCCCTGGGACAGGTAGATGCCGCCCAGCGTGCGGATCAGCTGGAGCTCGGTGGCGTCGCCGCGCCAGCGCCACTTCAGCGCTTCAAGCCTTTGCGCCGCGGCGACCGGGTCGATCTCGCCCTTGGCCAGCTCCATCCGCACCGCGGCCATCTTGGCCGGGGTGGCGATCCCGTCCAAAGGTGCTCGGCCGACGGCCTTGTAGACCGCCAGCGCGCGCGCGCTGTCGCCGGTCAGCTCGAAGTACTTGGCCTGGATCAGGCGGGCCGCCAGCTGGGCGGCGGGCGGAATGTCCTGGGCGAAGGCGTAGGCCAGCAGGTCCCGCGCCGCCGGCAGGTCGCCGGTTTCGATGGCCGCCAGCGCATGGGCCGAGGCGAAGCGGGCGCGCCACTCGGGCGGGAAGTCGTCGATCACCGAGGCGCCGGCGGCGAATTCCCGCCGCGCGGTCTCCCAGTCAGCCTGGTTGGCGGCCACGTAGCCGCGCCAGACGGCGGCGGACGGATCGCCGGCCAGAGATCCGGCGGCGAAGTCCACGGCGGCGTCCTCGAGCCGCCCGATGGCGGCCCTGGCGGCGCCCCGGAGGCCCCTGAGTTCCGGCTCTCCGGACATGCCGGGCGCCGTCGCGAGCGCGTTCAGAACGCCGATCGCCTCGAAGCTGAGCCCCGAGGCGACAAGGAAGCGGGCGTAGGCCATGCGCGCCTCGATCGGCGCGCGCGGATTCTCGGCGGCGGCGGCCGTCTCGGCGGCGGCGGCGTTCTGGAGCTCACGATGGCGCGCCAGGAAGCCGGCGTGACCCACATCGGCCCAACGCTGAAGCACCAGGGCTGGATGCGCCGCGCGCGTGGGCGCGCCGCTGTCCGGCGCGGCGGTCTCGAGGGCCGACGACGGCGGGGACAGCTTCAGTCCGCCGCCCTCGCGCGTGATGCGGACCAGGTCGCCCTGGGCCTCGACCTCCAGCCCATCGGCCCTGGCCTCGACCAGCAGGCCCTGCGCGGTCGCGGGCAGGCCCAGTTCGCGGGTTCGACGGGGCGCGTCCAGGCCCTTGGCGGGGCCCAGCGCCGGCACCGCGGCGAAGCGGTCGCCCACCAGGGGATCGGTCAGCCAGATCGGGCGGGTCGCGCCGGGCAGCTGGGCCACAAGGGTCGCGGGACCGGTGTCGTCGCGGGTGATCCCGACGCCGCCGACCGCCGTCTGTCCCTGGCCCAGGCTGACCACCCACTGGGAGCCTTCGGCCGAGGCGCTGACCTGCAGGGTCTCCGGCGCCTCCAGCCGTACGACGGTGTAGTCCGGGCCGGCCGCCCAGCGAAGGTCGCCGGCGGGCCCCAGCGCCTGACCGCGGGCCAGCTCCAGCCGCGCCTTGCCCTCGAAGACCATCCAGACGGCGGGGCCGCGTCGGAACACGGCCGCCGGGGTCGGCGCCGAGAAGCCGAACGTCAGACGGAGCCCGGTCTCCGACGCGTCGGCGCGGACCGGCACGAGCGCGTTGGGCTCGGAGGCCGAAGGCGCCGGCGCCTGGCCCGGCGCGAACAGGTTGACCCAGACGCGCCCGTCCGCGACGCCGTTGCGGGCGTCCGCACCGGGCTTCAGCGTCAGGACGATCTCAGTGCCGCCGTCCACCGCGCGGGTCTGGACGTCGTTCAGCGCATCGGACGGCTCGACGCGCAGGCGTGAGACGTCCGGCGCCGCCGTCGTGCCGACCCGGACGATCAGGTCCGAGCCCTCGCGGCGAACCCGCGCCCGGGCTCCCACCACCCCGGCGAACTCGACCCGGGTGAAGTCGGCGTTGCGGCCGACACGGATCGCCACCGGCTCTAGCACCGCCTCGCCGGCTTCCTGAGCCAGGACCGGGAGGACGGGCGTCAACGGCGTGAGCGCCAGCGCGCCGGCCGCCGTGGCGGCCACGGCGGCCTTCAGGGCGCGCTTGCTGACGGGTTGGACGGACATGTCGCCGCGACCATGCCGTGAAGCGGTTGCGTCGCGGTTAACGGTTGATGACCGCCGCTCGCTCAATCCTTGCGGGGATTGGGAATCCGTATCGGCTCGAAGTGGCGCGACGGCGTCGGCTGCGGGTAGGGCGACTTCACCAGAAGCCCGCCGAGCATGGCGAACGACACCATGGCGTGCTGCAGTCTTTTCTCACGATCGTTCATCAGGCGTCTCCTTTCGCGGAACGATGAAAAGAGACACGGCGTGCTTGCAGGGGTTTGCACCCTCTTAGTCGTTTCGCGTCAGCTTATAAGGTGGCCCAAGAACGGTTTAGGTGCAAGCATTTTTAGTCCGGTTTCGGAGGATTTTTTTTCATAGTGTCACGAAACCCGTCACAGATCGTCACACCCTGCGTCAAGGTCTGCACCGTCGACGGATCGTCAGGGCTGTGTCTGGGGTGTCTGCGGACGCTCGGCGAGATCGCCGGGTGGGCGCGCCTGAGCGATGCGGAGCGCGCCGACATCATGGAGGCCTTGCCCCGCCGGGTGGATCGCCTGCCCGAGATGTTCCGATCGACCTTTACCGGTCGTTGACCAAGCGGCTTCACCGGAAACCAACGACGACCGCCTACAACCGGCTTTGGGACGCAGAACGGCGCCCGGTCCGCTTGAGCAGTTCATGTCGCGTTCGCATCGCCAACCGGTCATCGTCATCGCCGCGGCCACCGTGTCGGCCCTGCTCTGCGCCGGGTGGATCCAGCGGCTCGAACGCGGCGTCGAGCTTTCGCCGCCCGTCGTGGCCGACGCCGCGATCCCGACTCCCGCCGGCGCCGCCCAGGTGACGAAGGCGGCCGATGGCCATTTCTGGGCCCAGGCGCGGATCGACGGCCGGGCGGTGAAGGTGCTGGTGGACACCGGAGCCAGCGTCGTCGCCCTGACGCCCGAGGACGCGGCCCGGCTGGGTCTGCGACCTTCGCCCGACGAGTTTCGCCATTCGGTCCAGACCGCGAACGGCCAGACCCTGGCGGCGGCGGTGACGCTGGACGAGGTGCGCATCGGATCGGCGCGCGTCGAGCACGTCGAGGCTCTGATCGTGCGGGACGGCCTGCCCTACTCCCTGCTGGGCATGAGCTATCTGGGGCGCCTTAGCGCGTTCGAGGCGCGCTCCGGATCGCTTATCCTGAGGCCCTAAAGCGCCTTCAGCGCCACGGACAGCGCCGTCAGCGCCAGGAAGGCCGCGAAGGCGCGACGCAGCGCCCGCTTCGGCAGGCGGTGCGCCAGGCGGGCGCCGAAGGGGGCGACGGCGGTCGTCACCACCCCCATGAGGATCACGGCGGGCAGGTTGACATAGCCGAGCGACAGCGGCGGACGCCCCTCCACGGACCAGCCGGCGAGGACGAAGCCGATCGCCGCCGGGACGCCGATCGCCAGGCCGAAGCCCGAAGCCGTCGCCACCGCCTGATGGATCGGGCGCCCGCACAGCGTCATCAGCATGCCGCCCAGGGAGCCCCCGCCGACGCCCATCATGGCCGACAGGGCTCCGATGCCGGTCCCCAGCGTCCCTCGCCGCCAGCCGTGGGGCAGGTCCTTCGCCAGGGTCAGCCGCTCCGGCAGCAGTCCCATCTGGATCGCCACGACGGTCAGGCTGACGCCATAGACCAGCCCGAGCGCCGCCTGGGAGGCGACGCCCGCGAGCGCCGCGCCGAGCGCGCCGCCGACGGCCACCCAGGGGGTCCACGTCCTCAGCACCGCCTCGTCCACAGCGCCGTGGCTGCGGTGGGCCCGAAGGGAGCGCCAGGAGGTGGCGATGATGATGGCGAGCGAGCTCCCGACCGCCACGTGCAGGTTCGCCTCGCCGCCCAGCCCCAAAACGTCGAAGGCGTAGAACAGGGCCGGGACGATCACCGTGCCGCCCCCGACCCCGAAAAGTCCCGCCACAAGCCCGGCCAGGACGCCTGCGCCGAGCAGCGCAGCGGCGAGGGTCACAAGGTCGAGGATCTGTGCGCTCACGCCGCCTCGGCGCGGCGGCGCTCGGCGTCCCGCACGGCCTCGACCGCCCGATCCACCACCTCCAGACCGGCGCCCGGCTTTATGGAGTCCACGGTCAGGATGCGGCGGAAGGCGCGTGCGCCCGGGCGGCCGTGCATCAGGCCCAGCATGTGGCGCGTCATGGCCGCCAGTCCGACGCCTTCGGCGAGCCGGTCCGCCATGTAGGACCGGTAGGCCTGCAGCGCCGCATAGGCGTCGACGTCCGGCGCGGCGGCGCCGAACACGCGCCGGTCCACTTCGCCCAGGATCGCGGGCGTGTGATAGGCGGCGCGACCCAGCATGGCCCCGTCCAGGCCGCGACTTTCCGCTAGCGCATGATCCAGATCGGCCAGGCCGCCGTTCAGGATGATCGTCAGACGCGGCCGGTCCGCCTTCAGCCTGCGGACCAGATCGTAGTCGAGCGGGGGGATGTCCCGGTTCTCCTTGGGCGACAGCCCTTGGAGCCAGGCCTTGCGGGCGTGGACGACGAAGGTGGTCACGCCGGCCGAGGCGCAGGCGTCGACGAGGGTGTAGAGGCTCTCCTCCGGCGCCTGGTCGTCGACCCCGATGCGGCACTTCACCGTGGCCGGAACGGCGACGGCGGCGCGGATCGCCGCCATGCATTCGGCGACCAGGTCCGGCTCGCGCATCAGGCAGGCGCCGAACCGCCCGGACTGCACCCGGTCCGAGGGGCAGCCCACGTTCAGGTTGATCTCGTCGTAGCCCATGTCGGCGCCGATGCGGGCCGCCTGCGCCAGCTCGGCGGGATCGGAGCCGCCCAGCTGGAGGGCGACCGGGTGCTCGATCGGGTCGAAGCCGAGCAGCCGCGCACGGTCGCCGTGGATGACGGCGGGCGCCGTGACCATCTCGGTGTACAGCAGCGCGCGTTTCGTCAGGGCGCGGTGGAAGGCCCGACAGTGGCGGTCGGTCCAGTCCATCATCGGCGCGACGGAAAAGCGGTGGCTGTCGGCGTAGGCGCTCATGGGCGGCCCGCTCTACGCCGGAACCGCGCGGCCGTCACCTTTCGGCGACGGCCGGCTGGAGCTTGTCAGCTCTGGCTGGACCGCATCGCGCGGTCGGCCGGCACGCCCGCGCTGGGCGCACGCTGGGCGCCGGCCTGTTCGCCCGGCTTCATGAATTTGACGAGCACCCGCTGGCCGATCAGCAGCGGCGCGTCGTCGGCGGTGACGACCACCTCCACGACGCGCTCGTCCGAGCGCTGGCTCGGGTCGTCCGAGGCCAGCTTGCGGGCTCCGAACACAGCGGCGCGGCGAAGCACCTCGCCCACGAAGACCTGGCTCGGGTTGCCCTCGGGCGAGATTTCGACCTGCTGCCCGACGGTGACGTTGGGAATGTCGCTCTCGACGATCTCGGCGCGCACGATCCTCGGCGCCTCCGGCTCCAGATCGAACATGGTGGAGACCTGCAAGGTCGAGGCCCCCGCGCCGGGGTTGGCGTAGCGGCGCACGATCCGGCCGTCCATCGGCGCCCGGATGACCGTCAGCTCCTGGTTGAACTCCGCTTCGTTCAGGCGCGCCCGGGCGGTCTGAACGGCGGCGCGCTGGGCCTGCAGGCGGGCTTCGGCCGAGGCGATGTCGTCGCGGGCCTGATCCATGCGCTGGGCTGCGACGAAGTTGGACGAGACCAGCTGAGCGAGGCGATCGTGCTCACGGCGCGCAGTGCGCAGGTCGACCTGGATCTGAGCGAGCTGGCTCTCGGCCTGGGCGACCTCGGCGCGGGCGCGCTGGACGGCCAGGCGCGGCTCGTCGTCCTCCTGGCGCGCCAGGATCTGGCCGGCGACGACGTCGTCGCCCTCCTGCACCAGAACCTCGCGAACGACGCCGCCGCGACGGGCGGCGACCTGGATGATCCCGCCCTCGACGTCCACCTTGCCGTTGGCCACCGCGGCGTAGGGGCTGGTGACCGTGGCGGCGGCCTCCTCGACGGCCTTCTTTTTGGCGGCCCCTTGCGAGGACACGAAGCTGAAGCCGGCGACGGCCACGATGATCAGCAGCAGGCCGATCCAGAGCCATTTGTTCTTCAGGAAGCCGGGCATGATGCGAGAGTCCTAGGAGTTCTTGTCGTTGTTCAGTGGGACGAGGCGAGCGTCGCCTCGGGATCCGGGGTGCGGCGCGTGTCGTCGATGATGCGGCCGTCCTCGATGTGGATGATGCGGTCGGCCCAGGCCTCCAGGCGGGGGTCGTGGGTCACGCAGACCACCGCCGCCCCGTGCTCGGTCGCGGCGCGGCGCAACAGGCGGATCACGACCTGGCCATTCTCGCCGTCGAGCGCCGACGTGGGCTCGTCCGCGAACAGGATCTGGGGGTCCTTGGCGAGCGCCCGGGCGATGGCGACGCGCTGCTTCTCGCCGCCCGAAAGCGATGTCGGCCGCTGATGCAGGCGCGGCTTCAGCCCCACCTCCTCGAGCGCCAGCGTGGCGCGCTTCTTGGCCTGCTCCGGCGTCAGGCCCTGGAACTTCAGGACGGTCTCGACCTGCTGTAGCGCGGTCAGGGCGGGGAACAGGTTGAAGCCCTGGAAGATGAAGCCGCAGTTGTCGAGGCGGAACTTGTCGATGCGTCCGGCCGACAGCTTCCACAGGTCCGGCACGTCGAGGGTGGCGACCTTGCCCTCTTCGGGCCTCAGCAGACCGGACAGGGCGGCGATCAGCGTCGACTTGCCCGAGCCCGACGGCCCCATGACCATCGTCAGGTCGCCGTGTTTCGCGTCGAAGTCCACGCCCTTCAGGACCTCGACGAAGCCCTTGCCCGACTTGAAGCGCTTGACCAGCCCCTTGGCTTCGATGGCCGCGTCGCCGTGCTTTCCGTGCGCCTTGGTGATCATCGCAGCAGGTCCGCCGGTTGGCTGTTCTTTAGCACGCCGAGTGACAGGAAGCCCGACATCATGGCGATGAAGACCAGTCCTCCGCCGACGATGAGCAGCAGCCCGATCGGGAGGGAGATGATCACCGCATTGGCCGAGGCGAGCAGCGACACCAGCCAGGTCAGCAGGATCGCCGCGGCCACGCCCACCAGGCCGACCCAGAAGCTGAGCTCCATCACGATGCGACGCAGCGAACCCATCGACACGCCCAGAGCGCGCAGCGAGGCGAACTCCTTGATGTTGGCCATGATCGCGCCGCGCAGCGTCTGCCAGGTGATCGCGACCCCGATGATGGTCCCCAGCACGACGCAGCCGCCGATGATGATCACGAGGATGCCTTCCTCGAACATGGCGCTCTGGTTGGCGTCGGCCAGTTCCTGGCGTGTCCAGGCCTTCCATTGACCGTTGCCCATGGCGTTCAGCTGGGCGGCGACGATCTCGGCGCGGGCCGGATCCTCGATCTTCACCATCAGGGGACCGACGCGGGTGCCGGTGTCGGCCTGGCCGAGCATGCGAAGGGTGTCGCGGCTCATGACGATGGTCGACTGCATCATGTTCGGATAGCCGCGGGTGACCGCCGCCACGGTGACGGTCTGGCCGTTGTAGAGCGCCTTGTCGCCGAGCTTGACGCCCAGCGGCCTCAGGGCCGTTTCATCGACGGCGACGGTGTAGGGCTGGCGAAGGGCGTCCACCAGCTCCTGCGAATAGTCCGTCGGGATGGTCACCGCGCCGGGCGTGGTGTCGATGATGCGGGTCTGGACGAACTGCAGCCGCGCCGCCCCCTGCCGCGCGCGCTCCGCCGCGCTCATGGTGGGATCGACGTCCTTGATCGACTGGAAGGAGCCGCCCGCCCCGTCCAGCGCCTGCACCTCGATGACCTCGGCGTGGTTGTAGACCAGCGGAATGAAGCGTCGCGGCACGCCGGAGGGACCGCTGACCAGGTTCTTCGCCCCCGGCGCCAGCACCATGACGTCCGCGCGCGAACGCTCGATCTGCGCCGTGAAGCCCTTGCCGATGCCGATGAAGACGCCGGTCATGGCCAGCACCAGCAGACCGGACAGCGCCAGCGCCATCACGGCCGCCATGTAGCGGCGCCATTCGTACAGAAGGGTGGACAGAGCCAGTGACATGGGACGCGAATTCAACCCCCGAGGATCAGACGCTATCTGAAGGCGGCAGGTCTCTCATCCAAGTTAAATCGGGGTAAGACGCCTTGTCGGCGGCCCCGCGGCCCGGATAGTTACGAGTTAACAGGCGCGGGACGCGCCGATCCGAGGAACACGCCATGAAGATTCGTCTCGCCGCCTCCGCCCTGGCCCTGGGCTGGGCGCTCGCCGGAGCGTCCGCCGCGCCGGCCGCCGCCGAGGAAGGCATGTGGACGTTCGACAACTTCCCCCTGGCCCGGGTCAACCAGACCTACGGGACCAGTCTCGATCAGGCCTGGCTGGACCGGGTCCGCGAGGCGTCCGTCCGTCTGCAGGGCTGTTCGGCGTCGTTCGTTTCGCCCGACGGTCTGATCCTGACCAACCACCACTGCGTGGTCTCGTGCGTGCAGGAGCTCTCGACGGCTGACCGCGACTATGTCGCCAACGGCTTCATCGTCGCGACCCGTGAAGAGGAGCGCACCTGTCCGGGACAGACGGCGGAGGTTCTGACCGACATCACCGACGTGACGGACCGGGTGCTCCAGGCCGGGGCCGGCCTCGAAGGCGGCGCCTTCGCCGAGGCCCGCGCGGCGGAGATCGCCAGGATCCAGGACGAGGCCTGCGGCGGCGATCGACGGCTCAACTGCCAGGTGATCAGCTTCTATCGCGGCGGCCGCTACGCCCTCTACAAGTTCCGCCGCTACGGCGACGTGCGCCTCGCGTTCGCCCCCGAATTCCAGGCGGCCTTCTTCGGCGGCGACCCCGACAACTTCAACTTCCCCCGGTACGCGCTCGATGCGGCGTTCCTGCGGGCTTATGAGGACGGTCGGCCGGTCGCGACGCCGAACCACCTCGTCTGGAACGCCCGCGCCCCGCGGGAGGGCGAGCCCACCTTCGTCTCCGGCAATCCCGGCTCAACCTCGCGCCTTCTGACCATCGCCCAGCTCGAGAACCTGCGCGACGTCCAGATTCCGGTGGCCCAGCTTCAGCGATCGGAGCTGCGCGGCCGGCTGCTTCAATATTCGCAATCAAGCGAGGAGGCGGCCCGGATCTCTGTCGATCCGATCTTCGGTCTGGAGAACAGCTTCAAGGCCTTCTACGGGCAGCAACAGGCCCTGACCGACACAGCCTTCATGGCCGAGAAGCGCCGCCAGGAGGCCGAGCTCCGCGCCGCCGTCGCGGCGGACCCCGCCCTGGTTCAACGCATCGGCGACCCCTGGACCACGCTGGAGGAGGTCCAGGGTCGGATCGAGAACCTGTACCTGCCCTATCGCCAGCTGGAGGCGAACGCCGGGGGCGGCTCGACGCTCTACGCCTATGCGCGTTCCATCGTGCGCGTCGCCAAGGAGCGCGCCAAGCCGGCCGATCAGCGCCGGGCCGGCTATTCCGACGCCGACGTCGAACGCCTGTCGCGCCAGCTCGGAACCGAGCGCCCGATCGACGCCGACATCGAGGAGATCTACCTCGCGTTCTGGCTGTCCAAGACGCGCGAGTATCTGACCGTCGACCATCCCCAGGTGAAGGCCCTGCTGGGCGACGAAAGCCCCGAGGCGCTGGCCGAGCGCCTGGTCGAGGGCACGCGCCTGGCGGATCCGGCCTTCCGCCGGCAGGCGCTGACCATGGCGCCGGATGCGCTGGCCGAAGCGGATCCGCTGCTGGCCTTCGTGCTGGCCAACGACGAGGCGGCCCAGGCCGTTCGCAACGACTGGCAGGCGCAGGTCTCCGCCCCGACGGCGCAGGCCGCCGAGAAGATCGCCCAGGCCCGTTTCGCCGTGTACGGCGAGAACCAGTATCCGGACGCCACCTTCTCGCTGCGGCTGTCCTACGGCTCGGTGCGGGGCTGGACTTACCGAGGCGTGGAGGTGGAGCCCTTCACCTACATGGGCGGCCTGTTCGACCGGGCGACCGGATCGCCGCCCTTCAACGCGGCCGAGGACTTCCTCGCGGCGCGCGCGGAGATCGACCCCGACATCGTCTATAACTTCACCACCACCAACGACATCATCGGCGGCAACTCCGGCTCGCCGGTGATCGACGCTGAGGGTCAGGTGATCGGCGCGGCCTTCGACGGGAACATCCACTCGCTGGGCGGCGCGTACGGCTACGACGGGGCGGTCAACCGGACGGTGGTGGTGTCGACGGCCGCCATCACCGAGGCGCTGCGCGACGTCTATGACCAACCGCGCCTGCTTGAGGAACTCGGCGTCGACTGACCCCGAAGCGCGAAAAGGGCCGCGCCTCGCGGCGCGGCCCTCGCTCTGAACCAGCGATCACGCCCTACCAGCGGCGGTCGTAGCGGTCCTCGCGCCGCTCCTGACGGATCTGGCGCTGGATCCGATCCAACTGGGCATCGAGTTCCCTTGCCTCCCAGCGGTCGATGCCGCCGCGGCGGTACTGGCGCTGCAGCCGGTCGAAATGCTCGAACTGGCGCTGGAACACGCGATACTCCTGGCGGCTGATGCGGCCGTTGTAGGCCAAGCGCTGGACGCGCTGCTCCAGCTGCAGCTGGCGTCCCTCGTAGGGATAGCGCTGACCGTAGCCGCCATAGTGCTGGGCGGCCGCCGGGGTGGAGAGGGCCACCGCCGAGGCCGCGAGGATTGAAAACAGAACCGTCTTCTTCATCGCTGATCTCGCTTCAAACATCCCCGCCGATCGGGGCGTGAGCGAAGAAGACCAAACCGCCGCTGAGCCGAACCTGAGCCGGTCGTTGTCTGGCGTTCAGGCGGATGAATTGTCGTTAGGGATCGGTTCACCCTTCCAGCAAACGCCCCGTCAAGGCGGCTGCCCGATGCTGGCGTCGGTGCGGCTTGGAGGGCGCGATGGCGCGTGCGGTGTTTCAGAAGGGCCAGCGGGTCTGGGTCGAGTGTGTCGGCGCCTGGGCGCGCATCGAGCAGGTGCAACCGGTCTGGGCGAAGGGCTTCGACGAGCCCGTGCGCATCACCTACGACGTCGGGCTCGGTCGCGAGTTCATGCCGCACGAGCTGTCTTCCCCGGCCGAGGACCCCGCGCTGGAGCGCGAGCTGGGCGGCTGGCGGCTGCTGCGGGCGCGCAACAAGTGGCAGCAGCCCGAGGACTGCACGCACCACCCCTTCCCGGGCACCTATCCGGTGGTGGTGACCGACCCGTCGGACTGGGGCGGATGGCGCGTGCCAGGGGCCGAGTACGACCGCGATCCTGATCGCATCGAGCTGCAGGCGCGTCTGATCGCGGCGGCGCCCAAGCTGATGGCCTTGGCCGAGACCCTCGTCAGCAGCGCTTCGGAGGCGCCCGAGGACTGCCCGCCGGAGATGACGCGCCTGGCCAATCAGGCCCGTGAAATCCTGAAGACGGTCACGGAAGTTCTGGCCGCGCCGGCGCCGGCGCAGCAGGCGGCCTGACCCGCGGATCCCGGAACGCTCGACAGGATTCGCCGAAGCACCTTAGATTCTGCCGGGTCACAGCCTGAGCCGGGAGAGCGCCTTGCAGGGGCAGGAGCGCCGCAGTTCCAATCCGGGCCGCCGAGCCACGGACCGCAAGCCGCAGGCCGGGGCGACGGTGCTGCGGCTGCTGCTTCTCGTCGGCCTGCTCACCGCCAGCTTCTATCTGCTTCAGCGGGAGGGTTTGCTGGGCGAGAGCTGGACCGTCGTCGGCCCCCTGACGATCGGGCTGATCGCGGCCCTGTTCCAGACCTACCGGGCGGCGCGCAGCGCCGGGACCGAGCGCACCTTCGCCGATAATGAGCGTCGCTTCCGGCTGGCGGTGGAAGGCGCCAAGTGCGGGGTCTGGGAGTGGGACCTGGAGCGCGAGCAGGTGCGCGTGTCCGCCTACATGGCCGGCCTGCTCGAGCTGGACGGCGCCGGCCTCGTCTCGGCCGAGACGCTGTTCGAGCGCATCCATCCGAAACATAGGGACCAGGTCGCCCACGCCCTGATGCAGGCCTCGGCCTACGGGACCTTCGAGACCAGCTTCGCCGTGATGAAGGCGGAAGGAGGAGTCCGCTGGCTCGACGCCCGCGGACAGGCCCGCGGCGAGCGGTCCGACCACCGGTTCCCCTCGGTGGTGGGCGTGGCGCTTGACATCACCGAGGCGCGGCGCGCCAAGGCCCAGGCGCAGGCCGCCGAGAGCCGGCTGCGGGACGGCATCGAGAGCGTGTCCGACGCCTTCGCCCTGTTCGACCGGCACGGCCGCCTGGTGCTGTGCAACCGGGCCTTCCAGGACGCCTTCGACTTCGAGGACCAGATGGTCCGCCGAGGGGCGTTCAAGGCGGAGCTGAACCGCATTGCGGCGCTGGCGATCCGCGCCGACAACCCGTCGCCCTCGGGACGCGCGGGACAGCGTGAGGTCGAACTGCACGACGGTCGCTGGCTGCAGCTGACGGAGCGTCTGACCGGCGACGGGGGCTCTGTCGTCACGGCGGCCGACATCACGCCGATCAAGATGGAGGAGACCGCCCGGCGCCGGGCGGCCGAGGCCTTGCAGGCCACCGTCGCTCAGCTGGAGGCCAGCCAGGAAAAGCTCTCGCAGCTGGCGCGCAAGTACGAGGTCGCCAAGACCCGGGCCGAAGCCGCCAACCAGGCCAAGTCGGAGTTCCTGGCCAACATGTCCCACGAGCTGAGGACGCCGCTCAACGCCATCAACGGCTTCTCCGAGATCATGGCCGCGGAGATGTTCGGCCCCTTGGGCGACGCACGATACAAGGGATATGCCGAGGACATCCTGAGGTCCGGCCAGCACCTGCTCAGCCTGATCAACGACATCCTGGACATGGCCAAGATCGAGGCCGGCAAGCTGAACCTGCATCTGGAGCCGGTGTCCCTCCAGGAGGTCTGCAAGGACGCGGTGCGCCTGATGCGCGGGCGCGCCGAGGAAGCCGGGCTGAAGCTGTTCGTCGAGGCCGACGACGCCCCGACGGTGGAAGCCGACTACCGCGCCCTGAAGCAGGTCATGCTGAACCTGGTGTCCAACGCCGTGAAGTTCACGCCCGAAGGCGGACGTATCGAGGTCTCGGCGACGCTGTCGAACGACATCGTCGAACTGGCGGTCGCGGACACCGGTATCGGCATCGCCGAGGCGGACCTGCAGCGCCTGGCCCAGCCCTTCGAGCAGGTGGAGGGACAGCACGCCAAGACAACCCAGGGAACGGGCCTGGGGCTCGCGCTCAGCAAGTCGCTGGTCGAACTGCACGGCGGGCAACTGATTCTGGAGAGCGAGCCGGGGCACGGCACCACCGTGCGCGTCCGCCTGCCCTATCGGCCCGCCGAGGCGGCGTCCGGCAAATCGGCGGGCCCGCAAGAGCCGGTCCAGCGGGTCCGCGCCGCCTGAACCGAATTGGCCCGGTGTCCGGCCGACGCCCTCAGCCGCCGACGCCCGCCGCCAGCAGGACCAGGCCCGCCGCACCGACGGCGATCCGCCACCAGGCGAACGGCGCGAATCCGTGCCGGCTGACGAAGTCCAGCAGATACCGCACGACCACGAGCGCGGTCAGGAAGGCCGTGACGAAGCCGACCGCGATCAGCCCCGCGTCATTGAAGTCGAGCTGGTCCCAGGTCTTGTAGAGGTCATAGGCGACGGCCCCGCCCATGGTCGGCAGCGCCAGGAAGAAGGTGAACTCCGCGGCCGATCGCTTGTCCGTCCCCAGCAGCAGACCGCCGGCGATGGTGGCGCCGGAGCGCGACACGCCGGGCAGCAGGGCCAGGCACTGGAACAGCCCGATCAAGGCGTAGACCCGAAGCGGATAGGCGTTCACGTCCAGATAGCGCGGCGCGCGCTTCATCCGGTCGAGCAGAAGCAGCAGCACGCCCCCCACGATCAACGCGATGCAAATGACGACCGGGGTTTCGAAGAACACCTCCTTGATCACGGGATAGAGCAGCACCCCGGCCACCGCCGCCGGCAGGAAGGCCAGCGCCACGCCGATGATGAACCGCCGCGCGGCCGGATCGCGGGGCCAGCGGGTGGCCAGCGCCCAAAGCCGCTGGAAGTAGACGCTGACGATGGCGAGGATGGCGCCGAGCTGGATCACGATCTCGAAGGTCTTGCCGGTGCTCTCGAAGCCGAGGAAATGGCCCAGCAGCAGCAGGTGCCCCGTCGACGAGACCGGAATGAACTCCGTCAGTCCCTCGACCAGACCTAGCAGGATCGCCGTCAGCCAGTCCGCCATGTCGCTCCGCCGTTCTGACCGGCGAACGCATCAGTGGGCGCCGGGCTCGGGCCCCACATAGCGCAGACGCGCCCGGATAGGCGAGCCGTCGAAACGCTGATCGAGCGCGTGCGCCATCAGGCCCACCAGCCTGCCGATGACGAACAGGTCGAACGCGCCGTCCCGCGGCAGGTCCAGACGACGGGCCAGCAGGGCCAGGGCGAGTTCGAAGCCGGGCTCGGCCCCGGTCGCCGCACGGCCGCGGTCCACGAACGCCTGAAGATCGGCCGGCAGGTTCATGGCATCGATGAGGGCGCGGGCGCGGGGATCCCCGGTCGGATAGGCGGCGACGCCGAAGCCCGGCAGCTCGCCCGTGGCCGCGCGCGACTCGACGGCCCGGGCCGGATCACGCCGACCGAGGGTGACCATCTCGTTGGTCGCCTCCAGCCGGGCGGCCACGGACGACCCCCTCAGCGCGGCGAGCCCCGCCAGCGCCGCCCCCGCCGGGCTGGCCCCCCCGCCGGCCGCGACACGCGCCGCCAGCGCCGAGGCGCTCATGTCGTGATCGGCCGCCAGCACCAGGGCGCGGCGCAGCATCTGGGCCTCGGCCTCGCCCACCTTGTAGGCTCTCGCCAGCCGCTGGTGCAGGTGCAGTCTCGGCCCGGGGCCTGCCAGGGCGTCCACTACGTCGGACATGACGGAGGCCGCCGAGCGCGCCAGCTGCATCCGGTCACGGTCATGAGCGGCGCCGTCCTCCTCCGCCCGCCGGGCCAGGGCCGCGTAGATCCGAGCCCGGTGCGAGCCGCCCAGAACCGCGTCCACCCGGGGCTTCAGATCGCGGAAGGGGTCGGAGGGGGCGCCCCACAGCAGCCGGGCGGTCTCCTCTACCGTCGCCGCGCGACTGAGCTGGACGGCGTCCAGACCCCTGTAGAACAGGCGACCGTCGGCGATGACCGTGAGACGCGACTCCACGGCCGCCTCGCCCCGCCCCACCGATCCGATGAAGGGGCTCGCGGGCGTCAGTCCGGTCCCGCCGCGCAGGCGGGCCACATCGTCGGCGGCGTACAGGCTGCGTCGCGGATCGGCGGGATCGGGCCGCGCGCTTATGCGCCCCCGACTGACATAGGCGTAGAGCGTCTGGGACTTCACACCCAGCCGTTCCAGGGCCTCGCCTCGGCCGATCCAGCGACGCTGGCTGTCCATCCGCATCCCCGACGCCGTGCTTTATCCACAGGCGGTCGCATTTAACGTCCCAACCGCCCGCCGGCGTCAAGACGGCCCTCGAAGCTGCGCATTGAGCCGGCACGCCTAATCCGCCATTGAGGGCGCATGGCCGACGACGACTCCTCCCAGGTTCAGGCGAAAGCCCGCGCGGCGGTGTTCGACGTCACCCGGCTGTCGGTGGGCATCGCGGTCGCGCTGATCGCGCTGAAGGCCTTTGCGCTCGGGGCGTCGGGCTCCATGTCGCTCATGGCGTCGCTGGCGGACTCGGCGCTGGATCTCGTCGGATCGCTGGCGGTGTTCTTCGCCGTGCGCTGGGCCGCCGCGCCGCCGGATGACACGCACCGGTTCGGTCACGGCAAGGGCGAGCCGATGGCCGCGCTGGTCCAGGCCGGGCTGGTCTTCGCCTCGGCGGTCTTCATCGGCTGGGAGGCCGTGGCGAGGATGCTGACGCCGACGCCGGTGACCGGCGGCTGGATCGGCGTGGCGGTGATGCTGGTCGCGATCGGGCTGACGGCGCTCCTCGTCTGGCGCCAGAATCGCGCCATCGCCGCCTCGGGCAGCCTTGCGGTCGCCGGCGACCGCGCACATTACGCCGCCGACCTGGCGGCCAATGTGGTGGTGCTGATCGGCGTCGTCTCGGGCGCCTTCCTGAACGCCCCCGGTCTGGACGCCGCCGCTGGCCTGATCGTCATGGTCTGGCTGGCCTGGGGCGCGGCGGGCCTGCTCCGGCAGTCGGCGGACCAACTCCTGGACCGCGCCGCGCCCCTTGAGGTCCAGAACGCGGTGGTGGCGGCGGTGATGAGCGACGACCGGATCCGGGGCGTGCACCGCCTCCGGACGCGCATGGCCGGGACCGCTGTTCAGGCCCAGATGCATGTGGACCTGGATCCCGACCTGTCCCTCAAGGCCGCCCACGACATCGTCGAGGCCGCCGAGGCCCGCGTGCGCGCGGCCCTGCCCGGCGCGGAGGTGATCCTGCACGCCGACCCGGCGAGCGTGACGACGGCGACCGGGCCCTGGGCCGAGCCGGCGCGGTAAACGCCGCCTTAATCCACCCGCGCGCAGGAAGCGGCCATGGCCGAGGCCGCGACCCTTCACCACTTCGCCTTCGATCCGGCCTCGCGCGCGGCGCGGCTCGCGCTGGGCGAGATCAAGCTGGCGGTGCAGGAACAGGCGGTGCGGCCCTGGGACCCCGAGAGTCCCATCCACGCGCTGAACCCGTCGGGCCTGCCCCCGGTTCTGGAGACCCGGCATCAGGGCCGTGCCCTGACCCTGCGCGGCCTGTCCGCCATCCTGGGGTTCGCCGACGACGCCAGCGCCGGCGCTCTTCTGCCCGGCGACGCGGGCGAACGGGCCGAGGCCCGGCGCCTGGTCGACTGGTTCGCGCGCCCGTTCACCGACGATGTCGACGCGGTGCTGCTGCACGAGCGTATGGAAAAGCCGCTGTTGCGCATGGGACCGCCCGACGCCCGCAATCTGCGTGAGGGGCGTGAGGCGTTGCGCCGGCACCTGGCCCTGTTCGAGGCCCTGGCGGGCGAGCGCGACTGGCTGGCGGGCCGTCGATTGAGTCAGGCCGATCTCGTGGCGGCCGCGCACCTGTCGGTGCTGGACTATTTCGGCGAGGCGCCGTGGCCGGCCTACCCGGCGCTCAAGGGCTGGTACGCCAAGATCAAGTGTCGCCCCTGCTTCCGGGGCCTGCTCGGCGACCGCTTCCCGGGCGTGGCGCCCTCGGCGGTGTACGCGGACCTCGATTTCTGAGCTTCAGCTCTCGCGAAGCGCGCCGATCCGCCCCTGCGGCTCCGCCGCCGCCTCGTAGGTCTTCAGCACGCTGGCGCGATAGGGGGTCTCGGTGATGGTCGAGACGGCGATCAGCTCGCCCCGCGCCCGCTCCGGGGTCAGCGTCAGCTTCAGGAAGCCGCGGGGCCCGAAATCGACGAAACGGACTTCCTCGTTCGCGTCGTTCACCGCCTGGTTGGCGAAGGCGATGGGCAGGCCCAGCGAGTCCGCCGGGCTCGGGCTGGTGATCGCGGTCGTGCCGAATTCGATCCCGACGTCGTCCCCGGCGGCGTCGGCTAGACGGTTGACCCAGAAGGTGTGGCTGTCGCCCGCCAGGGCGACGGGCCGCGCGCCCGATCGCTTCAGCGCCGCATAGAGCCGCTCCCGCTCGGCCGGATAGCCGTCCCAGGCGTCGAGGTTCAGCGGCACGTCCTGTCCGAACAGGCTGATCAGGCTGCGGATGCTCTGCTGCCGCTCCGGCGGCAGGGTGGCCAGCACCGCGCCGAGCGTCGCCTCGGGGATCAGGGCGCCGAAGTCCGGCGCCGTGACGCGCGCCATGATCACCTGGTTGCCGATCAACTGCCAGGCGGCGCCGGCGTCGACCGCGGCGCTGAGGTCCCGTTCCAGCCAGGCCAGCTGGTCGTCGCCCATCAGGCGCCGGGCCGGATCGTTCAGCCTGGCCATGAAGCCCGGGCGATCCGGGGTCGGCTGACCGTCCGGTCCAGTGACGTAGAAGTCGGCGGCGTAGTCCAGCTGCCTCGTCCGCGCCATCAGACGGGTCTCGAGCATGTGCAGCGACGCGGAGCGGCCGAAGCGGAAGCTGCGATAGGTCGCCGCCTCCAGCGATCGGCTCGCCTGGGGCTCGCGGATCGGCATCCATTCGAAGTAGGCCTTCAGCGCGGCCGCCTTGCGCGCGGCCCAGTCCCCTTCGTCGGGCTGGTGGTTCTCCGCGCCCGTCAGATAGCCGTCATTGGTCACCTCGTGGTCGTCATAGACGACGATCCAGGGCGCGCGGGCGTGCGCCGCCTGCAGGTTCGGGTCGGACTTGTACTGGGCGTGGCGCGCCCGATAGTCCTCGAGTGTCACGATCTCGCGCGGCGGCTCGGGGATGCGGTTCAGGCGGCGCCCGTTGGCCATGCCGTAGTCGCCCTCGGCCGCCCCGTACTCATAGATGTAGTCGCCCAGGTGAACGACGGCGTGCAGCGTCTCCAGGCGCGCGATCGCGTCATAGGCGTTGAACAGGCCGTTGGGGTGCAGCGAGCAGGACGCCACGGCCAGCACCACAGGCTCGGCGGAAGACGCCTCCGGCAGGGTGCGGGTTCGCCCGACCGGGGAGCCCTGGCCGCTCATCGCGATGAAGCGGTACCAGTAGTCCGTTCCGGGTCTCAGGCCCTCGGCGACGACCTTGACCGTGTGGTCGCGGGCGGCGCTCGTCTCGGCGACGCCTTCCGCCGCGATGGTCTGGAAGGCCTCGTCCTCGGCCACCTGCCAGCGCACGGCGTGGGGCTCGCCGCCGACAGCGCCCGCGCGGGTCCAGAGCAGGACCGACGTGGTGTCGGGGTCCCCCGACGCCACGCCGTGGGCGAAGCTCACGCCGTCCAGCATGATCGCATCGGCCGCCAGCGGCGCGCGCGGGGGCTGAGGCGTGGCGGCGCATCCGGCGGCGGCTCCCACGCCGAAGAGACCCAGCAGGCGGCGGCGATCGACAGTCATGGAAGACTCCGGACAAGGGGGCTGGGCCGCCGGGCGGCCCCGCCTCAGGTCGTCAGTAACGCAGCGTCAGGCCGACGCCGTAGGTCGTCGGGGCGCCGGCGATGAAGGTCGCCAGGCCGAGCGCGTCGCCGGTGTTGCCCGCATCCTTGACGTACTCTTCGTCGAGCAGGTTGTCCCCGAACGCCTCGAGCGTCCAGTTCCCCTGGTCCGGGGTATAGGCCAGGCGCAGGTTCAAAAGACCGTAGCTCTCCTGCAGCTCGTCCTGGACCGTGTCTGGCACGAGGCCGCTCTGCAGCGCCGGAATGTCGTTGTTGTCGTCGAAGAAGACTTCGGACTGCCAGGTGTAGCTCGGCGTCACCCGCAGCTCTCCGCCGGCGACCAGGAAGCGGGCCGAGGCGCCGATCGAGGCCTGATGGTCCGGCGACAGGCGGAAGCGGTTGCCGTCGAAACGGCCCACGTCGAAGCGCGAGCGGTTGTAGGCGTAGGTGGCGAACAGGTCGAGCATGGCCGTCGGCGTCCAGACGCCTTGCAGCTCTGCGCCATAGGACGTCGCTTCGCCGGCGTTGGTGGTGATGAACTGCGCGCCCTCCTGAACCTGGGTCTGGAAGTTCTCATACCCGTAGTAGAAGGCCGCCGCCTCGAACCGGAGCGTTCCGTCCAGCAGGTTCGCGGCCTTGTAGCCGACCTCGAAGCTGTCGACGGTCTCCTCGTCGACGACGTCGAACTGCGCCTGGCCGTCACCCGCGGTGAGCGGCGCGGCCGGAACGCTGGGGGCCAGCACCGCCGGACGACGCCCGCGGGCGTAGTTGGCGTAGACGCTGGCGTCCTCGCTCAGCTCATAGCGCCGCGGTCAGACGCCAGGTGAAGCCGTCGTCGTCCAGCGACTGCTCCTGCACCCCCCCGGCGGTCGGCTGGATGAACAGGCCGAAGTTCGGGACCGGATAGGTCGCCCCGAACGGGATCTGGCCCGCGTTCGGCGCGGCGAGCGCGCCCAACAGCGCCGAGCTGCGGATCGTCGCTCCGGCGATGACCGAGCCCAGCACGCTGCGCTGGCCGCTGGTGACGGCCGACGAGATGCCCGAGGTCTTCTCGTCCGAGGTGAAGCGCAGGCCCGCGCCGATCTCCAGCCGGTCGGTCACGTCGAAGCTGACATCGGCGAAGACGTCATAGGAGGTCAGCTCGGCGGTGTTGGTGACGATCTCGGTGTAGGCGGGGTTCAGGTTCGCGGCGATCGCTTGCGCCTGGGCGGTCGGCAGCAGGATAGTGCCACCCGACGTCGCGGCCACCAGACCCTGGATCAGGGCGCCGGTGAAGGCGGTGTTGCCGAACACCGCCAGCGGCGCCGGCTGGTTGGCGGGCAGGCCCGATCCGGCGCCGCCGGCGTTCAGCTGACCGGTGAGCAGGGCCAGCGCGACCCGCTCGTCCCACTGCAGCGGCAGGCGTTGGGCGCCGTCCTCCTCGAAATAGCCGGCGCCGACGAAGGCGCGGAAGCGGCCGCCCGCGTCATAGTTCAGGCGCAGCTCCTGGCTGAACTGGTCGCCGGTGGCGTCTTCCGAGATGGTCAGGATGGGCAGACCGATGCCGTCCGGGTCGAACACCTCGACCGAGTCGAAGGTCCGGGCCGCCGTGATGGAGGTCAGGCTCACGGACTCGGACAGGGTCCAGCTCAGGATGCCGGTGACGCCATAGACCTCCCGGTCCAGACCCAGCCGCGAGCCGTCGACGAAGTTCTGACCGGCCTGGAGAGCCGCCGGCTCCCAGGGTTCGGCGCCGCCCAGCACCGCCCCGGTCGTCGGGTCGGTCGGCAGATAGTTGCGAGCCTTGAACGAGGTGCCGGTCGAGCCGTCCCGCTGGTAGTTGGCGATGATGTCGGCGCGGAAGTCGTCGTTCGGCGCCCACACCAGCGACAGGCGCGCCGCGGAGGTGTCCACGCCATTGAAGTCCTCGCCGCCCAGGGCGTTCTCCACCGTGCCGTCCCGTTGCCGATGACGGAAGGCCAGGCGCGCCGCGAAGCTGTCGGACAGGGACGCGTTGGCGACCGAGCCGAACTGGATGAAGCCGTCCGAGCCGACCTGCCCCTCCAGCTCGCCCTCGAAGCCGGCGAGGGAGGCCTTGTTCTGGATGATGTTGACCGCCCCGATCAGGGCGCCGCGGCCGAACAGCGTCGACTGCGGACCCTTGGCGATCTCCACGCGCTCGATGTCGAACAGCTCGACGTAGGAGCCGCGCGCCTTGGAGATCGAGACGCCGTCCTGGAACACGGACACGCGGGGCTCGATGTAGGCCTCGCCGGAGTCCGAGGTGATGCCGCGCATCACGAAGCCCGGGTTGTTCGGCGACTGGTCCTGGACGTCGAAGCCGGGCGTGAACAGGCCCAGCTCGTTGAAGTCATCGACGCCGATCTCGTTCAGGAACTCGCCCGAATAGGCGGTCAGGGCGGTCGGCACCTCGATGATCGACTGCTCGCGCTTCTGCAGGGTGACGATGACCTCGTCGACGGTGGTGACGCCGCTCTCGGCGTCCTGCGCCAGGACGGGCGTCGAAAGGCAGGCGGCCAGGCCGGCCGAGGCCAGCAGCCAGGACTTGGTGCGAAACACGTTCATGTTAAGGCTCCCCCGCCCCTTTTCCGGGGCATGAAAACCGCCGATAGGGCTCAGCCATGTCCGGCGAACGACAGGGCCGCGACCGCTGGGTGAACGATTGACGGACGATTTCGCGACAGACGATCCGGAGACGGACGACGACGGCGAGGTGCTGGTCGCATGGCTGATCTCCGGCGGCGGCAGGCTTGATAAGGCGCTGGCCCAGGCGCTGCCGGAACTCTCTCGCGCCCGACTCCAGTCGCTGATCGCAGCCGGGCGCGTCCGGTTCGGCGACACGGCCGTCACCTCGGCCTCGGCCAGGGCCGAGCCGGGCGCCTACCGCGTCCATCTGCCGCCGCCGGAGCCGGCAGAGCCCGAAGCCCAGGACATCGCCCTGACCATCCTGCACGAGGACGCGGACCTCATCGTGGTGGACAAGCCGGCCGGGATGCCCGTCCACCCCTCGCACGGCCATCCGCGCGACACCCTCGTCAACGCGCTTCTCTACCACTGCGCCGGCGAGCTGTCGGGCATCGGCGGCGTGGCGCGACCCGGCATCGTGCACCGGCTGGACAAGGACACGTCCGGCGTGATGGTCGCGGCCAAGTCCGACGCCGCCCACGCGGGTCTGTCGGCCTTGTTCGCCCGCCACGACATCGAGCGCAGCTATCTGGCGGCGACGCGCGGCGCGCCGAACCCGTCCCGCGGACGGGTTCAGAGCCGGGTCGGTCGATCGAGCTCGGACCGGAAGAAGATGGCGGTGCTGAAATCCGGCGGCCGCGAAGCGATCACGGACTATGAGGTGCTGCGCCCCTTCGGCCCGGCGAGCCGACCCTTCGCGGCGGTCGTCCGCTGCACCCTTCACACCGGGCGAACCCACCAGATCCGCGTCCACATGGCCCACAAGGGCGCTCCGATCCTCGGCGATCCTGTCTACGGCTCGGGCGCGACGGCGCCTGCGGTCCGGATGGCGATCTCCCAGGCGGGGCTGACGCGCCAGGCTCTGCACGCAGCCGTGCTCGGCTTCGTCCACCCGATCACCGGCCGAGCCTTGCGGTTTCAGACGCAGCCGCCACCTGACATGGCATCGCTCATCGAGGCGCTGGAGGCGCTCTAAGCCATGTCCGACGACGGTGTGTTTCGCGACAATCCCGACGCCAAGCGGTACGAGCTCGAGGTCGAGGGCGGCGTGGCGGTGATGACCTACAACTTCAACCCGCCCAACATGATGATCACCGAGACCCTCGTCCCCGAGGCGCTGGAGGGTCGCGGCTTGGCCGGCCGCCTGGCCGCACACGTTGTGGCCGACGTGCAGGCGCGGGAGCTCGTTCTCCTGCCGGTCTGTCCGTATCTGTCGGCCTGGCTGAAGAAACACCCCGAGCACGCCGACGTGGTGCACCCCACCTATCGGGGCATCCTGGGCATCTAGTGGGTCTTGTAAAAAGACTAGGTTCCTGCTAGTAACCACCATCGCCGGATGGCGGTCGTAGCGACGCTTCGGCGCCGTGACGAAAAGCCCCTTTCACTCGGGGCAACCGATCGCCATCTAGTCGATTGAGGGGCGAGGGTCCGGCGCACATCCCGTGGCCGACCGGAAAGCCCGCTCGGACATGTCTGGTCTGGAGGGACCGAATGGCTGCCAACAACGCGCTCGCGATCATGTCGCCTGAACAGGGGCTGTCGCGCTATCTTTCGGAAATCCGGAAGTTCCCGATGCTGAGCAAGGACGAGGAGTTCATGCTCGCCAAGCGTTGGTCCGAACACCAGGATCCCGAGGCCGCGCACAAGCTCGTCACCTCTCACCTGCGTCTCGTGGCCAAGATCGCCATGGGCTATCGCGGCTACGGCCTGCCGATCGGCGAGGTCATCTCCGAGGGCAACGTCGGCCTGATGCAGGCCGTCAAGAAGTTCGACCCGGACAAGGGCTTCCGCCTGGCGACCTACGCCATGTGGTGGATCCGCGCCTCGATCCAGGAATACATCCTGCGCAGCTGGTCGCTCGTGAAGATGGGCACCACCGCCGCGCAGAAGAAGCTGTTCTTCAACCTGCGCAAGGCCAAGAGCCAGATCTCCGCCTTCGAAGAAGGCGATCTGCGCCCGGAGAACGTCGAGGCCATCGCCAGCAAGCTGGGCGTCACCCAGCAGGACGTCATCGACATGAACCGGCGGCTGTCGGGCGACGCGTCCCTGAACGCCCCCTTGCGGGCCGACGGCGAGAGCGAATGGCAGGACTGGCTGTCCGACGACGAGGCCGTGTCTCAGGAGACGCGGCTGGCCGAGGACGAGGAGCGCGACATCCGCATGGGCCTGCTTCAGGAGGCCATGCAGGAGCTCACCGACCGCGAGAAGCACATCCTGACCGAACGTCGCCTTAAGGACGATCCGGTCACCCTTGAGGAGCTCGCCGTCCAGTATGGCGTCAGCCGCGAGCGCGTGCGTCAGATCGAGGTGCGCGCCTTCGAGAAGCTTCAGAAGGCCATGCGCGCGGCGGCCATGGAACGGAACCTGGTCGACGCCTGAGGCGCCGTCCGGATTCAGCTCGCCTTGGCGAAGGTGTCGGGCGCGGCCAGCGCGAGGACGCCCTGGATCGGCCGTTCCAGCTGAGCCTTGGTGGGGGCGGCACCCGTCAGCACCGTCTCCAACGAGGCCAGCGCCACCGCCAGGCCGGCGTCGGCGGTCTTCATGGCCTGCGCCTTGAGGGCCGAGACCTGCTCGCGAATGGCGCGCAGCGCCTGCATCGGGTCGCTGTCGAACTGCGCCAGGGCGGCGTTGAGGATGCGCATCGCCTGATCCTTGGCCGCGGCCGCGTCGCCGCCCTTGGCCTTGTCCGACTTGCGCTTCTGGGGTCCCGCGTATTCGCCCGAGTTGAACCGACGGCGATCCGGGCCGACATAGCCGACCGCCTCGATCCAGTCGCGCGGACGGATGGAAACCACCTCGATCCGCTTGAACAGGTCGCCGGACGTGAAGGGTTTGCGCAGGAACTCGTGCACCCCGCTGTCGCGCGCCCCCTTGATGGTGGAGGCGGTCGCGTCCGACGTCACCATGATGATCGGCGCCTTGCGGCACGCCAGGTTCGACCGGCGCAGCCGCTTCGTGAAGGACTCCCCGTCCAGCCGGGGGCCGGTCCGCTCGACGAAGATGATCCCGGGCTCCAGGTCGCGCGCGGCCTCCAGCGCCAGCTTCTCGTCCTGCTCGACCACCACCTCGCGGGCGCCCAGGCCCTTGACCAGATCGGCCATCAGCTTGGCCGACGCCATGTTCGGATCGACGATCAGGGTGCGCCGGATCACCGGCTCGATCTTGTGCAGCGTCTTGGAGTCGGCGGCGAACACGTGGCGGACCTCGTTCTGAAGCCCAACCATGGTGAAGCCTTCCGGTTAAGGTCGGGTTGAGCCTCGGGTCAGCCCGCGAACGGATCCTGCATCAGGATCGTGTCGTCACGCTCCGGGCTGGTGGACAGAAGCGCGACCGGCGCCTGGATCAGCTCCTCGACCCGACGCACGTACTTCACCGCATTGGCCGGCAGGTCCCGCCAGGATCGGGCGCCCTGGGTGCTGTCGGCCCAGCCTTCCAGCGTCTCGTAGATCGGCTCCGCCGCCGCCTGGTCGCGCAGCCCGGCGGGCAGATAGTCCAGCTCGCGATCGCCGACGCGATAGCCAACGCAGATCTTGAGGCTCTCGAACCCGTCCAGCACGTCCAGCTTGGTCAGGGCGATGCCGTGGATGCCGTTGACCGCGATCGACTGGCGCACCAGCACCGCGTCGAACCAGCCGCAGCGGCGGGCGCGTCCGGTCACGGTGCCGAACTCGCGGCCGCGCTCCCCCAGCCGCTGGCCGTCGGCGTCGGTCAGCTCCGTGGGGAAGGGGCCTTCGCCGACGCGCGTCGTGTAGGCTTTCACGATGCCCAGCACATAGCCCACCGAACGGGGCCCCAGGCCGGATCCCGCCGCCGCCTGCCCGGCCACGGTGTTGGAGCTGGTCACATAGGGATAGGTGCCGTGGTCGACGTCCAGCAACGCGCCTTGCGCGCCCTCGAACAGGATGCGCTTGCCGTCGCGATAGGCCCTGTCCAGCTGCCTCCAAACCGGCTCGCCGGTGAAGCGCAGGACCCGCGGCGCGATCGCCAGAAGTTCGGCCTTCAGCGCCGCCGGATCGATCTCGGGCAGGTCCAGCCCCTTGCGCAGCGCCCCGTGGTGGGCCAGCAGCCGCTCGATCTTGGCGTCCAGCGCCTCCGGGTCCGCCAGATCGCCGACACGGATGGCCCGCCGCCCGGCCTTGTCCTCGTAGGCCGGTCCGATGCCGCGGCCGGTGGTGCCGATCTTGCCGGCGCCGGCCTGCGCCTCCCGCGCCCCGTCCAGATCGCGGTGCAGCGGCAGGATCAGGCAGGCATTGTCCGCCAGCTTCAGGATGTCGGGCGTGATCGCCACCCCTTGCGCCTCGATCCGCGCGATCTCGTCGAGCAGCGCCCGGGGGTCGACCACGACCCCGTTGCCGATCACCGAGGGCTTGCCCTGAACGACGCCCGACGGAAGCAGGCTCAGCTTATAGACCTTGTCGCCGACGACCAGCGTGTGGCCGGCGTTGTGACCGCCCTGGAACCTGACGACCACGTCGGCCCGGTTCGACAGCCAGTCGACGATCTTGCCCTTGCCCTCGTCGCCCCACTGGGCGCCGACCACCGCGACGTTCGCCAAGTCCAGATCTCCACGGAAGATGCGGCGTCGCTATAGACGGCTCAGCCGCCGATGTCGCCCACGTGTAGCTTCACCGAAAAGGTAGCCGTACTAAACTGAGACACTCCAGTTTCCGCCTGACGCATTCTCAATGATTTTAATGGCGCGGGTTCTTGCAAACGAAGCGATGTACGAATGATGAACGCTCAGGAGGTCCTCCTGAAGGTTTTGATCATCTTCAATTGCCGAGACGGCGAGACCTATTTCCCTACACTTGTCGATCAGGAAGTGATGGGCATGTTCGGTCGTTTCCTTGTAGTTCATGAGCTGCCCGACGACTTGCTGAGCTCTCGCGCCAGGATCAGTATCACCCTTGAACATATTGTTTCTCAGCCAAGAAGAAACCATCTGTCGCGTTCCCTCAACAGATCGTTCACAATCGAGTATAAATGCGGGGGGATACTTTGCGAAAACTGCAGACCAAACCAGCTGCTTAAGCGGCTCCTGCTTGATCTCTTCGATTGCGCGATCCACCTCTGCAAGCACGCCCATTGCGGGGTGGCCTCGCACTTGCGGGTCGGTCGGACCCAAGCAAGAATGCTTGCCCATGATGATTTCTCGAGCGGCGCACGCGATCATGGTGCCAGATGACATCGCCATATGCGGGACTATTACCCTAATGTCCCGCCCGAACATCTTGTAGAGGTACTCGACAAATCCTCGGGTTGCTTCGATGCCGCCACCAGGCGTATGAACAATCAAATCGAGCCCACGCTCGCGATTCACACCGTGGACCACAGCCATCAGGCCGTTCATGTCCAGATCGCTAATCGCCGCCTCCGGGTGCATAGTCCCGTTTGGCTGTCGCGATTGAAGAAAGCCGGAATAGTAGGCGATCACGGAGCGGCCTAAGCGATCCTGCAGGCGCTCAAGATACTTCCGCCGAACCACTCCGCAGGGCTGCTCGCCCTGGGTAGCCTCGATCTCGTTATCGATCTCGTTCCAAGTGGGCATGCGTCTCCGGCATCGCGTACGAGCGAATCGTTATGGGCGTGAATTCCCCATAACCGGAAAACGCCGAGTCACCAAAGTTGTAACCAACGCTCAATGCCGACGAGGCATTCGCCGCAAAATTAACCCCCACTTCACGCAGTTGAAGTTCGCGGTTCATTTTTCGGCTCCCTGTATGTGCGTGGCCCATTTTTCGCTCCCGTATATCGCGCCCAATGTAGCGTCAACCGACCCATAGCAGTTGAAACCGACGCGGGGGCACGACGTTCCCAACACGAAGATACCCGAATAGGGCGGAAAGTCCTCCAAAATCACTGTAACCGTACGTTTCATAGCCGCTGCGTTGCAGTCATGACTCAGTGGACGCCGCGACCCCGAAAGCCCAGTCCAGCCAGGGCGTCGCCGCCGCCACGTCCTCGGCCTCCACGGTGCAGCCGCACCAGATGCGCAGGCCCGCCGGAGCGTTGCGGTGGCTCTCGACGTCGAAGGCGGCGCCCTCTTCCTCGAGCAGGCCCTTCATGCGCCAGACGAACGCCTGGCGTCCCGCGTCGTCCAGCGCCGTGACGCGGGGATCGACGATCTTCAGGCAGACCGACGTGGTGGACCGCGTCGCCGGGTCCTCGGCCAGGAAGTCGATCCAGTCGGACCGCTCGACCCACTCGGCCAGAACAGCGAAATTCGCGTCAGTCCGCCGGACCAGTTCGTCCAGCCCGCCGACGCCCTTCGCCCACTCCAGGGCGTCGATCCAGTCCTCGATCGTCAGGACCGAGAAGGTGTTGATCATGGTCCCGGTCGCCAGCGCCCGGTTGAAGCGTCCGCCTTCGGTCAGCCTCAGCAGCTTCGGCACCGGCCGGCTCGCCTCGACCTCGTCCAGCCGGGCCACCGCCCGCGGCGACAGCACCGCGACCCCGATCCCGGCCTCGCCCCCCAGCGCCTTCTGGAACGAGAAGGTCGTCACATCCAGCCGGTCCCACGGCAGGTGCATGGCGAAGGCCGCCGAGGTGGCGTCGCAGATCACCAGCCCCTCGCGATCCTCGGCGATGAAGTCGGCGTTCGGCGCCTTCACCCCCGAGGTCGTCCCGTTCCAGGGGAACACCAGATCCTTCTTCGGATCGACCGCGCCGGTGTCGGGCCACCGCCCCCAGGGCGCCGACAGCACCTCCGGCTCCAGCTTCAGATGATCCTTCGCATCGACCGCCCAGGTCTTTCCGAAGTTTTCGAAGGCGAGCAGCTGCACGGGTCGCGAGCCGAGCATCCCCCACATCGCCGCCTCGACCGCGCCCGTGTCCGACCCCGGCACATAGGCCAGCACATGGTCCTCGGGCGGGCGCAGCACCTCACGCGTCAGCTCCAGCCCCCGGGCGAAACGGGCCACCACCTCCGGCGCCCGGATGCCGCGGCCCAGCAGACCTTCCGGCAGTCCGGCGAGAGACCAGCCGGGTCGTTTCGCCGTCGGCCCGGAGGAGAACCACGGCCGCTTCGGCTTCACGGTCGGCTTGGTCGGCATAAGGTCAGCGCCCGGGCTGGTAGGGGCGCTTGGCGCGCCAGTCTTCGGCGAACTTCACCAGAGCCTCGTCCGGCGATTCCGGCAAGGTCACGAGCAGCCGCACCTTCAGGTCGCCACGCCGCCCGTTGGCGTAACCGCCGCGCCCCTTCAGCCGCATCACCTGGCCGCTGTTGGAGCCCTTGGGGATGGTCAGGTTGACCGTCCCGTCCGGCGTGCGCACGGGCGCCTTTCCGCCCAGCACCGCATCGGGGACCGAGATCGGCAGGTCCATCAGAAGGTCCGCGCCGTCGGGCGTATAGAGCGCGTGCGGCGCCAGCCTCAGCTCGATCAGGGCGTCGCCCGCCTCCCCGCCGCCGCGTCCGGGCGCGCCCTGGCCGCGCAGGCGAATCACCTGGCCCTCGCCTGCCCCCTTCGGGATGACCACGTCCAGGGTGCGGCCGTCGGAGAACTGGATGCGGCGGGTCGCGCCGGCGATGGATTCCTCCAGCGTGATCTCCAGCGTCGCGCGCACATCCTGGCCCCGCCCCATGCCGAAGCCGCGCCCGGGGCCTCGCGCCCCGCCGCCGAACATGCTGAAGACCTCGTCCAGGTCGATGTCGTCGAACGGCGCGCGCTGCCCGCCGCCGCCGCGCCCGAACCCGCCGGGACCAGCGCCGCCGCCGCTGAAGCCCCGGAACTGCTCGCGCCCGTCGGCGTCGATCTCCCCCCGGTCGAACCGCTTGCGCTTCTCTTCGTCGCCCAGGATGTCGAAGGCGGCGGTGACCCGCTTGAACCGCTCGGCCGCCGCGGGATTGTCGCGGTTCTGGTCCGGGTGCAGCTGCTTGGCCAGCTTGCGGAACGCCTTCTTGATCTCCTCGGCGCTCGCGCCGCGAGAGACCCCCAGTTCCTTGTACGGATCGCCGGCCACTCGGTCGTTACCCCACGAATTCGGTTGCGGGGTTGAGTTAGGCGCTTCCGACCGCTTCGCAAACCTCTAGATCGCCAGCACCGCTTCGTCGCCCCAGCCATAGCCGGGCTCGAACCCCGCCACCCGCGTCTGGAGCGGGCCGTACATCGCTCGGTCCGCCGCCAGCTCGGCGGCCGGATAAATCGTTTCCGCCGCCTCGACCTCGAACGTCCGCACGATCGTCTCGCCGGCCGTGACGCGCAGCCGGAAGCGCGTCGGAAGGCCATCGGCAGGCTCCGCGCCCCAGCCGTCGCCGCCCAGCCGCGCTCGGGGGATCCAGCGCAGCAGGAGCCCGGCCTCCGTCTCCCGCGCCGACAGCTGCGCCGGCCGCCACGGCCTCAGCGCCCGGCCTGTCCAGGCGGCCGAGACGCTGGCGAACCCCGCGTGAGGCGCCCAGCCGTCCGGCCCGACCCGCCACAAAAGGTCGGCGCCGAGCTCGTCCAGCCCCGTCTCCAGCCGAACGAGTTCCGACGGCGCGACCACGATCGCGCCCGCGCCTGCGCCCGCCGCGCAGGCCGGCTCGGTCCCCAGCCGACCGCGCAGGAGCCCCGTCAGGCGCCACCGCCCGCCCTCCAGCAGAGTCGCCTCCCGGTATTGCAGGACCTCCCAGCCCAGCGCCGTCTCGACCGCCAGCAATCCCTCGCCGGCCAGCACCCGCTCCGCCGAGCGGCTCTGCGGCGCACGGCCCTCTATCTCCACGACCAGCGCCCCGGTCTCCTGCCAGCGCCCGGCGGGTCCCGGCTCCAGCGACTCCACCAGACGCCCGACAGCGGTCGGCCTCTCGACCCGCGCCCGCTGAACCAGGCCCTCCGCGCCCGCGCCGCCCCAGACCGCCATCGGCCGCCAAGGCTCCAGCGCCACGGCCGCCAGGGGGCGCGCATCGTCCTCCGCCCCCGGCAGCGGCGGCAGCTCCAGAACGTTCAGGAACGCTCGTCCGACCGCCGCCGGCGCCGCTTCAGCTCTCGGCGAATCTGGCGCATCGACGCTCATCGCCTCGCGGTCGGCCGTCAGCGTCGCCGCCGGCCGTTCGTCGTCGCGCAGCTCGGCTAAACGCCACGCGCCGTCCTCTCCGGCGATCAGAACCCCGTCGCCCGGCTCCAGCCTCAGGCGCGCCAGGGGACCGGGCCGCACCCGCATCTCGTCCTCGACCTCGGCGCCCGCCAGCGTCCGCGCCGCCACCGCCCGCGCCGTCGCGGCGGTGCAGCTCACCGCCAGGTCGATGGTCACGCGCGGGCCGTCGCCCGACGCCACCGACAGGGCGGCTCCGGTCTGATAGCCCGCCGCCTCATCGACGAACCGCACCTGAGCGGCGGCGATCGGCGAGGCCAGCCGACGCAGCCGCTCCACCGGCGCCGCCTCGTCGATCTCCAGCTCATCCTCGCCCAGGGTCAGCTGAGCCTCGACCTCCGGTCCGGTGACCGCCACCCGTCCGTCCCGTTCGGCGAGGCCCGCGTCGGCGGCCAGCAGCAGCGGCTCCAGCGCCTCGCGCAGCCGCGTTGGGCGCGCGATCACGATCCCGCTCGCCGCATCGTCCAGAGGTGCGATCGCCACCGCGTCGCCCTCGACTCCGCCGCGCGCCAGCACGGCGCGGATCAGGTCCGCCGTCTCGCCGTTCAGCCGTCCGTTCAGCCAGTGCCCGGTCGCCCACGCCCCGGCGTCGGCCCACCGCTCGCCCAGCGCCGGGAACGCCGGGAAGGGGCGTGCGTCCCAGCACCAGGCGTCGGCGGCCTGGATCATCGGTTCGCCATAGACCGGGCTGACGGGATTGCTCTCGGGGTCTGCGATCCAGCTCAGGACGGCCTCGAGCAGGCGGCGCTGCATGCGGTCGTCACGCCCGCCGCGCGAGAACGGCGGCAGGGCCGACTCCGTGCTCTTGGCGTCTTGGAACAGGTTCGGTGCGTTGCCGCCCCGGTCCAGAGCCGCACAGCCGAATTCCGTCAACCGGATCGGTTTCATGCCCGGAACCCATGCCGTCGGCGCCGTGGCGCGCACCCCGCCAGGCCGGTCGTGATGCGCCGCGCTCCACCAGCCTCTCAGGTCCTTCGGCCGGAAGACCCAGTCCTCTCCATGCGCCAGGTCGACGATCGCCGTGCGATCCTGCGCCAGCCGCGCGGCCTCGTCGGCGTAGTACCAGTCGAAGCCCTCGCCGCCGTCCATCTGGGTCCGCAGATAGGCCGCGTCCTCCGGTCCTCTCGCCCCGGCGAGCGCGTCCAGATGCGCCTCCCCGTCCCGCCAGTCGCCCATCGGCGGATACCAGTCGATCCCCACGTAGTCGATCGCCGGATCAGCCCACAGCGGGTCCAGGTGAAACATCCGGTCGCCCGACCCGTCTCCGGGCTGATGACCGAAGTACTCCGACCAGTCCGCCGCATAGGACACCTTCACGCCGGCCCCGACCACGGCCTTCGCCTCGGTCGCCAACGACCGCAGCCGCGCCACGGCGGGATAGGATCCGTCCGTCGCCCGGCTGGTCGTCACCCCCCTCAACTCGGAGCCGATCAGCACCCCGTCGGCGCCCTCTTCGGCTGCCATTTCGGCGTAATGCAGCGCCATGCGCCGCAACCCTTCGGGCCCGTCGATGAAGGCGGCGATCTCCGCCTCGGCCGTCGCCGCCGAGGTCGCCGCGATCCGCCCCCGCCACGGATAGCCCTCGCAGTCCATGAAGATGAAGGGATAGAGCGTGACCTCCCATCCGCGCCGCTTCAGCTCGCGGATCGCCTGCCGCACCGTCTCGTCGGACGGCGTGCCGCCATAGGCCGGGCGACCCTCAACCCCTGAGATCAGATGCGCCGTCTCGCGCGTCTCGCCCGCTGCCGACCAGACCAGCGGCTCGGTCGCCTTCTCGCGCCGCTCCACACCCGGCCGGATCACGCAATCGCCCGCCGCCAGGCTCGTGCCGAACCAGCCGACCACCAGACTGACCCGTTTCAGGTTCGGGCATTGCGCCTCCAGCTGGTCCAACGAGACGATCAGGTCCGGCCGCCCGTCCGGCGCGTGCACGTTCTCGCTCTCGACCCGCGTCAGCCCGCTTCGGCGGACCACCGGTTCGGTGGCCAGCACGAACTCGCCCGCGCCGGGTATCAGGCAGACCCCCTCCAGCCGGTCCTCCAGCCGGGGCCCGTCGCCCAGCGGGCGGCGGAAAACCTCGGCGCTGATCATCGGCGGCCGATTGCCGAAGTCGGCCAGCGGCAGGTCCTCGAACACCAGATAGGCGATGCCGCGATAGGCGGGCGCCTGTCCTTCCACCGCCGCGATCAGCGGGTCCGGCGTCTGGTCCTCGGTTCCGCGATGCACCCGCATCGTCACGCCGGTCAGGTCCATCGGCTGATTGTCGGCCCAGATCCGCCCCACCCCGTCGATCGGACCTTCGCACAGCGCGACCGCGAAGCTCAGCGAATAGGCGTAGTCGCGCCGCTCCGGCCCGCCCTTGCCGCCGCCGCTCTCCACCCGGCGCTCACGGAACCGCGACGCCCAGATCACCTGTCCGGCGACACGGGTTCGGCCCATGGCGAAAGCCAGCCCGGCGCCCTCCGCCGAGGACTGCACCCGCAGGCCGTCGATCCTCGGCCCTTCCCGGGGCGGGGTCAGGGCGGCGACCAGTCCGTTGTCCAGCGCCCGCCCCACGACGCCGCCGATCAGCCGCCCGACCGACCCGCCGACGGCGCCGCCGATGCCGCCCAGGATCACCTGCGCCATGCCGCCCTCCCGCTCCCGTCCTCCGGCCAGGTGAAGGCGACCGCCAGCCGCCGTCGCCACCAGGGCCCCATCCAGCTCTCCACCACCGCCCGGCCCCAGTAGGCGTGGATCATCCTCGGCTCGGGCGCATCGACGGCGCTCAGGATCGCGCAGTGCTTGATCGGCGCCTCCGGACTCATGCGGAACAACAGCACGTCGCCGGGCTGCGCCGCCTCGGTCACAACCGGCGTGAGCCATCGCCGCGCCGCCTCCAGCAGCGTCTCCGCTCCACCGCGTTCGGCCCAGTCGGGCGTATAGGGTCCGGGCGCCTCCGGCTCGTCGCCGATCACCTCGCGCCAGACGCCCCGCACCAGCCCCAGGCAGTCCGCGCCCTCGCCCTTCACGCTCGCCTGGTGGCGATAGGGCGTGCCCAGCCAGTCGCGCGCGGTCGCCACAGCCGCCTCGCGCCGCGTCACCGTCGGCTCCCGCCGTCATTTGCGTCGCCGCCCCGCGGCTGCGCCGTCAGCCAGTCGTCGCCGGGGATGTCCGGAAAGCCGCGGAAGTTGATCCCGTTGCCGAACACGCCGACGCAGGTCTCCCAACGCCGGTCGCATACGGCTTGCGGCGCGCCCTCCAGCGTGACCCCGCATCGCGCGTCGCCCAGGGTCGCATCGCAGGTCCGCGCGTAGGTCCGTCCGATCACCCGCTCCAGCGCCGCCAGCGGCCCCTCCACATCGGCCGTGAAGCGCTCGCCCTGCCGCGTCAGTCCCGCGATCCATCCCCGGAACAGCCGCACCTTGAGGTCGGGCCTGACCCAGTCCAGCCGCCACAGCTCGATCTCGGCGCGGTCATACCGGCCCGCGTCGATGTCCTCGGATGTGATCGTTTCCGCGTCCAGCACGCCCGACAGCGAGCGCGATCCGGCCACGGACCCTGTCGCGCTTTCGCCCGCGCCGGGGCTCCAGCCGCTCGCGGCGCGGCAGGCCACGCTATCGATCGTCAGGTCGCGGTCGTGGTCGGTGAAGCCCAGCCGTTCGCCGTCGGTCCGGGTCAGCAGCCACACGTGGCACAGCGTCGCCGCCCCGCTGTCGATACGGGCGGCCATCTCCTGGGGAACCTGGCGCATCGCTCAGACCCGGATCTCGATCAGCGGGACCGCCACCAGCCGCCCGGCGGCGAAGCCTTCCAGCGTCACCTCCAGCCGGTCGCTCTCGAACCGCACCGGCGTGTCGAAGGCGAAGCCGGCGGTGACCACCACGCCCTCGTCCGGCGCGACGGCCAGCGTCAGTTCGCCCGTCACGGACTCGACGGCGTAGCCGTCGGGCTCGAGCGCGACGCCGGCGATGGCCGCCACCACCGTTCCCGCGACCGGCTTTCGGATCGGCCGGATCACGTCGCCGTAGGCCTTCGCCAACTGGAACACCCGCCTCGTCCCGTCGCCGACGCCGAGCACCTGGTCCGCCGCCCCGATCGCACCCGACGGAGCACAGGACTTGAAATCCAGCGGATCGCGAAAGCGGAAGCCGTTCAACGGCCCGCGCCGCGCCTCGAAGAAGGCGGTCAGCTCGGCCATGTCGTCCAGCGACCGCACGCCCGCCCCGATCAGATAGCGCCGCCGTCCCAACGCCCAGGGCGTCGATCGTCGCTCGTACCCGCTCGCCATCGTGGCGATCTCGGTCCGGCGCTCCACGCCCGCCGTCGAGCCGAACGCCAGCCGCGACGGCAGGCGCACCTAGTGAAAGGCCATCAGGTCTTCCCTTGATCTTGCCGCCGACGCGCGTTCATCCTCCGCTCACGACAAAGGGAGGGACGCCATGCGCGGCGAGGTTCTGAGTTACGACGCGGCCGCCGGGGCCGGCCTGATCAGCGGCGACGACGGCGCGCGCTACAGTTTCAACACCGCCTCGCTCCGCGGCGGGTCGGTCCATGCGGGCCAGAAGGTCGACTTCGTGCCCGTCGGCGGCGAGGCGACCGAGATCATGGCCCTGTCCGGCTCGGGTCTGGGCCTGCCGCCCCAGGTGGCCGGCTTCGACTGGCAGCACCTCTTGTTCTCGTTCAACGGCCGCAGCCGCCGGTCGCATTTCTGGATCGGCTGGCTGATCCTGCTGGGGGTCGGCGTCATCGCCGGCTGGTTGCCCCTTATCGGCGCCCTGATTTCGCTCGCCCTGATCTGGCCGAACCTGGCCATCGGCGTGAAGCGGCTCCATGACATGGGCCACACCGGCTGGCTGATCGTCGTCCCCTGGGCGGTGACCATCATCGGGACCTTCGTGGCCTTCGGCTCGGTCGGGCTTCAGGCGATCCTCAACGCCCAGGCGCTCGAGAACGAGGACCCCGCCGCCATCTTCGCCCTCATCGGCCCGATGTTCGGCTGGTTCGGCCTTATCATCCTCGTCAACCTCGGCTTCCTGCTCTGGATCGGCCTGGCCGAAGGCACGCGCGGCCCCAACCGCTTCGGCCCCGACCCCAAGGGCCAGGTCTAGAGCCGCCTCGCGCCCAAGAGCGTCGCCCGGGCCAGCGCCTGGGCGATCTGCGCTTCGGACCGCATCAGAGCGCGCGGATCGCCGCCTTGCAGATTCAGCGTGACGCTCACCACGCCGCTTCCGATCGGCTCGATCGAGCCGCCGCTCGCCGGCCGGAACACCTCCGGTCCCCGCTCGCCGACCAGATAGGCGCCGCCGGCGCGCACCGGCCCGCCGTCCGCCCGCGCGCCTGAGAACAGCCCGCCCAGCGCCGCGCCCACCGCGTCGGCCAGCCCGCCGCCGCGCCCCGAGCCGAGCCCGCCGTTCACGGCCGCCAGCACCGCCCGCGCCAGTTCCGCCAGACTGATCTCGCCGTCCGCCGCCGCCCGCGCCAGGGACCGCGTCAGGCTCTCGCCCGCGCGCCCGAACGCCGTCTCGATCGCGCTCGCCGCCTCTTCCGCCGGCCCCTTCAGCGCGCGCAGCGCCTCGGCCGCCTCCGCCGCCCTGGACGGGACCTCGTCCAGCGGATCCGGTCCGAACACGTCAGTCATCGGGATGCCCCTCCATCAACCGCTCCAGCTCTCCGCGCCCCAGCGGCGCCGCGCCGCCCACGGCTATCAGCCAGCGCCATTCCCTGAGCGACAGCCGCCAGAACGCTTCCGGCGAAACGCCCGCCGCTCGCGCCGCCCTCAGCATCGCCGCCCAGTCCGTTGCCCAGTCCGTCACCCGCCCGCCGCCGCGAAGGCCCTCGCCACCGCCTCGGCCGCCTCCACCGGCGACACCGACGCGCTCGCCAGCCGCTCCGCCAGCTCGTCCTCGCCGCCGCCGCGCAGCAACGCCGCCAGCACCACCGTCAGGTCCTTCGCCGACAGCCGCCGCATCCGCTCCGCCACCGCCTCCGCGCCTCTGACGCCGAGGCCCGTCTCGATCTCCGCCAGGGCCCCCAGCGTCAGGCAAAGCCGCCGATCCTCGCCCGCCAGCCTCGCCGAGACCTCGCCCCGCACGCCGTTCACGGCCTTCACAGCGCCTGGAACGCGATCTCGCCGGCGCTCGCCAGGCTGACGGCGTACGTCGCCTCCCCCTGGTGCTCGCCTGCATAGTCCAGCGTCGCCACCTGGAACGGCCCCTCCAGCGTGCCGAAGTCCGGGATCACCAGCCGCCACACCGGCGCGCTCTGCGCGAAGAAGGCCTCGCGGATCAGGGCGTCGGACGCCGCGTCGCGGAACACCCCCTCGCCGCTCACCGCCGCCGACTTGGCTCCGGCCCCCGCCAGCAGTTCGCGCCACCGCCCGGCGCTGTCGGAGTCCGTCGCGTCGACCGTGCGCGCGTTCAGCGAGATGGTCCGCGCCCTAAGGCCCGCCACCGTCGTGAACCCGCCCGCGCCGTCGGAAATCTTCAGCAGGATGTCCCTGCCGCGCTGCGCCGCCATTCATCTCTCCTGTTTCTCAAGCGGGGCGTGGAGGCCTGAACAGTGCTGGTGAGCGAGAGGTGAACCGAGGATCAGAACCCTGCTCACCCCTTCGCTCACGCCCCGCTCACTCGTCACCCGCCACTTCTTCCGTCACCGCCCGCAAGCGGATCACCGCCCAGGCGCGCTGGCCGTCGCCGCTCCGGAAGGCGTCGACGAAGGTCACGTTCAGGCTGACCGTGCGCACCCCGTCCGCCTCCATCCGCGCGCCGTCCAGCCGCGCGCGCGCCGCGCTCGCGACCGCCCGCGCCTCCTCCAGTCCGTTGAAGCGCGAGGCGCAGCTCAGCGTCAGCCGGTGCTCGACCCCGCCGCCGTCCGCCGTCACCGGCCGGCTCTCGCCACGCCCGATCAGCAGCTGCGGAAAGCCTGCGTCCTCGCGCACACGCTCCCAGATCCTGTCGCCGACCAGAGCCTCAAGCGTCGCGTCCTCTCGCAAGGCCGCGATCAGCGCCTTCGTCAGCGCGTTCTCGTGCCCGCTCATCGGCTGCGCTCCAGCTTCAGCCGGACCCGCCCGCCGGCGATCTCGTCCGCGGCCGCGATCCGCCAGTCGACGCCCGACACGCGCAGCCGCCGTCCGGCCGTCAGCCTGGGATCGACCCGTGTCTCGGCGAGCGCCGTCTCGACGGTCGCGTCCTGCTCGGCGCCTCGTGACCCGCGCGGCGCCATCGCCACCCAGGTCCAGCCCAGGGTCTCGTAGGTGGTGCTCGCCCCGCCGTAGGGCGTCTGCGTCTCCGCCGCCGCCAGCACCTCGGCGATCCGGTGCGGCGCCCTCACAGCCGCACCTGCCGATAGGGCTTCAGCCAGGCCTCCACCGCCTCGACGCCGGGTTCGGCGCCGCCGCGCTCATAGGCCTTCAGCGTCAGCATCAGCACCGCCAGCCGGACCGGCGCCGGAGAGGCCGCGTCCACGGCCTCGCCGACGGCGTCCGCCACCCGCGCCGTCGCCGCCTCGATCAGGGTCTGGATCAGCGGATCCTCCGCGTCATGCCCGACGCGCAGGAACAGCTTCGCCTCGGTGAGCGTCACCGGTGCGGTCATTTTCCCACCTCTGTGTTGGAAGAGGTGAATAGCGCCAGTGAATAGTGAGCCGTCAGCTCACCTCTCGCTCACTAGCACTACTCACTGAGACTCACATCGCGGCGAACTTCATCACCTCGCCTCTCGGCGACCTAGGTCGCCGAGAACTTCATCACCTTGATCGCGTCGAAGTTCTGCACCCCGCCGCCGACGCGCTTGGTGGTGTAGAACAGCACATAGGGCTTGGCCGAGTACGGATCCCTCAGCACCCGCACCCCGGCCCGGTCGACGATCAGATAGCCCCGCTGGAAGTCGCCGAACGCGATCGCCAGGCTGTTCGCGGCGATGTCCGGCATGGTCTCGATCTCGGTCACCGGATAGCCCAGCAGGCTCGCCGTCTCCCCGGCCCGCGACGCCGGCGCCCAGACGTAGTTGCCCTCGCCGTCCTTGAACTTCCGGACCGTCGAGACGGTCTTGCGGTTCATCACGAAACGGCCGTTGGGCCGGTACTGGGCCTTGGGCGCATAGATCAGGTCGATCAGCTTGTCCGCCGCGTTGGCGCTGGGGAAGGCCCCCGCCGCGCCCGAGGCCACATAGCCGATCTGTCCCCAGGTCGCGGTGGCGTCCGCCACCGTCTCATAGGCCAGGAAGCCCTTGGGCTTGTTCGTCCCGTCGCCGGTGACGAAGGCCTGGGTCTCCTGGGCGGCGAAGGCGTCCTCGACCTCGGCCGCCAGCCACTCGTCCATGTCGATCAGGGCATCGTCCAGGAGCGCCTGCGTCGCCGCCGGGCTGGCGTACAGGTCCGCCGACGGAAACTCGATCAGCGACAGGGTCGCCGGATCCGTCTCCGGCCGCGCCGCCGTCTCGGCGACCCATCCGGCCTCCACGCCCGCGGTCGACACCGGCTTCTTGAACACGCCCGAATTCACGGTCCTGACCGTCGCGATCTCGCGCATCGGCGAGGCCGCCATCAGGCGCCGCTCGATGGCCCGCTCCGTTTCCGCCGGCGCCAGCACGCCCGAGCCGGAGCCGGTCGACAGCCCCGCCTTCAGCTCCAGCCCGAACCCGGTCTTCATCCACCCGTCGAACGCGGACTTCTCCTCCATTCCTCCCCCCTTGGGGGAGGTGGATCGGCCGAAGGCCGAGACGGAGGGGGTGTGCCCGCCCTCGCCAATCGCCGGCCGGCGCCCCTCGGACGCCACCCGGTCCAGCCGCGCCTGGGCCGCGCTCACCGCCTGGTCGATGCGCGCCACCTTCTCCTCCAGCAGCACGTCGGCCGCGGCCTTCCGCTCGATCTCGTCCAGCCGCGCGTCGTTCGCCGCCTTGAACGCCTCGAACGCGGCCATCATCTCGTGCATGGCCGCGCGCGCCTCGGGCGAACCCGAGACGGTCTTCGTCTCTTTCATGATGTCTCCTGGTTTACCCCTCTCCCGGCGGGAGAGAGCTTGAGCGCACGGCGGCGAAACGCCGTCGTCCCCGCGCGAAAGGGTGAGTGGTCAGACCCTCACCGAACGGAATTGAGCCTGAACCTCGCCCCCGGCAGCATCGGGAAGGTCACAAGCGACACCTCCCACAGATCCACCTCGCTGAGCACGCGCAGCCGCCCCTCGCGTCGCGCCCGTGACGTGCGATAGCCGATCGACAGCCCGTCCAGCGCCCCGGCCCGGACCAAGGCGGCCGCGAACTTCGCCTCGGGCGACCAGGCCTCGATCCGTCCCCGGACGAACAGCCCCCGCCCGTCCTCGACCAGCTCGTCCCACACGCCCACCGGCGTGCGCCCGTCGTGCTGGAACAGCATCTTGACCGCGCCCGCGTCGCCCTTGGCCAGGCTCTTCGCGAATGCGCCCTCGGCCACCACGTCCCCGTTCAGGTCGGCCGCGCCCCATAGCGACGCATAGCCCTCGATCGTCAGGGTCATCGGCGCGCCTCCAGCCGCGCCTCGATGCGGGCCAGCGTGACCTTGACGCCTTCGCCCTGCGCCTCCAGCCGCGCCAGCCGCTCGGCGACCGAGCGTTGCTCGGCCACCGCCGCCTCCAGCGTGCCGATCCGCGCCGCCGCGCCTCCGGCCCAGACCAGTCCCGCGATCGTCTGCACCAGCAGCGCCGCCACCAGCGGCGTCGGCCACCGCTTCATCTCATCCGTCATGTGAAGCTCCTCGGGTGAACAGTGAGCAAGAGGTGAGTCGTGAGCATCTCCGGCGCATTCGCCCCTGCTCACTCTTCACCCCTCGCTCACCCCTCATCCCGCCACTCCCGCCATCTGTCGCCGCTCCTGAAGCGTCAGGAAGCTCGCCGCCTCCAGCCGCGTCCACAGCGCGTCGCGGTCCGCCGCCAGCGCCGGCGTGCCCTCCAGGTCCGCCGCGATCCGGCAGCCCGGGAACCGCGCCGCCAGCCAGTTCGAAAGCGCCCCCGCCGTGCGGTTCACCAGCGGCATGATCGTCTGGCGCCACAGGGCGACATTGGCCTCGCGATAGTTGGCGTAGGTCGCGTCGCCGGGCACGCCCAGCAGCTGCGGCGGCACGCCGAACGCCAGGGCGATCTCGCGCGCCGCGGCGTGCTTGCCGGCGATGAAGTCCATCTCCGCCGGACTCAGGCTGATCGGCTTCCAGTCCAGCCCGCCCTCCAGCAGCATCGGCCGCCCGGCGTTCGCAGCGCCCGCATGCGCCTCGTTCAGCTCGGCCTTCAGCTGCTCGAACTGCGCCTCGGTCATCCGCTCGCCGCCCTTGGCGCCGTAGACCAGAGCGCCCGACGGCCGTGCCGCGTTGTCCAGGAGCGCCTTGTTCCAGGCGCCCGACGCATTGTGCACGTCGATGGCGAAGGCCGCCGCCTCCAGCGGCGAAAACCCGTAGTGGTCGTCCGTCGGATGAAACAGCCTCAGGTGCAGCACCGGCGACCAGCCGTCGCCCTGGCGCGGGATCGTCACCGACCGTCCGCCGGCCGCGTACTCATAGGCCGCCGGCCAACCGTTCGGCCCCGGGACCACCTTCACCCGGTCCGGCCGCAGCGACCACAGCTCGTCCGGCGCCCCGTCCGCGTCCCCGTCGGCGGTCGCCTCCAGATAGGCGTTGCCCGCCGTCTGCAGCCCGGCGTAGAGCGCCTCCATCAGCTCCGCCCCGCCCTGCTCGGCATTGGGCCGGGCCAGCAGCCGCGCCAGCGGATGATCCGCCGCCCGCTCCCCGTTCACGAAGACCTGGAGCGGCACGCTCGCCGCCGCCTCGGCCACCAGCCGGATGCAGCGATAGGCCACCGCGTTCTTGGCGAAGCCTTCCTCCGCCAGCCGGCCGTAGTCGCGCGGCGTCCATCGCGGCCGGCCCACATGGCTCCAGGCCACCACGGCGCCGGTGCGGCTGGTCTTGGCCTCCCACGGCCAGCGTCGCCGTCCCATCATCGCATCTCCAGCCGTTGAAGCTCGTTGCCCGGTCCGATCCAGGGCCGCCCCGCGACCAGGTCGAACGCCGTCCCGCCCGTGACCGGGCCGCTGACGACGGTCCGGCCTGATCCGTAGACCGCCGTGTAGCGGCTCGCCCCCGGCGGCGGCGTCACGCTGGCCAGCTCGGCGGAACGCGCCGCCTGTGCGCCCTCCGTTCGGATGGTCGAGGTCGCCGCTCCGCCCGCCTCGAACTGGGGCAAGATCAGCCAGAGCGTCTGCCCGGGATCGGCGAAGATCCGGGGATACCGGCCCGCCACCATCGGCATGCCGCCGGACGCGGTCGTCGCTCTGCGGTACAGTATCGACGCGGGGATCAGTCCAGCCCCGGACGATAGGCCCGTCGTCGACACCGACGTGCCCACCACGCCCGTCCCGCCCCGACTGTAGATCGAGATCGAATGGGCGGACGTCGCCCCGGCCACGCTGGTCGGGAAGTTGATGTAGGCCGCCGTGGAGCCCGCGCTGTTGTCCAGACGGAACACCACGCCGGACCCGCAGACGCCGCCCAGCCCCGATCCAGTGACGGCGGCCGCGTCGTTCACCAGCGACAGCGTGGCCGCCGCGTCCCCGCCCTTGGAGACGCCGGTCAGATCCAGCGGCTCGGCGTTGCGGATGACCAGCTTGTTCAGCGCCGCCGGCTCCAGCAGGAGCCCCGCCGTCGTCAGCCGCGGCTGGCCGTTCGCAAACAGCGACAGACCGCCGCCCGCATCGCGCGCGATCGCGGTCGACGCCCGGGAGAACGTCAGCCCCGTCACGCCTGGACGCGTGAAATCCCAGATCCGGCGCGGTCCCAGATGCCCCCACAGGCCGTTCGACAGCCCGAGCATCAGTCGAACAGCGCCACGATCTGTCCGGCCGTCGTGCCGGTCTGCAGAACGCGTCGCGTCTGGATCGGCACATAGCCGGACGGGTGGGCCGCGAACGACACGGGCGTGTCGCCCGCCTGCCCGGCCGGGATGATCGTCAGGTCGCCCCCCTGCCCGAGGAACAGCGCCTTGGCGACCTCGGGCAGATCCGCCGTGTCGCTCGGCGTCAGGGCCGAGGCTCGACGGGCGGGCCCTTCGGGCGAGGGCGCCCGGCTCGCATAGATGTCCTTCATTTGCTTCCTCGCAGGTTCAGACGCGCCGGACGCGCGGCAGTCCATCGGCCTTCAGCAACAGCTCGCTCACCGCCCAGACCAGCGCATCGGCTCGGTCCGGGCTTGATTTCGGGGCCGCCGCGCCGAACGCCATCAGCTCCTCCTCGAGCTCGGGCATCGGGGCGGCGTGCCTGACGCGCCCCTGTTCGTAGAGCGCGGCTACCGGCTCAGCCCTGCTCTTCTTGCCGAGCCTGGCCCGCACCGGGCGCACGGGCACGCTCACCCCGGCCAGGCGGAGCACGGTCTCCACCATGTCGCCGCCCTGGTTGACCTCGGCGACCACCTCGCGCGCGCCGAAGTCGGCGACCGCCCGTCCCACGGCGGACGCCCATCCCAGCGGCGCCTCCCCCCTCACCGACCGGTCGGCCAGCACCCAGGCCATCCCGCCGGTCTTGCCGACCACGACGATGCCGCAGGCGTCGCCGCCCGCCGTCGCCGGCGGATCGACGGCCACGATGACCGGCTGGAGATCGGCGGGCGCCTCGCCTCGGCACGACGCCACCATCTCCGGCGTCCACAAGGCGCCGTCGGGCGCGAGCACGAGGCCGTCCAGCTCCTGCGCCTCCAGGCGCGTGCCGCCGTAGAGGGCCTGAAGACCCTTGATGAAACCCGGCGCCAACGCCTGCGCGTTGGCCTGCGTCGAGGCTCGCGTGGTCCGGCAGCCGGGCTCCTCCATCAGCCGGCGTAGCGCGGGCGTCCCCTTCGGCGTGGTCGTGATCACGAGCCGGGGGTCGTCGCCGAGACGAAGCCCCAGCCGCAGCATGGCGAGAACCTCCTCCGATCGTCGCCAGGCGGCGAACTCATCGGCCCAGGCCGCATGGAACTGAGGCCCGCGCAATCCTTCCGGGTCCTCCGCCGAGAAAGCGTAGGCGACCGCGCCGTTGGGCCAGACCAGACGCCGGCGGCTCGTCTCATACGTCGGCCGTGTCTCGGCGCTTCCGATGTTCGCCAGACCGGACGGCCCCTGGACCATGACCTCGCGCACGTCGTGCAGGGTCGGCCCGACGAGGGCCAGTCGGCGGCCGGGCGTGGCCTGAAGCCTCAACCATTCCGCCCCCGCCCGTGTCTTGCCGGCGCCCCGTCCCCCGAGGAACAGCCAGGTCCGCCAGTCTCCCTCAGGCGGCAGCTGCGCCGGGTGGGCCCACAACGGCCAGTCCGTCGCCAGCGCCGCCAGCTGGCTCTCCGTCAGAGCCTCGACGGCCTCCCTTCGTTTCGAGTCGGGCTGCGAGGCGATCCAGACGCTCAAGGAGCTTGGCCTTGAGCTGCTCCAGCTCGCCGTCGTCCGCCGGCCCATGCTTCGCCTTCGACCTGTTCATCGCGTCCAGCGCCTCCTGCGCGCGGATCAGGGCGAGCGTGGCCTTGCCGAGCCGCTCGGCCTTGGCCGCCGACACGTCGTCGCCCGCCGTCAGAAGCGACCATCCTCGCCTGAGCGCCGCGGCCGCCTCGTCCTGATCTCCCGCCATGCCTGAACCCTATCGCCCCAGCGCACATGGGCGCGCCGAGGGCGCTCCTGTCGCCACGTCAGCTTGTTTTCAGAACGGCTTTTCGGTTCGGGTATGAAGGCGTGCGCCTTCGCGCCTTCGCTTCAGGGGTTGGAGACCACCAGCCTCAGGCGCCCGCGCCTCTCCTCGTCGCTCGTGGCCGGCGGCGGCGGGGGCGGGTCCGGGTCTCGCGCGCGCCAAGCGTCGGGCCGGACCAGCCAGCCCTGCGGGCTCTTCATCCGGTCCGGCAGGGGCGACCGCGCCACCAGGTCCACCGGAACCTCGGCCCGCGCATGACAGTGGCGCAGGATCTGCCGGTTGTGCCCCCGCCCCGGCGGCGCGACGCTGATCACCCGCATGCGTGGGAAGCCCTCGCTCAGGAACCGCGCCGTCGCCGCGTGGTCGCCGTCGGTCGTCAGCAGATAGGCGGCGTCCATCCGCCTCGCCTCCGCGTCCGCCGCGGCCGCGAGCGCCAGGTTCACGTCGCTCTGCTTCTCGGTCGCGTCCATCCAGCTGTGCCCGCAGGCATGGCAGTGATCGCCGCGCACCACGAAATGCCCCATCAGGCAGCGCACCCCGGACGCTCTCAGGGCCAGTTCATAGGTCGCGAGCGCCGTCATGCGCTCGCGCCTCTGCGGCCGGTGCGCCGCCACCCACGTCACGCCCGTCAGCCGCTCGCCGCGCGGCAGGATCGCCTTGCCCAGGGCGACAAGGTCCAGCCACAGCCACTCCGGCCGGTCCAGATCGAGGATCGAGTGATGCAGGTTGAAGCCGTCGACATAAAGCCGCGCTCGCCGCCGGAAAAGCGGCAGGCCCGTGCCGGGATGAACCACCGGCAGCTCCCCGACCTGTGACGTCCCGCGCGTCATCGCGCCCCCGCGCCGTTCTTCCCCGGCCGCAGGTTAACCCTTCTGAACGACGCGAGTCTGTGGCGCGGACGCTACATCCGCTCGGGCGTGGCGATCCCCAGCAGGTCCAGCGCCGTCTCCAGCTGGTCCAGCGTCGCCCGGCTCAGCGCCAGCCTGGAGGCCCGTGTCCCGGCGTCCGGGGCCGCCATGACAGGGCAGGCCGCGTAGAACTTCGAGAAGGCCTGGGCCAGGCGATAGGCGTGCTCGGCCACCAGATGCGGGCCCCGCCGTTCGTAGGCGTCCGCCGCCGCCTGGTCGAACGCGTCGAGCGTCAGCGCCAGGTCGCGCTCGGCCGGCTCCGTGATGCGGATGTCGCCCGCCGCCGCCCGCTCGCCCTCGGCGCGGCGCAGCAGGCTCTTGATCCGCACGGCCTGGTACAGGAGGTAAGGGCCGGTCTTGCCCTCGAACGACATGAAGCGGTCCAGGTCGAAGACGTAGCTGGTGGTCCGGCTGTTCGACAGGTCGGCGAACTTCAGCGCCGCCACCGCGACCTTGTGCGCGATGTCCTCGAACGCCTCGGGCGACAGGTCCTGGCCCAGCTCCGCCTCGCGCAGGCGCTCGCGCGCCTTGTCCTTCGCCTGGGTGATCAGGTCGTGCAGCTTCAGCACGCCGCCCGCGCGAGTCTTGAACGGCTTGCCGTCGGCGCCGTTCATCGTCCCGTTCGCGGCATGCTCCAGCTGGCCGGGCGTCGCGTACCCGGCCTTGTAGGCGGCGCGGAACACCTGCTCGAAGTGGTCGCTCTGTCGCTGGTCGACGCAGTAAAGCACCAGGTCGAAGTCCTGCTCCCGGCGGCGCTGCAGGATGGTGGCGAGGTCGGTGGTGCCGTACATCGCCGAGCCTTCGGACGACACGAGCAGGAGGGGCGGCAGCTCACGCTTGTCCCCCTCCTCGGCCACACGGATGATCCAGGCGCCCTGGTCGAACTCCGCCAGGCCCCGCGCCTTCAGATCGGCGACCATGTCGGGGATCAGCGGGTCGGCGTCGGACTCCCCATTCCACAGATCGAAGGTCACGCCGAGCGCGCCGAACTCGCGCTCCAGCGCCGTACGGCTGACCGCAACGAAATGCCGCCACAGGGCGCGATAGCCCGGGCGTCCCCCTTGCAGCTCGGCCGTGGCCTTGCGCGCCCGGTCCCGGAACTCCGGGTCTTCCTTGGCCCGCGCCGCCGCCGCCGGATACAGCCGCTCCAAATCTTCCAGCGTCACCGGGGTCTCTTCCGGGAAGGGGCCGTCGCCCTCGGCCAGGAACGGCGCGCCCAGCCCCTCGTCGGCGCAGGCGACGATAAGCAGCCCCATCTGGAAGCCCCAGTCGCCGAAGTGTGCGTCGCCCCAGACCGTGTCTCCGCGGAAACGGAACAGTCGCTTCAGGCTCTCGCCGATGATCGAGCTCCTCAGGTGCCCGACGTGCATCGGCTTGGCCACGTTCGGGCCGGCGAAGTCGATCACCACGCGCCTCGGGCTCGCGACCGCCGAGGCGCCTGTCAGCTCATCGGCGCCGACCTCCGCCGCGCGCGCCGCCAGCGCCGTGTCCGACACGGTCAGGTTCAGGAACCCCGGCCCGGCCACCTCGACGGCCTTCAGGTCCGCGTGTCCATCCAGGCGCGCCGCCACCTTCTGCGCCAGCTCGCGCGGATTGAGTTTCAGCGCCTTGGCGGCGGCCAGCGCGGTGTTGGATTGGAAGTCGGCCAGATCGGGCCGGTCGGACGGCGTGACTCTCACGAGGGACTCGTCCACGCCTTCGGCGGCGAAGGCGGCCTTGACCGCTTCGCCCAGCGACGATGCCAGCGCGGTCATTGAGCTCCGCCGACCCCCGCCTGCGGCCGGAAGCGGCTTCCGGTGCGGTTGAACGCGGCCATCTCCGGCGTCACGTCGAAGCCGATCAGGATCTCGAAGTTGCCCCCGGACGTCGTCGCTTCGGCCCGGGGAATGACCACGCGCTGCTGCTGCTCGATCTGGGCGGTCTGCTGTCCGTCGAAGTTGACGGGCAGATCGAAGTACTCCTTCGACAGGATCGCGCGGTTGCGCTCCGTCACCGCCACCCAGTAGCGATAGGTCCGCTGATCGCCCTGCGCCTGCGGGCCCCGGCCCAGGTTGAACAGGACGTTGAAGTCCACGGTGATCGGCTCGTCGCCCTGATAGGAACAGCCGGCCGAGACGCCCTCGATCTCGCCCGTGTAGCCCACGGCGGACGCCGAGGCCTGGTTGTTCTCCAGCTCCACATAGCGGGCTGCGTCATAGAGGATCTTCACGAACGGGCACGGGCCCACATTGGCCTGGCGCCGCAGCGGGGCCAGCGGCCTCGGTCGCGCCCGCTCCTGGTCTTGCCCCTCGGCGCCCGGCCGCTCGTTCCGATCCCGGCCGTCCGGGCGCTCGCGCGACTGCGCCTCGGCGACCCCGGGCAGGGCCGTCGCGAGGACCGAGATCGCGGAAATGGCGAGAGCGAGGCGACGCATGGCGAGTCTTCCGATGACGTGGGGGCGCCCGGCGCGAGCGCGACCGGAAGCTCCCGCCTGATAGCGGCTAAAGCGAGGCGCGGCAAACGGGCGCCGCGCGGCCGGTGGCGGGTGTCACGCGAAACCGCTACTGTCCGACGCATGACCGCCGAACCCCTCCCCCCAGCGGCCTCCCGACCCGCCCTGTCGGTGCGCATGGCGACGCCGCGCGGTTTCTGCGCCGGGGTGGATCGCGCCATCCAGATCGTGGAGCGCGCCATCGAACGTTTCGGGGCCCCGGTCTACGTCCGGCACGAGATCGTCCACAACAAGCATGTGGTCGATCGCCTGCGCGGCCTGGGCGCGGTCTTCGTCAAGGAGCTCGACGAGTGCCCCGACGACCGGCCCGTCGTCTTCTCGGCCCACGGCGTGCCCAAGTCGGTCCCGGCGGCGGCGAAGGCGCGCAACCTGTTCTATCTCGACGCCACCTGCCCGCTGGTCTCCAAGGTCCACGTGGAGGCCGAACGCCATCACGCCGCCGGACGCCACATCCTGCTGATCGGCCACGCCGGCCACCCCGAGGTCGTCGGCACCATGGGCCAGCTGCCGTCCGACGCGGTGACCCTGATTGAAACGGTGGAGGACGCCCGGGCCTTCCAGCGTCCGGGCGACGCGCCGCTCGCCTACGCCACCCAGACCACGCTCTCGCTGGACGACACCTCCGAAATCATCGCCGCTCTCAAGGCGCGCTTCCCCGAGCTGCCCGATCCGCACAAGGAAGACATCTGCTACGCCACCACCAACCGTCAGGAGGCGGTGAAGCGGCTCGCCGACGGCGCGGACCTGGTGCTGGTGGTGGGCTCGAAGAACTCCTCCAACTCCGCCCGTCTGGTGGAAGTGGCGCTGAAGGCCGGGGCCCGCGACGCGCGCCTGATCGACGACGCCTCCCAGATCGAATGGGACTGGCTGGAGGGGGCCTCGCGCATCGGCCTGACCGCCGGCGCCTCCGCGCCCGAGTCCCTGGTCCAGGGGGTCGTCGACGCCCTGTCCGCCCATTTCGACGTGTCGGTGGAGGAAGACGACGGCCTGCGCGAGACCGTCACCTTCAAGCTCCCGCGCGCGCTGACCGCCTAACCGTCCTTCAGGAAATCCTGCGCGAACTCCGGCGTGTCGCCGTCCTCGACCGGATCTTCCTCGGCGTCGCCGCCCCGCGAGGGGTCGGGGACCTCGAAGCCGGCGGGAATGGACAGGTCCAGCAGCCCCGCCGCCTTCATCTCCGACAGGCCCGGCAGATCGAACAGACTCGCCAGCCCAAAGTGCTCCAGGAACCGGTCCGCCGTCGCATAGGTGACGGGCCGCCCCGGGGTCCTGCGGCGCCCGCGCAGCCGAACGAACCCCATTTCCAGCAGCTGGTCCAGCGTTCCCTTGGAGATCGATACGCCACGCACGCTCTCGATCTCGGCCCGCGTGACCGGCTGGTGGTAGGCGATGATGGCCAGGGTCTCGAGCGCGGCCTTGGACAGCCGTCGCGGCTCCTCGCGCTGATCGGTCATCAGGAACGACAGGTCCGCCGCCGTGCGAAAGCGCCAGCGGTCGGCCACGCACTCCAGCTCCACGCCTCGCCCCTGGTAGCGGGCCTTCAGGGCCGCGATGGCCCGGCCGACGTCCACGCCCTCGGGCAGCCGCTCGGCGAGGTCTGCGGCTGACAAAGGCCCCGCCGCCGCGAACAGCAGCGCCTCCACCCGCCGCTCGACCTCGCCCTCGTCGGGCTCGAAGCTCAGGCCGCTCAAGGCGTCAGCTCCAGCGGCTGGCCCAGTCCCCGCCGCTTCAGATAGAGCGGATCGAAGGGCTTCTCCTGGCGCACGTCCAGCGCCCCCTCCTTGACCAGCTCCAGGCCCGCCGAAAGCGTCGAGGCGACATAGCTCGCCCGCGAGGGCTCCTCCTCCGTCCCGCCCGGCTCCGGCGCGATCTCCTCAAGCGGTGTCCAGTCCGCGATCCTAGGCAACGCTTCGCGCAGCCAGTCGCGCGCCGCCTCCAGGGGGAACGCCTCGACCCGCCGGCCGGGGTTGTAGCGCCGCAACTCGCCGCGCCGCCGCTGGTCCACATAGGCGGCCATGAGGTCGTAAAGGCTCGCCTCGATCCGGTCGGACGGCACGATCACGGTCGCCTCCGGATCGCCCCGCGTGAACACGTCGCGCTTCAGCTGGGGCCGTTCCAGAAGCAGGTCCGCCGCCTTCCGCATCGCCTCGAGCTTCCGCAGCCGGAAGGCCAGCGCCGCCGCCATCTCCTGCGCGTCCGGCTCCTCGGCCTTGCCCTTCTCCGTGCGGGGCAAGAGCAGCCGCGACTTCAGGAACGCCAGCCACGACGCCATCACCAGATAGTCCGCCGCCAGGGCGAAGTTCCGCCGCCGCGCCTCGTGCACGAACTCCAGATACTGCTCCGCCAGTCGCGTGATCGACAGCTTCAGCAGATCCACCTTCTGCGTCCGGGCCAGCGCCAGCAGCACATGCAGCGGCCCCTCATAGCCCTCCAGATCGACGACGAACGCCTCGCCCGCCTCGATCTCCTGGGCGGCGGTGAAGTCCAGGCTCGGCTGGAAGCCCTCGCTCACGCCTGGGCCTCCCCGACGTCCGGGCCCTTCGCCGCCGTCAGGCGCCCCGACAGGAAGGCGTCGAACCGGCCCCGCGCCTCGTCCACGTCCAGCGGCTCCGGCGCGCGCACGATGCGGGAGAGCGCCGCCTCGGCGCGCCGGGCGGCCCCGCCCTTCAGTTTCCCGACACCCTCGGCGACCTCGACCATCTCCTTCAGATCGCCGGTCCAGTGGATGACCAGGTCGCAGCCCGCCTTCAGCGACTTCTCCGCCCGTTCGGTCAGCGTGCCCGACAGGGCGTTCATGCACAGGTCGTCGGACAGCAGCAGACCGCCGAACCCCAGCCGCTCGCGGATCAGTCGGATCGTCTTTCGGGACTGGGTCGCCGGCCGTTTCCGATCCACGGCGGTGAAGACGATGTGCGCCGTCATGCCGATCGGCATGTCCGAGAGCGACCGGAACGGCGCGAAGTCCCAGGCCTCCAGCTCGTCCAGGCTGGCCTCGACCGTCGGCAGTTCCTTGTGGCTGTCGGCGAACGCGCGTCCCTGCCCGGGCATGTGCTTGATCACCGGCAGCACGCCGCCCGCCATCAGCCCCTCGGCGACCGAGCGCCCCAGCTGCGCCACGGTCGCCGGGTCGCGCGCATAGGCCCGGTCTCCGATGATGTCGTGGGCGCCCGGCGTGGGCACGTCGAGCACGGGCGCGCAGTCGATGTCGATGCCCACCGCCTTGAGGTCATGGGCCATCAACCGCCCGCCGAGCCGGGCCAGCTCCCGCGCCGTGAACGGATCGTTCGCCGCCTTCAGATAGGCCTCGCCCGGCGGATACTTCGGCCAGTGCGGCGGCCCCAGCCGCTGGACCCGCCCGCCCTCCTGATCGACCAGCACCGGCGCGGGGCGGCCCACCGCGTCCCGCAGGGCCTCGGTCAGGCGCAGCACCTGTTCCGGGCTCTCGACGTTGCGGCGAAACAGGATGAAGCCCCAGGGCCGGGCCTCGGCGAAGAAGGCGCGCTCCGCCGCCGTCAGAACCGGCCCTTCGCAGCCGTAGATCGCCGCCGAGACGCCCACGCCCGTCAGCGGACCAGGCAGTCGCGCCCGGCCGCCCTCAGCGCCGCGCAGAAGGCGTCCGCCCGCTCGCGGCTCAGGCCGGTGAACTGGGTGCGATAGACCGTCTGGCCGTTCGAGCCGGTCACCTCCTGCACGCGCTTGCCGGCGCCCGAGGCGAACTGGCCGAAACGCGACGCGACCGCCGCGTACTCCCGGTCCGCGATCTCGGGGCTGCCGAAGGCGCCGATCTGCACCGCCGAGGTCCCCGTCGCCGGCGCGGGGGCCTGGCCCCGGTCCGCGCGCACGATGGCCTCGCCGACCGGGTCTGCGGCGGCCGGTCGCGCCGGCGCGGGCGCCGGCCGTGCGGGCGCCGGCGCCGGACGGACGGCCGGGGTCTCCAGCGCTTCGCGGGGCAGCGGCTCGGCCGGCGGCGGGGCGAAGGTCACCCCGGCCGGCGTCTCCGCGTCGGCATAGACGCTCACGTCCGCTTCCGGATCGATCGGCTGGGCCTCCACGGGCGCCTCGACCTTCATCTGGCCGACGGGGTCGCCCACCGCCGGCGGCGCGTCCTCCGACGCCCTCAGGCCCGAGCGATAGAACAGCACCACCGCCACGATCAGGGCCAGCAGCACCGCCACGCTGATCATCAGCGTCATCGGCGGGCGACCCGCCGGCTGGGCGCGGCGCGCGTCATAGGAACGGTTGAAGGGCAGGTCGTCGTCGGTCGGGGGCGTATAGGCCCCGCGCTCGGGACGGCCGCGCGGATCGTCATGGGACATGGGTCGGGCTCTTCCGGCTTTCGGCCCCGGCCCGAATCGGTCCGGCGCGCCGCTCAGTCTAATCGCCCCCGCGCGGCTTTCGAATCACAGATCGAGGGCGAGATCGAGACTGAACAGGTTTCTGTGCTCCTCGATGGCGTAGCGATCCGTCATGCCGGCGATGTAGTCGCACACCACCCGGGCCCGCACGGACGGGTCCGCGGCGTGTTCGCCCCATTCCGGCGGCAGCACCGTCGGATCGGCCATGAACAGGGCGAACATGTCCTTCAGCAGCCGCCGCGCCTGGCTGCGCGTGCGGTTGACCCGATAGTGCCGGTACATCCGCTCGAACAGGAAGCGTCGCACGGCCGACAGATCCTCCAGCATGGCGGCCGAGAAGGCCACCATTGGCCGCGACGCCGCACGCACGTCCTCGACCGTCCCGATCCCATCCGCTGAAAGACGGGCGCGGGTCTCGGCCAGCACGTCGTCGGCCATCGCCCCGATCATCCGGCGCACCGCCTCCAGGCGCACCATGCGCTCATCCGCCTTCGGCCAGTCGCGCCGGACCTCGCTCAGGATCGCCCCGATCAGCGGCAGCCGCTCCAGGTCGGCCAGGGTGAACAGACCGGCCTGAACCCCGTCGTCCACGTCGTGATTGTTGTAGGCGATGTCGTCCGAGATCGCCGCGACCTGCGCCTCCAGCGAGGCGAAGGTGTCCAGCCGCAGGTCCCATCGGGCGCCGTGGTCCGCGACCGCCCTCCAGGCCGGCTCATCCAGCCGGTGCGCCACGGGGCCGTTGTGCTTGATCACGCCCTCCAGCGTCTCCCAGGTGAGGTTGAGCCCCGGAAAGCCGGGATAGCGGGCCTCCAGCTCCGTCACCACGCGGAAGGTCTGGACGTTGTGATCGAAGCCGCCGTGCTCGGCCATCAGCAGGTGCAGCTCATCCTCGCCCGCATGCCCGAACGGCGGATGTCCCAGGTCGTGGGCCAGGGCGACCGCCTCCGCCAGATCGACGTCCAGCTTCAGCGCCCCGGCCAGCGACCGCGCGATCTGCGCCACCTCCAGCGAGTGGGTCAGGCGGGTGCGATAGTGGTCCCCCTCGTGCGCCACGAAGACCTGGGTCTTTTCCTTCAGGCGGCGAAAGGCGGTGGTATGGATGATCCGGTCCCGGTCGCGCGCGAACGGCGTGCGGGTGCGGCTCTCGGCTTCGGGATAAAGACGCCCCCTGGACGCCCGCGCGTCGCAGGCGTGGGGGGCGAGGCGGCGGTCGGTGTCCGGATCGGTCAAGGCGGCCTGCTTTCAAGCGCGACGCCGGGGCTTTGCGCCCGGCGCTCGCCGCCACATATAGAGGGGCGTGAGCGACGTCCAATCCCAGAGCTTCCAGATCGCCGAGCGCGGCCCCGCCGACCACGGCCTGGTGCTGGCCGAGAGCGCCGCGCGGCGTCTCGCCCGGCTGTCCGCCCAGGAGGGTCGTCCGGTGCTTCTGCGCGTCGCCGTCGACGGTGGCGGCTGCTCCGGCTTCCAGTACCGTTTCGAGCTGATCGAGGCGGCCGACGCCGACGACATCGTCATCCGCCGGGACGATCAGGCGGCCGTCGTCGATCCGGTGTCCCTGCCCTTCCTCAGGGGCTCGGAGATCGCCTTCGTCGACGAGTTGGTCGGCGCCCAGTTCGCGGTCCGCAACCCCAACGCCGCCTCCTCGTGCGGTTGCGGCGTCAGCTTCTCGATCTGATCGGGCCTCAGGCCTCCACGCCCACCCCGATCGGACAGGCCACGCCGGTGCCGCCGATGCCGCAGTAGCCGTCCGGGTTCTTCGCCAGATAGCCCTGGTGATAGTCCTCGGCGAAGTAATAGGGGCCCGCCGGCGCGATCTCGGTGGTGATCTGGCCGCGCCCCGCCTTGGCCAGCGCCGCCTGATAGGCGTCGCGCGACGCTTCCGCCTCGGCCCGCTGGGCCTCGTTCAGATAGTAGATCGCGGAACGATAGGTCGTGCCCACGTCGTTGCCCTGACGCATGCCCTGGGTCGGGTCGTGGTTCTCCCAGAACGCCTTCAGAAGTTCGCCGTAGGTGATCTCCTTCGGGTTGAAGACCACCTGCACCACCTCCGCGTGACCGGTCCGCCCGGTGCAGGTCTCCTCATAGGTGGGGTTCGGCGTGATCCCGCCGGAGTATCCGACCGACGTCACCCACACGCCCGGCAGCTGCCAGAACACCCGCTCCACGCCCCAGAAACAGCCCATGCCGAAGATCGCCGTCTCGAACCCCTCCGGGTGCGGCCCCTTCAGCGGACGTCCGGTCACATAGTGCACCTCATCGGTCTTCAGCGGCGTCTCGCGGCCAGGCAGGGCGGTTTCGGCGGTCGGCAGGGTGGTCTTCTGGCTCAGCATCGAAGCGATCCGGTCAAGGAGGGACATGCACGCCATATGGGCCGCCTCGCCGAGGTTCGCCAGCGCCCGGCTTGCCGTCGGCGCCCGCCTGTTCTATCAGCCTGCCCTCCCGGGCCGAGCGCCCGGTGATCGCCCCGGGGCGATTGGACAGGTGGCCGAGTGGTTGAAGGCGCACGCCTGGAACGCGTGTATAGGTGAAAGCCTATCGAGGGTTCGAATCCCTCTCTGTCCGCCACCGTCCCGACCTGAGGCTGACGAGCTCCGATCCCCTCTGATTTCGGTCCACGCCTCGGGACCTTGGAAGCCTTGAGTCGTGAATCAGGCTCTCACTCAAAACTGGACCGAAATCTGAGCCCAGTTGGACTGCGTCCAACTAAACCGATTTCGGTCTAGGCCTCGTCGTCAGGCGGCGTCGCGGGCTCGACCTCGTCGAGGCTGACGTCGGCCGTGGGGGCCGCGCCCGCCTGAGCTTGCTCCAGCAGCGCGGCGGCGGCGGCCGCCGCCCCACCCCCGTGAGGCGCGTTCGCCAGGGGCCGCAGCAGCACCGCCGCCTCGTCGTGGCGGTCGACCATCATCAGCGCCTGCGCCAGACCGATCCGGCTTTCCGGCAGTTGCGGCGCCAGCTGGAACGCGCCGGTCCAGGCCAGGAGGTCGTTGTCGTTGGGATAGCCCGGCGCCCCGATGCGCGAACGGGCGATAAGAAGCAGGGTGAAATAGTGATCGGGGTCGGCCTCGTAGGCGCGGGCGAGGAAGGTCCGCGCCTGTCGCCGCAACGGCTCCGGATCCTCGGCGGTCTCGTCGGCCTGCGCGAGGCGCCGCGTGGCCATGAGCTGAAGCGCCTCGACGTTCGCCGGGTCCCGCTCGAGCACCGCCAGCAGGAGGCGTTCGCCCTCCGCCGCGTCGCCCATGTGCAGCTCCGCATGGCCGAGCTGAAGCTGAGGATAGAGCGCGTCCGGGTGGCGGGCGGCGGCGCGGCGCACGCGCTCCACGGTCTCGGCCCTGTCCTCCTGCGGCACGCCGACCTTCAGGCGCTGGCCCAGCAACAGCAGGTCGCCGACGGCGTCCGGCAGGCGGGTGACCTGCACCTCCACCTCGCGGGCCGGGAAGTCGTAGTGGGTGCCCATCAGCCGGGTGCGCATACAGTCCCTGAGTTCGGCGCGCAGGGCGTCCGGATCCAGCCCCGTCGCCGACTCCATCGCCTCCAGCGGCTCGACCCCGTCGCCGACCAGGCGGATGTACTCCACGAGCCGCCGGTTGCGTTCCGGATCGCTGGTGAACCAGTGCGTCAGAAGCCACGCCTGGGCGTAGAAGCCCGGACGGTCCGCGGGGCGGACCTCGCCGGCGCGCTTGGTCAGCAGATCCTCCATGGAGATCCAGGGCGTGTGCAGCAGCGAATAGGCGCGCCCCTCGTTGTAGTGGCCGACCTCCACCTGGTCCGAGCGGATCTCGGCGGTCATGTAGTATTCGGCCAGCCCCTCGATCATCCATCCCGGCGCGACGCTCAGGGCCCCGGCCTGGAACGAGAAGTGGTGGAAGTATTCGTGCAGGAGCGCGTCGTCCTCGGCCTCGTGCAGAGCCAGGGCGAACATGCCCTCGCTCGCCGTGAAATAGACGCCTCCGACGCTGCCGAGCCGTTCGCTCACGGTCCGGAGGCCGCTTTCGTTGACCAGGAAGATGGGCAGCTTGTACGCCGCCGGCTCGTCCGGCAGCCGGAATCGCTGCCTGAGGATGTAGTCATAAATCTCAAGGTCGCGTGCGTAGCGCCGCAGCTCGTTCTCGCTGCGCTCGCTGTAGATGCGGAAGCTCGGCGTCTCCGCGACCCGCCAGTCGGCGCGCGCGGGCGCGGCCCCGACCATGGCCCCGGTCACCGCGCCGCACGCCGCGGCGCCCGCCGCCAGACACTTCAGCTTCACGACACACGCCCTCGCCCGACCGCCGAAGGGAACTACGCCGGGTTGCATGTGGCAAGCGTGGCCGTGGCTGCGGCGGGTGGTTCCGGGCGTCCGTCGCCCCCGCGCCACAGGGCGTCGGACGCCCCGGTTCAGTTGGAGAAGATCGTCGACCAGTCCATCGTCCGGGTGTTCATTTCCCGACGGGCGGCCTCGATGCGCGCGGCCTCCTCGAAGGTTGGCGGCGTGCCGTCGTCCCTCAGGGCGATCGCCTGGCTGATGCAGGCCTCTTCCAGCGCCGTCTCGCGATAGCCCACGCAGCGCCTCAGATAGGTCATGCCCTCCTCGGTCTGGCGCCGCTGGAAGGCGATGCCGACCCGCAAGGGCAGGAAGAGCTTCTCCGGATCCTGGGTTTCGGCCGCGTGGGCGACGCCTCGGTCGATCACGGCGCCCGCCTGGTCGAAACGACGCAGCCGGGTGAGCAGGCCGGCGTGGGCGTAGTAGCCGTCCACGGTCTGATCCGGACTGGCGTGCGCGATCTCATACAGGCGTATCGCCTGGGCGTCCTCGCCGGCGGCCGCGAAGACGGCGGCGGCGCGATTGGCCACGGTCGCGGTGGACCGGTACCGGGTCTTCAGCGCCGGGTCGATGGCCAGCAGGGCGTCGCGGAACTGACCGGCCTGAACCAGGCGGTCGGACGTGGCCAGGGCTTCGGAGACGACCCGCGCCTCCTGGAACTCCGCGCTCGCCTTGATCGCCGATATGCGGTCGGTGGCCAGGTCGGGGGCGTCGGCGTCCGGATAGGCGCGATCGATATAGCGGGTGATCCCCGCGCGACGCGCGTCGGGCGTCCTGTGCCGCTGTCCGAAATATCTCAGCGCCCAGCCGATCGCACGCTGGCGCAGGGCGTCGCCGCCGCTACGTCCCAGCTGCTGCCAGAAGTCCCCGGCCCCGGCCCCGGTCAGGTTGTTCCGCGCCTGGGCGGCGGAGATCTCGGCGAAGGCCTGCGTCAGCACCTCGACGCTCTCGGCCGTCATGGCCTGCCTCAGCTGGAAGTCCGCGTTGTAGCGTTCCAGCATCAGGTTGGCCGCCTGGGCGGCGTTGAGGTTCAGCCGCAGCGTCAGGTCGACGCCGAGCGCGTCGGCCTCATCCTCCTGGTTCCGCTGCCAGGCGCCCTGGAGAAAGCTGTCGGTCATGTCCTCGACGGCGCGCGCGACACGGGTCGCCCGCGCGTTGGCGGCGGCGATCTCGTCGCGATCGTCGACCCGCATCCGATACTCGTCGCCCGAGCGCACCAGCCGTAGCTCCTCGGCGAAGGCGGCGCCGGTGTAGACCTGCCCAAGCGCCGTGATCATCTGGCGGGTGCGGCGGAATCCGGCGTCGTCGGCGAAATGGCCGAGCCGCAGATGCGCCAGCTCATGACCGAGGATCAGGGCCAGCTCGTCGTCGGACTCCACATCCGCCAGCAGGCCCACGTCCAGCACGATCGATCCGTCCGGAAACGCCTGGGCGCCATAGCCGGGCGCGGCCGTCACCCGGGCGCGCGGCGGGATGCCGCGTTCGTGGGGCCAGGCGGCGTCCAGCTCGTTGATGAAGCCCATCAGGGCCGCCTCGGTCTCCGGCATGGCGAGCAGCAGCTTGGCGTCCTCGCCGCGATTGCCGCTTTCGCCCGCCAGGACGCGGCCCTGGGCGTCGGCGACCCGCTGGCTGATGCGGGCGGGATCGACGGTCGTGATCAGCGGGCCGCGCCGGCCGTCGACCGAGAAACCGCGATCCGGCAACAGGCTGAACTGGGCCGACGCGGGCCCGGCCATGACGAGCGCCGCCAGGACGGCGACCAGGCCCGACAGGATGAGGCGCGACCGTTCCATCCTCACTCTCCCGGGCGGCAATCGCGCGAGGTTCCGGCGCCGGCCGTGACGCCCGCCACCACGGTGTCGCCCGCGCGGCGCTGGGGCGCGACGGTGTTGCACACCACCTGGGCCTGTCCCTCCAGCCTGAACTCCAGGTCGATGCCCCGGATGTAGATCACCTCGTCGCCCTGGGTCTGGACGCCGATCAGGCCGCTCGGGCGCGCCTCGACGACCGGGGCCGGCAGCCGCGGAAGCTCGCCGACCGGCAGGCGGCCGGCGGACCGTCCCTCGCGGGTGAACACCCGGACCTCGTCGCGGGGCTTGTATTGCGTGACCTGTCCGATGGGGTCGGTCAGAAGGGCGGTCATCGCCAGAATCAGGAAGGGATCGGGCATCAGTTCCTCACCAGTTTCGACAGATCGACGAAGGCCAGAAGGCGGGAGACGAGCCTGCGGCCGGGCAGGCGGCTGGCCGCGCGCTCGAAGCTCGGCGCCACGCAGATGACGAGGCTGCCGCCCACGACGCTGAGCACCGGGAAGGGGTTGATCGCGCGATCGCCCCAGTAGGCTCCACCCAGGGCGTGCGCGGCGAAGGCGGCGCCCGCGACGATCACCAGCGTCGCCGCGATCCAGGCCGCGTTCAGGCCCGGGCGACGCGGCCATCGACGCCCCGCTTCCACTGCGCCGGCCCGGACCAGGGCCATGAGACAGGCGGCGAAGACTCCGACGAAGGTCACCACCAGCGTGTGCAGGTCGCCCCGCACGAACAGGGCGCGCGGGTCCTTCTTCAGATAGGCGGGCCCGGCGGTGAGAAGGTTGTCCAGCGCCATGGCGTGCAGATGCACGCCGGGCACGGCCCCGTGCAGCGGCGACGGAATCCAGTCGTTGCCGTTGTCGAAGACGGCGCCGATGAGGACCAGCTTGTCCTCGAGCAGCAGGGGATAGTCCGAGGCGCTGTCCAGGCCGTAGCCGGCCACGAGCCGGTCGTAGCCCAGCGTCAGGTGCGCGAGGCAGGCCTCCCGGCCTCGGCCGGGGGAGGCCCCGACGCCGACGATCCGGCCGGCGGCGTGGATGGGTCCAGACCGGTCCGAGCGGCAATCGGGAACCCGGCCGGTGGATGTCTGGCTCCACAGCCGACGCTGTTCCGGGTGGATCCGGTCCGACCAGACCACCTCCATGGGCGTCCAGAAGGCGGCGAGGTCCCGGGCGGCGTCGGAAGAGGCGGCGACGACGCCGCCGGCGCGCAGCGACCTCGCCCGCGCCCAGGCGTCGTCGACGGCGGGGAGAGCGCAGCCCGGCTCGCCGCGCGCCGCCAGCGCCAGGCAGTGGGCCAGATACAAGGCCGTCGCCGGATGCAGTTCGCCCGTGTCCGGCGATCTCAGATCATAGGCCTTGGCGTGGGTCTCGATCGGCGTGGCCAGCGCCACGCGATCGAACGGCGTGGCGGTGTCGGCCGGACCCCGGGCCATCAGGATCGGCATGCCGCCCCAGGCGGTCGTGCACGCCAGGACCATCAGGGGCCCCGAATGGCAGGCCTGGACCGTCGACCAACCCCCGCCGTCGGGCTCCACCGCCCGCGAGAGGCCGCCGATGGTGGACACGAGGTCCTCGAAGGCGTCGCCGTCCTCCGGCCTCAGGTTCTCGCCGGTGATGATCAGGTCGAGGAACAGGGCCCGGGGCGGCGCGCCCTCGGTGCGTGTCGCCACGTCCTCGATCATGATCGCCAGGTTGTCGTATCCGGGGGGCCATCCGTTCCAGCCGGCGCCCGAAAGCGCCTGGACCGCCGCGTCGTCCACCGTCACCACGCGCACCAGCCCCTGGGCGTCGACGCTGGTCTCGCCGCGCCGGAGGTCCCCATGCCGGAGCAGGCCGCGCGTCTGGGCGGCGCCCGCCGCGTGCGCGTCCTCGGCGCTCTTGAAGCCGCCCAGATCGATCTTGGAGACGGCGATGCCGATGAGGGCGGCGCAGAGGCTCACCACAACCGCACGCGGTAACTTGGCTAGCGCCATCACCCACCCCCGGCTGTATTAAGCACGCGGCCGGAGCGGGGGTCAACGAACCGCGTTGCGGCTCAGGCGGACCGGCGGGAAGCCGTCAGGCGGTCAGGCGGTCAGGCGGTCAGACGGTCAGGCGGTCAGGCGGCGAGGCGGCCCCACACCACGCGATCCGCCGCGACGGCGTCGAGACGCCCGCGGGCGGCCTTGCCCTGCAACTGCCGCATCAGCGGCTCCGGCAGGTGACAGAAGCGCGGCTCGACCAGTTCCGGCGCGCAGCCGGTCTCCGGGGCGGCGAACAGCACCGCGTTCAACTCCGGCTCCCGGTCGTGCAGCAGCCAGGCCAGCCGCCGCGCGCGCTGCGGATCGTTGCGATGCAACAGCGGATCTTCGGCGAACAGCTCGCAGCCCAGCTCGATGACGTAGTCCAGTCCAAGCTTCTCGAAGCGACGCGCGTCGGCGGGCGTGACCGGGCAGGCCTCGTCCAGGTCGAACACCACGTCGTTCAGGAGAAACAGCATGCGGGACACCACCACCACCGGGCGTGTTCTTCCGCCCATGGCCGAACCCTAGGCCGGGCGCGCTTGCGGTTCCGTTCCTGAACGCGGTTAAGCGGCGTTAGGGCTGTTCGGGCTCTCGCCCTCGACCTTCTCGGTCAGGAAATGACGGCCCTGCCGGTCCTCGATCTCCACGATCCAGATGTCGGGATCATAGCGGACCTGCCGCGCCAGATAGTCGTCGATCTCGCCCTCGACCTCGCTCGTCACCGGCTGCAGCCACAGCCGGTCGCCGTCCGGCCCGAAGGCCTCCGCGTACACGCGCGCGCGCAGGGTCAGGGTGTCGTAGGTCTTCACCAGCACGCTGCCGGCCCGCACGTCGCCCTTGCGGGCGACGACCGCCGACGCCCCGGAAAGCTCGGCCCGGCGGATCAGGGCGCCCACCCAGACGTCTGTCGGCAGCAGCATTTCGCTAACCCTGAACGGAAACCGGGCCGGAAGGTCATGGCCCTATGGTCGAGGCGATGAGGATAGGCCCGACCCTGCTCCTGGCCAATGCGCTCCTGGCGCTCGCCGCGCCCGCGGCGGCGACGGAGGCGCTGGACCTTTACCGCGAACGCGCGCTCGTGAGCGCGCTCGACCGGCGCTGCGACCTGCTCAGCGGACCGACCGCCGCCGCGCTCGACGCGGCCACGGCCCAGGCGCGCGGCGCGGCCCTGCGCGGCGGCGCGGACGCGGCGACGCTGGACGGCGAGCGGCGCCGGGCGGAGCGGCGCGCGGCTGCGGCCGCCTGCGACGGCGCGGACGCCGCGACGATCCGGACCCGGGTGGAGCGGGCCTTCGGGGACTGGTCGCGCACCCCGCGCCTGACCCTGGCCGGCGACTGGTCGGCGTGGCGCGCCGAGCGCGGCGCCGCCGAGGGCTGGCGTCTGGTCCAGACCGGTCGCACCGGGGCGTCTCCCGTGGCGTTCGGCCTGCCCAGCTTCGACGCCCAGGGCCCCGCCGCCGTCGTCTCCTTCGTCGGCGCGCCCCGGCCCTATGGCGCGCGGCTGGTGTTCCGGGACGCCGAGCGCACGGCCCGGCCCTCCCTCGACCCACGCGCCCGCGTCGCCAAACGCACGATCTGGGCCTCCAGCCAGGCGCGCGCGCCGTCGGCCCTGCTCGGCGGCCGACGCGACGGCGAGGTGTGGCGCTTCCCCGCCGAGGCGATCGACCGGCTCGCGGAGCTGGATCCGCGCGAGCGGTTCACCGTGGAGTTCGTCTTCAGGGACGACAGCGTCGCCCGGGCGGAGTTCGAGGTGGGCGAGCTGATCGCCGGCCGCGCCTTCGTCCAGCTGGGGCCGTTGAGGCTCTAGACCGAGATCGGTTCAGTCGGACTGACGTCCAACCGTGCCCCGGTTCTGGTCCGACTTGAGTGAGATCAGGCTCTAGGCTTCCGCCGCCGCCGGCCGGCTCCCCGTCGTCAGCTCGACCACCGGCAGTCGGACCAGCGCGGCGGTCCCCTCCCCCAGGGTGCTCTCCAGAACGAGACGTCCGCCGTGCAGCTCGGCCAGAGAGCGCACGAGGGACAGGCCCAGTCCCGTGCCCTGCGCCTTCTGCGCCGCCTCGCCGGCCTGTTCGAACGGACGGCCCAGCCGCTTGACGTCCTCCGGCGCGATGCCCACCCCGGTGTCGGCGACGGTGAGCTCCAGATAGGGCCCGACCGCGTCCAGCGAGACGGTGACGGCCCCGCCCTGCGGCGTGAACTTGATGGCGTTCGACATCAGGTTCAGGGCGATCTGCTTCAGCGCCCGCCGGTCGGCCATCGCCATCAGGGGATCGGCGGGCAGGACGCCGTTCAGCTGCACGCCCTTGTCCTCGGCCTGGGCGCGGATCATGGCCATGGCGGCCGACACGGGGTCGCGCACGTCGATCCGCTCGGCGTTCAGCTCATAGCGCTGGGCCGCGATCTTGGAGACGTCGAGCACGTCGTTGATGAGCTCCAGCAGGTGCTGGCCGGCCTGGTGGATCAGGTCGGGATAGGTCTGATAGCGGTCCGGCATCGGGCCGAAGATGCGCTGGCGCATGATGTCGGCGAACCCGATCACGGCGTTCAGCGGGGTGCGTAGCTCGTGGGACATGTTGGCGAGGAAGCGCGTCTTGCCGGCGTCGGCCGCCTCGGCCTCCATGCGCGCCGCCTCCAGCCCGGCCTCGCGGGCGAACTGGGCGCTGTCGTCGAAGGCCTGGACGATCAGCCGACGCCCCGGCCCGGCGCCCTCGAAGGGGCGGACCAGGACCGCGATGCGGCGATCCAGCGCCACGCGCGGCGCGAACCGGGTCTGCGCCGAACCGCCCGCCAGCGCCTTGCTGATCGCCGACAGCACGGCGGGGCGGTCGGGCGCGTGGACCGCCGCGATCAGCCCGCCCTCGAACAGCGGGTCGATCGCCATGCCCGGCGGCGACAGCCCGTAGGCGGCGGCCACCCGACCGGCGGGGTCGACCAGCAGCGTCAGCCCGGGCTGGCTCGCCAGGATACGTTCGGCCCGGCCGGCCGAGATCTCCGCCAGCAGGACCCGCCGTTCCCGCGTCCGCCCCGCCAGGCGCGCGCCCCAGGCGGCGGCCCCGGCGGTGAGCAGGGCGACCGATGCGGCCACCACCGGCGAGGCGGCCGGCGGTCCGAACCAGGCCGCGACCAGCAGACCCGCCAGGGCCGCGACCCCCGTCGCCCCGGCGCCCATCTGAACCCGCCGCCAGCCGCCCAGCGTCAGGGCCGCGGCGAGCGGCATGAAGGCGAGCGAGCCGAGCGGGCCCGTCAGGCCGCCGGTCATGGCCGACGCCAGCACCGCCGCGACCGCCCATCCCCCGAGAACCTGCGCCCGGCGGATCTCCGGATGGCCCGGTCTGAGCAGGACCAGTCCCGCCGCCCCGGGCGCCGCGGCGAGCAGCAGCGCATAGGTCACCGCCGGGTCGGCGATGAGCCCCGCCACCCGCAGCACGAGCGCCAGAAGCACACAGGCCGACGCCCACGCGGCGTGCCACACCGACAGGCCCGGCTGCGGGACCGGCTCCGGCGTGCTGCCCTGAAGGGGGCTGGAATGGGCGGCGGGCTCGGTCAAGCGCGGGGTCTGAACTTTTGATCTGACCGGTGAACCTAGCCGGGCGCGCGAGTCGAGGCGAGCGCGCTCCCGCCTCAGGCGACGAACGTCTGTGGGCGCGCGCGACAGGGCTGGGGACGGATCGGCCGCATTGTCCTTAACGCGCCCGCGGCCTATGTCGCGGCCATGTCGACCGGTGAAATCGAGACCGCCCTTCAGGAGCTCGTCGAGGACTTCGAGGTCCTGGACGGCTGGGAGCAGCGGATCGAATACGTCATCGAACTCGGCAAGGGGCTCGCGCCGCTGCCCGAGGCCGACCGGACCGAGACCAACAAGGTGCGGGGCTGCGCCGCCCAGGTCTGGCTGGCCAGCGACCGTCGCGACGGGCGCCTTTGGTTCCGCGCCGATTCCGACAGCCACCTCTCCAAGGGCAACATCGCCCTCCTGCTCAAACTGTATTCGGGCCGGGAGCCGGCGGACATTCTGGCCTTCGACGCCCGCGCCGCTCTGGACCGTCTCGGCCTGCCCCAGGCGCTGACGGTCCAGCGCGCGAACGGCCTGAACAGCATGGTGCAACGCATCCGCACCGAGGCCGCCGCGGCCGCCTGAGGGCCGTCATCCCAGACGATAGTGCCGCGCCAGCGCGGCCAGCGCCGCCCTCAGCCGCTCGCGGCCCCGCCGGGGCGGCAGGCCGAGCCGCCCTTCCGCCGCGCGCAGGGCGTCCCCCTCAAGGCAAATGCGGACCAGGATCTGCGCCTCCATCGGCGACACCGCGTTGAGCGCCTCGGCGACGCGCCGTCGCGCGGCCAGCGCCGCGCCGCCGGGACCGTGGTCGGCGCCCCCGCCCGCCCCGCGTCTGGGCAGGGCGTCCCAACGCATGGTCAGGGACGGGCCCCGCCTCGCCAGTTCGCCGTCCAGCGTCAGCCGCTCGCCGGCGGCGGCCTCGGCGGCGCTCAGCATCGGCCGCCCGTCGCGGTCCTTGCGCGCCGCCAGCCAGGCCACCGCCGTCGTCGTGGCGTTGACCCGCACCCTGCGGCGCACGCCGTCGGGCCCCTCCACCTCGCGCTCGGCCTCGGTCACGCCCGGCCGGCCGCCTGGGCTTTCGGGCTCCGGCGCCCGCCTGCGGACCCAGCCCCCTCCGGCGCGCGCCTTCAGACCGGGCGCGATCGCCAGCGCCCGGAAATCGTCTTCGTCGAGGACCATCAACACCCGCGCGCGGCGGTCGGGACCCAGCCTCAGCGCATAGCCGCCGGGCGCCTCCGCCAGCCACGCCCCCTGCCGCTCGATCAGCCGCCGCGCGCGATCGATCCGATCGGTCACGTGCGGGCTCCCGCCGCGCGCAGGGCGGTCTCCAGCGCCTCGCCGAGCCGCTCGATGCGCGCGTCCGCCTCCGGGTCGTCGCGCTCGTCCTCCACGCGCTTGCAGGCGGCGCCCACCGTGACGCGGTTGCGCCCCATGGCGTGGCCGACCCGCTCCAGCGACCAGCCGTAGGTCACATGCGCCAGATAGAAGGCGGTGCGCCGCGCCAGGCGGACCTCGGGCTCGCGCCGGCGCACGTCCAGCACCGCCTCCGGCGTCAAGTCGTTCGCCAGCGCCACCAGCTGGACGACCAGCCCCGCCTTCACGCGGTCGGCCCGCCCGACCAGGATCCTGTACTCGCCGTCGCCCACGCCGCTGTCCTCCGCTCTCTGGAGCGACTCGGACTATCTTCCTATTGCGACGGAATCGGTCGCATGGGGCCGGGCTTTCGCGGGCGGGCCGGTTTTTTCGAGGGGTCTTGACTCCCGGGGGTCTGGACGCCGATTCGCAAATCACCCTAGATTCGCCGTTAACTAATCTTAAGCCTTTGGCCGATTAACTGGCGAACAAGGTTACCGCTTTCTACGCTGGCGGAGCCACGGCCAAGCTTTGCCTGGAGGGGCATGAATGCGCGTTCTGTTGATTGAAGACGACAGCGCTACCGCGCAGAGCATCGAGCTGATGCTGAAGTCGGAAGGCTTCAACGTCTACACGACCGATTTGGGCGAGGAAGGCGTCGATCTGGGCAAGATCTACGACTACGACCTGATCCTGCTCGACCTCAATCTCCCGGACATGAGCGGCCTCGAGGTTCTGCGCCAGCTGCGCGTCGGCAAGATCAACACGCCGGTGATGATCCTGTCGGGCAGCCACGAGATCGAGACCAAGGTGAAGACCTTCGGCGGCGGCGCCGACGACTATCTCACCAAGCCGTTCCACAAGGACGAGCTGGTCGCCCGCGTCCACGCCGTGGTGCGCCGCTCCAAGGGCCACGCCCAGGCGATCATCCACACCGGCGAGATCGCCGTGAACCTGGACGCCAAGACGGTGGAGGTCGACGGCCACCGGGTGCATCTGACCGGCAAGGAATATCAGATGCTCGAGCTTCTCTCCCTGCGCAAGGGCACGACCCTGACCAAGGAGATGTTCCTGAACCACCTCTACGGCGGCATGGACGAGCCCGAGCTGAAGATCATCGACGTCTTCATCTGCAAGCTGCGCAAGAAGCTGGCGACCGCCGCCGGCGGCAAGCACTACATCGAGACCGTCTGGGGCCGCGGCTATGTGCTGCGCGACCCGGCCGAAGGGTCCCAGACCGCCGCGGCCTGAGGCCCCCGAGACCGACCACGCGACGCCCGCCGCGCCCCACGCGGCGGGCGTTTTGTTCGCGCGGATTGCGCCAAACCGCCCCAGCCGCCCGCGCTCGGAGAGATTTTCTATTGTTTTCCAGCATTTAAGCCGCGCCCGGCCCGCCTTGACCTGTCGGCCCCTCGCCTATAGGTTCCGCGCCGAATTCAGACCCCCCTCGGAGCCCGCCAGACGGCGGAGGACGAGGCGCTGAGGCCGTCATGTCCCAAGAACCGGAATCGCGCGAAGAGGCGATCGCTCGTCTCAACCGCAGCGCATCCGAACTGGAGGCGCGGAACCGGCCGAAGTCGTCGCAGACGCTCGCCGCCAGCGCGGTCGTCTCCGAGGCCTACAAGATCATCGCCGAGCTGATCGGCGGCGTGGCGGTGGGCCTGGCGATCGGGTTCGTGATCGATCGGTTTCTGCCGACCGATCCGTGGGGACTGATCGGCGGCGTCCTTCTGGGCTTCGCCGTGTCGATCTGGATGGCGCGCCGCACGGCGAACCGTCTGATGGAAAAAGCCAAGGCGGAAGGGATCGAGGCCAAGTCGATCCCCTTCGACGACGAAGACGACGACTGGGAGCGCAAGGCTTAGGCGATGGCCGACCCGATTGAGCAGTTCAAGGTCAAGACCCTGGTCGACCTGCCCGACGTCACCGTGCCCGGTCTGGGCGTGGTCGACCTCGCGTTCACCAACTCGCACCTGGCCATGACCGTGGCCTTCCTCTTGATGGTCGGCTTCATGCACGCCGTGACCTCGCGAGCCCAGGTGGTGCCGGGACGGCTGCAGGCGGCGGGCGAGCAGATGTTCGGCCTGATCGACAATGTCACCGAGTCGATCATCGGCCATGACGGCCGCAAGTACTTCCCCTTCGTGTTCAGCCTGTTCCTGCTGATCCTGGGCATGAACCTGCTGGGCATGTTCCTGTTCTTCACCGCCACCTCGCAGCTGGCGATCACCGCCGCGCTCGGCGCCATGACCATCCTGCTGGTGATCGCGGTGGGCGCGATCAAGAACGGCTTCGGCTTCTTCAAGCTGTTCTGGCCGACCTCGGCGCCGCTGGTGCTGCGCCCGGTCGTGGGCCTGATCGAGTTCCTGTCGTTCCTGCTGCGGCCGGTCACCCTGGCGCTTCGTCTGTTCGGCAACATGCTGGGCGGCCACGTGGCGCTGAAGATCTTCGCCGGCTTCGTCGTCACCCTGGGCGCCGCCGCCTTCGCGGGGGAGGGCCTGGGCCTGTTCGCCCTGCCGATCGCGGCCCTGTCCCTCGGCATGGTCGTCGCCCTGACCGCGCTGGAGTTCCTGGTGGCCTTCCTCCAGGCCTTCGTCTTCGCCGTTCTGGCCAGCATCTATCTCAACGATGTGGTCAACCTGGGCCACGGGCACTAAGCCCAGGACCAGCCTTTCACCCCCAACCCTGAACCTCTGAACTAGGACTAGACAGACATGGAAGCTGAAGCCGCCAAGTACCTCGGCGCCGGCCTCGCCACCCTCGGCATGATCGGCTCGGCCATCGGCGTGGGCAACATCTTCGGGAACTTCCTGAACGGCGCGCTGCGCAACCCGTCGGCCGCCGCCTCGCAGGTCGGCAACCTGTTCGTGGGCGCGGCGCTCGCCGAAGCCCTGGGGATCCTGGCCTTCGTGCTCGGCATCCTGATCCTGAACGCCTAAGCGGCGACAGGACCCTGATCCAAGCGGCGGCGGCCTCCTGCGGGGAGCCGCCGTCTCTTCGTTTTTCTTCGCGACGAACGGACCCCATGGCCTCTCCCGCCCCTACCGATCCGCACGGCGAGACCCACGCCTCGACCGAGGCCGCCTCGGGCGGCCTGCCCCAGTTCGACACCACGGTGTGGGCCGGGCAGATCGCCTATCTGCTGATCCTCTTCGTCCTGATGCTGATCCTGGTCAGCAAGGTCTTCGCCCCGCGCATGCGCCGGGTGTGGGACGAGCGCGCCGCCACGATCCGCGGCGCCGTCGAGACCGCTCGGTCCGTTCAGGAGCAAGCCGCCCAACAGGCCGCCGCCGCCAAGGCCGAGGTCGAGGCCGCCCGCGCCGAGGCTCGCGCCACCGCCGCCGCCGCCCGCGCCCGCGTGGCCGAGCAGGCCGCCGCCCGCACCGCCGCCCAGGAAGCCGAGCTGAACGCCAGGATCGCCGCCGCCGAGGCCGAGATCGCCAAGACCCGTGACGGCGCCCTGGCCTCCGTCGGCGCCGTCGCCGCCGACACCGCCGCCGCCATGGTCGCCAAGCTGACCGGCAAGGCGCCGACGGCGGCCGAGATGAAGGGGACCGCCTGATGCCCTACTTCCTTGACCCCCACTTCTATTCCTTCGCCAACGCCGAGCTGTGGGTCGCCATCGGGCTGCTGATCTTCTTCGGCATTCTGATCGCCGTCGGCGTGCCGAGGCTGGTCGCCGGCCAGCTGGACGCGCGCGCCGCGAAGATCCAGGCCGAACTGGACGAAGCCGCCCGCCTGCGCGCCGAAGCCGAGGCGCTGCTGGCCCAGATCCGCGCCGAGAAGGCCGAGGCCGAGGCCCAGGCCAAGGGCATGCTCGCCGCCGCCGAGGCCGACGCCCGTCGCCTCGAGGAAGAGACCCGCGCCACGCTCGAGGAAAGCCTGGCCCGCCGCCAGAAGCTGGCCGAACAACGCATCGCCCAGGCCGAGGCGCAAGCCGTCGCCGAGGTGAAGGCTCTGGCCGCCGAACAGGCCGCCGAACAGGCCGAGCGCGTGCTGGCCGCACGGTTGGCCGCCGGCGGCGCCGACCCGCTCGCCGACGCCGCCATCGCCCAGATCGGCCAGCGCCTGAGCTGAGGCGACCGATCTTCTCCTCCCCCTCTCGAGGGGGAGGGGGACCGCCGAAGGTGGTGGAGGGGGCGACTCCAGACACCGGCGCTTGAACTCGCCCCCTCCACCATGCTGCGCATGGTCCCCCTCCCCCGCAAGCGAGGGAGGAGTCCTGGTAGAGCGCGCCGCCCCTTAGTGCGCGGCCAGGCCGTCCATGGCGTGGGCGCGCTCCAGTCGCCGGTTGCGGGCCACCAGGCGGGCATAGACGTTGCCCATCACGATCCCGAAGACGATGTGGCCGCCCAGCATCCACAGGACGCCGCCCAGCCCGGCGCGCGCGCCCAGCATGCCGACGCCGGACAGGGGCGCCACGGTCAGCATCATCACCAGGAAGGCCCCGACTGCGAAAAGGATGCCCTTGGTCTCGGGCGTGTCCGTCGGCAGGCGTGGACACAACATGCCGAAGATCGGCCCCAGAACGAGGGCCCCGACCACGAAATGCCCGACCCAGCCCACGACGGTCATGTCGGGGACCTGAAGCATCGTCGCGATCATTCGTGGGAACGGGACGGCCCAGGGCCCCAGGACGGTGTTGGCGACCTCCAGGACCGCCACGGCGATCGCCCCGGCAAGGCCGGACAGAGCGCCCATTTGTACGCGTGACATCATGATCAGAGCGCCTCCCAACGCTTCTTTCTTGTTGTACGCGGGAAGGAGGATACGCCCGTTGGGCGAGCCCGGATGTCACATTGGCGTGCGCGCCCTGGCCTTGGGGCGTCGACCGCTCAGCCGAACCTGACCCCGGTCAGGCGCTCGGCCTCGTCCCACAGAGCCCGGGCGACGGCTTCGTCCCTGGCCCAGGGCTTGATCTCGGCGGGGCCCGCCGGACCCTTCAGCTCGTTCAGCCGGGTCGCCCCGTAGTAGCCGCCAGGCTCCACCTGTCCGGTCGCCGCCATGAGGATCGGCAGCGCCCCGTCCGCCTGCGAATGGCTGACCAGCGGCTCGATGAATGGCCGGAACACATAGCGGAACCCCGCCCGCACGAAAGCCGAGCTCGACGCCAGCGGCCCGTTGGCGATCAGGTCGGTGCGGGCATAGCCCGGATGCGCCGCCACACTGGTCAGGCCCCAGCCGCCTGCCCGACTGCGCCGGTCCAGCTCCAGCGCGAACATCAGCATCGCCAGCTTGGACTGGGCATAGGCCTTCCACGCGGTGTAGCCGGTCTTCAGGTTCACGTCCTTCAGGTGGATTCGCCCTTGGCGGTGGGCGATGGAGGACAGCTGCACCGCCCGGGCCCCACCGGCCCTCAACAGCGGCAGCAGCCGCGCCGTCAGCGCGAAGTGGCCCAGGAAGTTGGTCGCCAGCTGAAGCTCGTGCCCGTCCGCGCTCTCGCGCCGCTGGGGCAGGGCCATGACCCCGGCGTTGTTGATCAGCACGTCGATCGGGCGGCCCTCGGCCAGCAGCCGGTCGGCGAAGGCGGCGACCGACGCCTGGCTGGACAGGTCCAGGATTTCGACCCGCACGTTCGCCCAGGGGCTCGCCTTCAGAACGGCCGCCCGCGCCGCCTCGCCCTTTGCGGCGTTCCTCACCGCCATGATCACCTCGGCCCCCTTGGCGGCGAGCACCTTGGTCGCCTCGAGGCCGGTGCCGGAGTTGGCGCCCGTGATGACGATCCGCTTTCCGGTTTGGTCCGGCACGTCGCGGCTGGTGAAGCGGTCCATGGGCGTTATCCTTGGTGGGGTGAAACCATCGACGAAAGCATCTGACAGGTCTATATCTGCACTTGATGCAACATTGCAAAGGGTGCAGATGATCGGCCTTCGCGACCGCAAGCGACGCGACACCCACGCCCGGATCCAGGGCGAGGCTCTGCGCCTGTTCATGACGCACGGCTTCGAGGCGGTGACGCTGGATCAGATCGCCGAGGCGGCGGGGGTGTCGCGCCGCAGCCTGTTCCACTACTTCGCCTCCAAGGAGGAGATGGCCCTCTCCGCCAAGGTCGAGATCGGGCCGCGCCTGGCCCAGGCGGTGGCGCGACGGCCCGCCGACGAGTCGCTGCTGGACATGGCCGAGGCCGCCCTGACCGAGATGGCGCAGGACTTCCAGGGACCGGAGGCGCGCGCCCTGGCCCGGCTGATCTCGACGACGCCGGCGCTCGAGGCCGGCGACCACGCCAAATACGCCGCGCTGGAGACCACGCTCGCCGCCGCCATGGCCGAGCGGAGCGGGCGGGCCGCGGACGACGCGGAGATCGTCGTCGTCGCCGCCGCCGCCATCGCCATCATGCGGCACGCCACCGACGCCTGGCTCGCCGCCGACGACTCTCGCGGGCCGGAGGTCTTCGGCCACGCCCTCTTCGCCGCGCTCAGGCGCGCCGCGCGCGGCTGAGGATCAGCCCGCGTATTTCGCGGCGTCCTCTTCGGAGATGTCCTCGTTGGAATAGACCTGCTGAACGTCGTCCTCGGCGTCCAGCGCGTCCAGCAGCTTGAACAGGGTCCCCACCTGGTCGCCGCTCAGCGGGACCTCCGACTGGGGCTTCCACACGATCGAGGTGGACTTGGGGTCGCCCAGCACCTTGGACATGGCCTCGGCGACCTCGTTCAGGTCCTCGAAGGCGGTCCAGATCACGTGGCCCGGCGCATCCTCATAGATGTCCGGCTTGACCAGGTCGCTCTCCACGTCCTGGGCGCCCGCCTCGATCGCGGCCTCCATCACCGCGTCTTCCGACCCGGCTTCGGCGGGATAGTGGATGCGGCCCACCCGGTCCCACATGAAGGTCACCGACCCGGTCTCGCCGAGCGCGCCGCCGTTCTTGGAGAAGGCCGAGCGCACGCCGGACGCGGCGCGGTTCCGGTTGTCGGTCAGCACCTCGACGATGATCTGCACCCCGCCCGGCCCCCGACCCTCGTAGCGGATCTCCTCCATCGCATCGACTTCGCCGCCGACGGCCTTCTTGATGGCGCGGTCGATGTTGTCCTTGGGCATGGACTCGGCCTTGGCGTTGTTCACCGCCAGGCGCAGGCGCGGGTTCATCGCCGGATCGGGCAGGCCGGACTTGGCGGCCACCGTGATCTCGCGCGACAGCCGCGAGAACAGCTTGGAGCGGAGCGCGTCCTGGCGCCCCTTCTTGTGCATGATGTTCTTGAATTTGGAGTGGCCGGCCATGCGCGCTGACGTCTCGATCGAAGGCTTGGGGGATGGCGGGCTCTAGCGCAGCCGCGCGCCCCTGTCACGGCGGGGAACCCGCGCCTGCGGCCGGCATTCAGACCGCATCAGCACGGAGAAGTCCCATGGGCGCCGAAGAAGCTCTGATCGACGACGACGACCTCGACGAGGGCGAGATCGTCGAGTGGTACGCCGCCCGGCCCGTCACGGTCTCGACCGCCGCCGCCTCGGGCGCGATCCTGGGCGCTTTCGCACTGGGCGTGGTGGCGACCGTCGGCGTGCTGATCCTCAGCGGCCGCCTCGACGACTGAGCTGTCACATTCGCGCGCTAACCGGCGAGGGTTCGTCGTCGGAGCGCGTCCATGCCCCTCATCTCCCCCTCCCGTCGCGGCCTGATCCTGGGCCTGACCTCCGGCGCGGCCGGCTTCGCCGCGTCCGGCGCCCTGGCCCGGCAGGTCTACGTCGACTACCCGTTCCAGCTGGGCGTCGCCTCGGGCGACCCGACCCCGGACGGGTTCGTGATCTGGACCCGGCTCGCGCCCCAGCCGCTGGAGGTCGGATACGGCATGCCCGCCGCGCCGGTCGGCGTCTCCTGGGAGGTCGCGACGGACCGGGGCTTCGGCGAGGTCGTCCGCTCCGGCGACGTGGTCGCCCGCCCCGAACTCGGCCATTCGGTCCACGTCGAGGTCGAGGGCCTCCAGCCCGGCCGCGACTATTTCTACCGCTTCGTCTCCGGCCGCGAGCGCAGCGCCACGGGGCGCGCCAAAACCGCCCCGGCGGCGGGCGCCCGCACCGACGCGGCGCGTTTCGGCGTGGTCGGCTGCCAGGCCTATGAGCAGGGCTTCTACACCGCCCACCGACGGGTCGCGGGCGAGAACCTCGACTTCATCTACTGCTACGGCGACTACATCTACGAGGGGCGCGCCAGCCGCGTCTGGAACAGCGCCGACGGCCCCCAGGCCCAGCCCCGCAGCCACATCGGCGGCGAGATCCATTCCCTGGACGACTACCGGCGCCGCTACGCCCAGTACAAGATGGACGCCGACCTGCAGGCCAGCCACGCCTCGGCGCCCTGGTTCGTCGTCTGGGACGACCACGAGATCGACAACAACTGGGTCTCGGACCTCGATCAGGACGATACCGACCCGGCCGTGTTCCGGCTGCGCCAGCAGGCGGCGATGCAGGCCTTCTATGAGAACATGCCGCTGCGCCGCTCGGCCTTCCCGCGCGGTTCGGCGCTGCAGCTGTACCGCCGGGCCCAGTACGGCGACCTGCTGGACCTGAACCTGCTCGACACGCGCCAGTATCGTTCGAACCAGCCCTGCGACGAGCGCTGGGCCTCGACCTGCGACGGCGTCAACGACCCGGCGGCCCAGGTGCTGGGCGACGCGCAGGAGGCCTGGCTGTTCCAGAACCTGCAGTCGTCCCGCGCCCGCTGGAAGGTGCTGGCCCAGCAGGTCATGCTGATGGACCTGAACCGCAACCTCAACGGCGAGGTCGGCTACAACCTCGACACCTGGGCCGGCTACCGCATCCCGCGCGCGCGCCTGCTGAACCACATCCAGCGGCGCGGCGTTGACAACGTCGTGGTCCTGACCGGCGACGAGCACCAGAACTATGCGGGCGAGCTGCACCTGGATGGCCGAGATCCGACGGGCCGGCCGATCGCCACCGAGTTCGTCACCACCTCCATCAGCTCGTCCGGCGACGGCGTCGACCAGCGCCCCGACGGCGTCCGCATCCAGGCCCAGAACCCGTTCCTGAAGTTCAACAACGCCCAGCGCGGCTACGTCGTGTGCGACGTCACCCACGAACGCTGGCGGACCGACTTCAAGGTGCTGGACAAGGTCTCGACGCCGGGCGGCGTCCTCACCACCCGCCGCTCGCTGGCGATCGAGGCGGGGAATCCGACGCTGGTGGAGGCGTAACCGTTCTCCTCCCCCTCGCAGAGGGGGAGGGGGACCACGAAGTGGTGGAGGGGGCGACCTCGGCCCCCGGCGCTTGAACTCGCCCCCTCCGCCATGACGAGCATGGTCCCCCTCCCCCGCTTCGCGAGGGAGGAGAAGGCTCAGCTCACCGCCGCCCCAGGGCCACGAACCGCACGGCCATGCCGCCGCCGGGGGCGAGGCGCAGCTCCATCGTGTCGCGCGACGTCACCTCGCGGCTTTCGATGACGATCTCGTACGGGTTGCTTTCCCAGTCCGCGTTGGCCCCGTCGCGATAGATTTCGGCGCGATAGCGGCGGTTCGGATCCAGGAAGTCCAGGCTGACCGGCAGCACCCGACCGTGCTCGTCCGTCACCGACCCGACGTACCAGTCCTCGGAGTTCCGGTCCTTGCGGGCGAAGGTGACGTAGTCGCCGATCTCGCCGTTCAGCACCCGAGTGTCGGCCCAGTCGACCGGCACGTCCTTGATGAACTGGAAGGCCTCCATGTTGGTGGCGTAGTTCTCGATCAGGTCGGCGACCATCTGGATCGGGCTGTAGATCACCACATACAGCGCCAGCTGCTTGGCCAGGGTCGTCTGGATGCGGCTTCCCGGCTGCTGACCGTTCAGGACGAAGATGCCCGGCGTGTAGTCCATGGGCCCCGACAGCATGCGGGTGAAGACCAGGTTGGCCTCGTGCTCCGGCGGGTTCGGCGGCACGCCCCAGGCGGCGAACTCCATCCCCCGGGCGCCCTCGCGCGAGACCCAGTTGGGATAGGTCCGGCGCAGGCCCGTGTCCTTGATCGGCTCGTGGGGGTTGACGGCGATCTGGTGCTCGGCGGCGGCTAGGACGACGTTCAGGTGGTGGCGCGCCATGTGCTGGCCGTCGTGCCAGGCCCAGGCGATCTCGCCGTTCTCGTCCAGCACCTTGGCCTGGCCGGCGTCGGCGACATAGCCCGACTTGATCGAGTCGATGCCCAGCCGCTGATACAGGGCGAAGGCCTCCGGGATCTGCGCCTCGTAGTGGGAGGCGAAGCCGGACGTCTCGTTGTGGCCGACCAGGTGCACGCCCCGCTCACGGGCGTAGGCCGCCAGACCCTCCAGGTCATAGTCGGGATAGGGCTGGGTGAAGTCGAAGTCGCCGCCGTTGCCGAACCAGTCCCCATCCCAGCCGACGTTCCAGCCCTCGACCAGCACGCCGCGGAAGCCGTGCTCGGCCGCGAAGTCGATGTAGTCACGGGTCCGCTCGGTGGTGGCCCCATGGTTCGGGCCCGACGCCCAGGTCATGGTGTTCAGGTGCATGCCCCACCAGATGCCGACGTACTTGTAGGGCTCGACCCAGCTGACGTCGCCCAGCGCATTGGGCTCGTTCAGGTTCAGGATCAGATCGGACATGTACAGACCGCCGGCGTCGTCGGCGATCTGCATCGTGCGCCACGGCGTCGGGAACGGCGCGGTGCGACGCACCTTGGCCTCGTCGATGCCGGGCGACAGCTGGGCGGTGAACCTCTGGCCCGACACGCGACGCAGCCACATGCCGGAATAGTCGACCAGCGCCGCCTCGTGGAAGGCGATGTGCAGGCCGCTGTCCAGCTTCACCGTCATCGGCGTGTGCGCCCGGCCGATCTCGGCGATCGGCGTGCGGTTGTAGAGGTATTCGTAGCGGTTCCATTCGCCGGCGGGAATCCACCAGGCCTCGCCCGCCTCGACCAGATTGAACTCGGTCAGCTCGTCGGCGATGGCCACCTCGCGCAGCTGCGGCTGGTCCGGGAATTCGTAGCGGAAGCCGACGCCGTCATCGAACACTCGGAACACCACGTCGAAGCGGCGGCGCGGCTCGACCTGTTCGGTGAAGGTCACGCGCAGCTCGTTATGGTGGTCGCGCACGAAGCGGCGCTCGCCCCAGGGCTGCTCCCACGTCTCGTCGTGCGACGCCGTCGCCTGGTCGGTCAGGCGGAAGTTGCGCTCCAGCTTGGGCGCGCCCACCAGCATGAAACCCAGCCGGCTCTCCTCGATCACCGACCGGCCCAGACGGCTGACGGTGTAGAAGGGCCGTCCCTCGCCGTTGGTCGACAGGGTGACCGAGAGCACGCCGCCCGGCGAACTCACCGTCGCGCTGGGCGGCGGCGCGGGCGGCGTCTGGGCCAGCGCCATCGCGGGCGCGGCGACCAGCAGGAGGGTCAGGAACAAGCGTCTCAGCATGGGCGCTCCATGGGGTTCGGGCGAAACGAAATCGGCGTGGGGACCCGCTTGCAAATCGGCGGAATCCCTGCGACCTGTGACGGAAAGTTTTGCGGCAAATTTTGCGCGGATCGGCCGCGCCGCGCCGCCACGGGGGACCGGTGAGCCGCAAGACGCGCCTCGAGGATCTGGCCAGGCTGGCGGGCCTGTCGATCTCCACGGTGTCGCGCGCGCTGAACGACAGCCCGTCGATCAACGCCCAGACCAAGCAGCGCATCTGGCAGCTGGCGCGCGAGCACGACTACCCGTTCCGCCGCTACATGCCGGCCGGGCCGGTGGGCGCCGACGCCACCATCGCCATCATCGTGCCGCGCCCCCAGGGCCGGGACAACTACTGGCTCTCGGACCCGTTCTTCCTGGAGCTGTTCGCCGGCGTCGGCGACGCGGCGCGCCAGAGGGACTGCGACTTCCTCGTCAGCCACGTCTCCCCGGACAGCTACGACGACCTGCGCCAGGTGATGTCCACCAACCGGGCCGACGGCGTCATCTTCCTGGGCCAGAGCCACCTGCACGACGACTTCAACCGCCTGGCCGAGGTCGAGGACCGCTTCGCCGTCTGGGGCGCCCAGCTGCCGGACCAGCGCTACTGCTGCGTCGGCTCGGACAATCTGCTCGGCGGCCGCCGGGCCACCCTGCACCTGGCCCGTCTGGGGCGCGAGCGCATCGTCTTCCTGGGGGACACCGAGGCGCCCGAGGCCGACCAGCGTCGCCGGGGCTATATCGACGGCCTGATCCAGTCCGGCCTGAAGGTCGACCCGGCCCTGATCGTCGACGCCCATTTCGAGGTCGAGAGCGCCGAGGCCTCGGTGGAGTCCCTGATCCGCCGCGGCGTGGAGTTCGACGGCGTGGTCGCCGCCTCCGACCTCATCGCCCTCGGCGCCATCCGGGCGCTGCGTCGGGGCGGCCGATCGGTGCCCACGGACGTCTCGGTCATCGGCTACGACAACGTGCCCTTCGCCCGCTATTCGGGCCCGGCCCTGTCGACCATCGCCCAGGACACCGCCCGCGCCGGCCGGCTGCTCGTCTCCAAGCTGCTGGACCATCAGGGCGAGGGCGCCATGCGCTCCGAGCGCGTGGCCACGGACCTGATCGTCCGCGAGAGCTGCGGGGGCTGAGGGCGACGCCCTCACCCCGGGACCGCCACATAGGCGCCGTAGCCTGGCACCACGCCGGGCCGCGCGCCCGTCATGTTCGCCTCGGCCACCCGCCGCCAGCCGGGCTCGGCGGCGAAGGCGACCGGCTCGGGCCCGAGGTTGAAGACGCACAGCACCCGCCCCTCGCCCACGCCGCGCTCGAACACCACCAGCGGCGGCTCGACCTCGCGCGGCGTCAGGGTCCCGGTGCGCAGCGCCGGCAGCTCGCGACGCAGCCGGATCGCCCGGCGTGTGGCGTTCAGGGTCGAGCCCGGGTCGGCCTCCTGCGCCTCCACCGCCAGCGGCGGATGGCGCGGATCGACGGGCAGCCACGGCTCCACGGTGGAGAAGCCCGCGTGCGGCCGCTCGGCCTTCCACGGCATCGGCGTGCGCGCGCCGTCCCGGCCCAGGGTCTGGGGCCAGTTGGCGATCGCCTCCGGGTCCACCAGCCGCTCGAACGGCACATGCGCCTGCGGCAGGCCCAGCTCCTCGCCCTGATAGACGAAGGCGTTGCCGCGCATGCACATGAGCAGCAGCATCGCCATCTCGGCGAACGCCTTGCGATCGGCCTCGGCGGCCCAGCGCGACACCGCGCGCGGCGCGTCGTGGTTGGAGAAGGTCCACGAGGGCCAGCCCTCGCCCTGATGCCCCGGCCACATCGCCTCGGCCTGGTGCAGCAGGTCAGCCGTCAGTTTCTCCGCATACAGATAAAGGAAGCCGTAGGCGCTGTTCAGCCGGTCGCCGCCTTCGGTGAACAGCTTCATCTCGCGGTCGGCGTCGTCGCCGCCCACCTCGGCGACGGTGAAGCGGTCGCCGTAGGAGTCCATCAGCGCGCGGATGCGCGTCAGATAGGCCGGGATGTCCGCGTGGCTCTGGTTGTAGACGTGCTGCTGGAAGTCGAACGGCCGCGTGCGCTTGCCCGGCTTGGTCGCCGGCGGATTGTCGGTGAGCGCCGGGTCGTGCATGGCGAAATTGATCGCGTCCAGCCGGAAGCCGTCGACCCCCCGGTCGAGCCAGAACCGCGCCGCGTCCAGCGTGGCCTGCTGCACCTCCGGATGGTGCAGGTTCAGCTGCGGCTGCTCCGGCAGGAAGTTGTGCATGTAGTACTGGCCGCGCCGCGCGTCCCAGGTCCAGGCCGGTCCTCCGAACACGGACTGCCAGTTCGACGGCGGCGAGCCGTCCGGCTTGGCGTCGGCCCAGACGTACCAGTCGGCCTTGGGGTTGTCGCGGCTCTGGCGGCTTTCCTCGAACCAGGCGTGCTGGTCCGAGGTGTGGCAGTAGACCTGGTCGATGATGACTTTCAGCCCCAGCGCGTGGGCCCGCGCCACCAGCGCGTCGAAGTCCTCGAGCGTGCCGAAGATCGGATCGACGTCGCAATAGTCGGCCACGTCATAGCCGAAGTCCCGCATCGGCGAGGTGAAGAAGGGCGAGATCCACACCCCGTCCACGCCCAGCGAGGCGATATGCTCGAGCCGCGCGGTGATGCCCTTCAGATCGCCGACGCCGTCGTCGTCGGAGTCCGCGAAGCTGCGCGGATACACCTGATAGATGACCGCGCCCTTCCACCAGGCGTCGGGCGCGGCCTCGGCCGCGGGCGCCGGCTCGGGACGTGAGATGAGGGCGGCGGAGGTCAAGCGGCGTCTCGCGTGGTGCAGATGATGTAGTCGAGCGGTCCCAGGCGCACGTGCACGCTCCCGCGGGCCTGGGCGGCCGGCGCGCAGGCCCCCGCCAGCGAACGCCAGCTTTCGGACCCCACGTCAACTTCGATCGCGCCCTCGAAGGGGGTTTCGGCGGTGTTCAGCACCACCAGCGTCTCGACCCCGTCCAGGCGGCGGGAGAAGGCGAACACGCCGGCCTCGGCGCTGGAGGCCCGCACCACCTGGTCGCCGCGCGCCAGCGCCGGCTCCGACCGGCGCACCGCCGCCAGTTCCGCGATCAGCCGGTAGAGCGGCGCCCCGGTGTCGAAGTTCTCCTCGGCCGGAGTGGCGTCGGAGCCCACGAGGGTGTTGTCGTTGTAGGAGGCGACGCGGCTCGGGAACATGGTCTCGCGCGCGTCCTGGTCGCCGCCGTCGCCGGCGAAGCCCTGCTCGTCGCCATAGTAGATCACCGGCGAGCCGCGCCCGGTCATGAGCAGCACATGGGCCAGCTCCACCCGCCGCTGGATCTCCTCGGGGCTCGCGTCCGGCTGCGCCTCGCGCACGAAGCGGGCGAAGCGGCCCATGTCGTGGTTGCCCAGGAAGGTCTGCAGCCGCCGCGCCGCCTCGGCCCCGCCCGCATAGACCGGATCCTGGAAGTACAGCCGCTCCAGCACATCGGTGCCGGCCCCCTTGCCGAACACCTCGACCGCCGCCCCCTGGAAGGCGAAGTCCAGCACCGAGGGGTAGCGATCCACCCGCGTGAAGCGCGCCAGGGCGCCGGGCTGGAACTCATAGACCTCGCCGAAGATCTGGAAGTTCTCGACGCCGCGCGCCCGCGCCCGCTCCTGCATCGCCGGCACGAAGGCCTGCCAGAACTCCGGGTTCACGTGCTTGGCGGTGTCGATGCGGAAGCCGTCGATCCCGAACCGGTCGATCCACCCGCCGAAGATGTCGATGAAGCCCTGAACCACGCGCGGGTTCTCGGTCATCAGGTCGTCCAGGCCGGCGAAGTCGCCCATCGTCACCGTCTCGGGCCCGCGCCAGTCGCTGTCGCCCCGGTTGTGATACAGGATCGGATCGTTCAGCCAGGCGGGGACCTTCACCTCGGCCTCGGCCTCCGGCACGAAGGGCGTGTAGGCGAAGTTCGGGTCGGTCAGCCGCGCGAAGTTCTCGGCCGTCTGATGCTCCGGGCCGTCGCCCATGAAGCCCGGGTTGATCGGCGCGCCGTCGATCCCGCCCCGGGTCTGGTACGGATAGTCCGCGCGGGACCGGTATTCGCAGGGCGCCTGATAGCACTCCCGGTAACGGATCACGTCGGCGGTGTGGTTGGTGATGACGTCCAGATAGACCTTCATGCCGCGCGCGTGGGCGGCGTCGACGAAGGCCTGCATCTCGGCGTTCGTGCCGAAGTGCGGGTCCACCTGGGTGAAGTCGGTGATCCAGTAGCCGTGATAGCCGGCGGACTCGGCGCCGGGTGCCCCCTGCACCGGCTTGTTCTTGTAGATCGGCCCCAGCCAGATCGCCGTGGCGCCCAGCCCCTGGATGTAATCCAGCCGCCGGATCAGCCCGGCCAGGTCGCCGCCCTGATAGAAGCCCTTGTGGGTGGGGTCGAAGCCGGTGACGAGCCGGTCGCCGGTCAGTCCGCCACGGTCGTTCGCGGGGTCGCCGTTCTCGAACCGGTCCGGCAGGACGAAATAGACCACCTCGTCCTCGGGCAGGCGCTCGCGGAACGACGCCTCCTGGGCCGCGACCGGGGCCGTTGCGACGAGCGCCAGCGCGGCCGTGGCGGCGGCCGAGGCGAAGCGGACGCGGCGAGCGCGACTCAAGGACATGCGAACTCCTCCCACAACGCGGCCTTGCGGCCGTCTTTTGCAAAGTTTTGCGGAGGCCCGGCCGCGCTGTCAACCCGGCAAATTTCGGATTACCGCTGTGTCATTTTTGCTATATTACTGTTTTCAAACGTGTTTTCAGAAACTCGCCGTGACCGGATCACGGCGACTTTATGACGAGCTGACGATTTCGCATTGCAAGTTGCGCAGATTTTTGCGTTCTTTTGCGGTGATAGGCCTGCCGCATTCCAAAAGGCGGATGGTCACCAGGGAGGATGAGAAGGCCATGAGAACCCCGACGCGCGCCCGCCTGCTGGCCGGCGCCGCCCTTGTCGCCATCTGCGGGGCCACCCCCGCGCTGGCCCAGTCCGCGCAGGACCCGCAGGACGCCACCGAGGTCGAAGAGATCGTCATCACCGGCATCGCGGCCTCGCTGGAGAACGCGATCGCCGAGAAGCGCGAGGCGACCTCGATCGTCGAGGTGATCTCCGCCGAGGATCTCGGCAAGCTTCCCGACCAGTCGATCGCCGAATCGCTGGCCCGTCTGCCGGGCCTGGCGGCCCAGCGCATCGACGGCCGCGCCCAGGTGATCTCGATCCGCGGCCTCGGCCCGGACTTCACCACCGCCCTTCTGAACGGCCGCGAGCAGGTCACGACGGGCGACAACCGGGGCGTCGAGTTCGACCAGTTCCCGTCGGAGCTGCTGTCCGGCGTGATCGTCTACAAGACCCCGGACGCGGCGCTGGCCGCCCAGGGCCTGGCCGGCACCGCCGACCTCCAGACCGTCCGTCCGCTGGAGTACGGCCGCCGCGCCGGCGCGATCAACTACCGCTATGAGTGGAACGACCTCGGCTCGCTGAACGCGGGCGCCGAGGACACCGGCCACCGCTTCAGCGCCTCCTTCGTCGACCAGTTCGCCGACGACACCATCGGCGTCGCCCTGGGCTTCGCCTACATGGAGACGCCCTATCAGAACGAGCGCTACAACGCCTGGGGCTACCCGACCGTGGACGCCGGGCCGAGCTACATCTCGGCCAACCCGGCGCCCTACGCCGGCGCCATCGGCAACCTCGTGCTGGGCGGCGCCAAGCCCTACGCCCAGTCGGGCCTGATCGAGCGCACCGGCGTCATGGGCGTGGTGGAATGGGCCCCGACCGACCGTTTCCGCGCCACGGCGGACGTCTTCTATTCGGAGTTTCAGAACACCCAGATCCTGCGCGGGATCGAAATCCCGCTCTGGTGGGGCGACTCGGGCCGGGGTGAACAGCTCCAGCCGGGCTATACGGTGACCGACGGCGTCCTGACCCAGGCGACGTTCAACAACATCCGGGGCGTGGTCCGCAACGACCTGAACACCCGCGACGCCGAAACGACGTCGCTCGGCCTGAACCTGGAGTACGACCTGTCGGACACCTGGTCGATCTCGCTGGACCTGAACAGCTCCAAGGTGGACCGTGTCGACCAGGTGATCGAGTCCTACTCGGGCTACGGCTACAACTTCGCCGGTCCGCGCGACAACATCACCTACACGCTCGACAGCCGCGGCGTGGCCAGCTTCGACACCCAGCTCGACTACACCGATCCGACCCTGATGCGGCTGACCGACCCGCGCGGCTGGGGCGGCTCGCAGATCCAGGCCGGCTATCTGAACTCGCCGATCACCACCGACGAGCTGGAGGCCGTGCGCTTCGCCACGACGAAGGAGCTGAACACCGGCTTCATCCGGTCGATCGAGGCGGGGGTGAACTTCACCACGCGCGACAAGAGCTTCGTCGCCGACGAGTTCTTCCTGAACCCGGCGGGCGGCGCCACGGACGTGGCCATTCCGACCCAGTGTCTGCTGGACCCGACCACCATCGGGTTCCTCGGCTTCAGCATGATCAGCTACGACACCCAGTGCGTGCTGGACTCGGGCGCCTATGACCTGGCCCGCAACGTCAACTTCGACGTCGTCTCCAAGAACTGGAACGTGACCGAAGACGTCATCAACATCTTCTTCAAGGCGAACTTCGACGGCATGGTCGGCTCGATCCCGTTCTCGGGCAACGCCGGCCTTCAGGTCATCGACGTGGACCAGTCGTCGACCGGCTTCGCCGCCACCAGCCAGGCCAACGGCACCTCGACGCCGGCGTCCGGCGGCGCGGAGTACCGTGACTTCCTGCCCAGCCTGAACCTGATCTTCGAACTGACGCCGTCCGACGTGCTGCGCTTCGGCGCCGCCAAGGTGCAGGCCCGTCCGCGGATGGATCAGATGCGCGCGAGCCGCACCTACGGCTTCGACACCAACAACTACAACTCCACCGACATCAACGCCCCCTTCTTCAGCGGCGGCGGCGGCAACCCGGAATTGCGTCCGTGGGAAGCCAATGTGTACGACGTCTCGTACGAACACTACTTCACGCGCAGGTCGTACGTGTCGATCGCGGGCTTCCACAAGGAGCTGCTGACCTACATCTACAACCTGAACGTCATCCAGGACTTCACCGGCTTCCCGTACACCGTGCCCGCCGGTCAGCCGGCTCAACCGGCGTCCTTCTTCGGCACCTACAACTCGCCGCAGAACGGCACGGGCGGCACGATCGAGGGCATCGAGCTCGCGGCGTCGGTCCAGCTCGGCGACTTCTGGGAGCCGCTGGAAGGCTTCGGCGTAGTGGCCAGCTATTCGGACACCTCCTCGGACATCCAGCCGGAGCCCGGCAATCCGTCGCGGCCGATCGAGGGGCTGTCCGAAGAAGTCTCGAACGTGACCCTCTACTACGAGCGCTACGGCTTCCAGGCCCGTGTCTCGAACCGCTACCGGTCGGAGTTCCTGGGCGAGGTCGCCGGCTTCGGCAACGGCCGCGCCTTCCGCACCGTGGGCGACGAGAACATCGTCGACGCCCAGATCGGCTACGAGTTCCAGTCGGGTCCGCTCGAGGGCCTGTCCATCATCCTGCAGGGCAACAACCTCACCGACGAAGAGTTCGTGACCCTGAACAACAACATCGAGACCCAGCCGATCGACTACCAGGTCTATGGTTCGACCTATCTGATCGGCCTGAACTACCGCTTCTGAGTTCTCTCCTGAGAAAACCTCCCGCCCCGGCTCTTGCAGCCGGGGCTTTTTTCTTTTCAGTATACAGTCGAAGGCCGGCGACAGTCCGGCCGCGAAGCCCAAGGGAGTGAGACCATGTCCAGCGCCACCCCGGCCGCCCCGCTGTTGACGACCCGCCCGCGCCTGTCGCCCTTCGCCATCTGGAACATGTGCGTCGGCTTCTTCGGCATCCAGATCGGCTTCGGCCTGCAGAACGCCAACACTAGCCGCATCTTCCAGACGCTGGGCGCCGAGGTGGAGTCCTTGGCCATCCTGTGGATCGCCGCGCCGCTGACGGGCCTGCTGGTCCAGCCGATCATCGGCCACATGTCGGACAAGACCTGGAGCAACCGCCTGGGCCGGCGCCGTCCCTACTTCCTGGTCGGCGCGATCCTGACGACGCTTGCGCTGATCGCCATGCCGAACTCGCCCAGCCTGTGGTTCGCCGCGGCGATGCTCTGGATCATGGACGCCTCCATCAACATCACCATGGAGCCGTTCCGCGCCTTCGTCGGCGACAACCTGCCGGAGGAACAGCGCACCACCGGCTTCGCCATGCAGAGCTTCTTCATCGGCGCCGGAGCCGTTTTCGCCTCCTGCCTGCCGTGGCTCTTGTCCAACGTCTTCGACGTCGCCTCCACCGCCCCCGACGGCGTCGTGCCCGACAGCGTTCGCATCGCCTTCTACGTCGGCGCGGCGGGCCTGTTCGCCGCCGTCCTCTGGACCGTGCTGTCGACCCGCGAATACAGCCCCGAGCAGCTCGACGCCTTCGAGGCGCATCGGGCCAGGCTGGCCGGCGAGCCGGCGCCGGTCCCGCACGCCGCCGCGCCCGCCCGCACGCCCCGCGGCTATGTCCTGGGCGGCCTGATCTGGCTGCTGGTCGGAGGCGCCGCCTTCTACGGCGTCTGGGCCTTCGGCATCGAGAAGGAGCTCTACATCCTGTCGGGCTTCGTGGCCGCCTTCGGCGTGCTGCAGATCCTGGTCGGCGGCTTTCACGCGGCCAAGAACGTCAACGGCGTGACCGAGGTCGTGGACGACATCTTCCGCATGCCCCGCACCATGCGCGACCTGGCGGTGGTCCAGTTCTTCAGCTGGTTCGCCCTGTTCTCGATGTGGATCTACACGACCGCCGCCGTCACCTCGGTCCACTACGGGACCACCGACACCACCTCGCCCGCCTACAACGCCGGCGCGGACTGGGTGGGCGTGCTGTTCGGCGTCTACAACGGCGTGGCCGCGCTGGCCGCTTTCGCGATCCCGGTCCTGGCCCGCCGCACGGGCCGCAAGGGCGCCCACGCGATCAACCTGATCCTCGGCGCGCTCGGCTTCCTGGGCATCTTCCTGATCCGGGATCCGCAGCTGCTGTGGCTGCCGATGATCGGGGTGGGCTTCGCCTGGGCCTCGATCCTGTCGATGCCTTACGCCATCCTGTCCGGAGCCCTGCCGGCGCGGAAGATGGGCGTCTACATGGGGGTCTTCAACATCTTCATCGTGGTGCCCCAACTCGTCGCCGCCACCATCCTGGGGCTGGTGCTGAAGTCCTTCTTCGACGGCCAGGCGATCTTCGCGCTCGTCATCGGCGCGGGCGCCTTCGGCGTCGCCGCCCTGATGGCGCTCCGCGTCCGGGAAACCTAGGCCAAGTCCGCCAACGCCGCCTTCAGCGCGTCCGGCAGGGGCCTCGGACGCCGAGTCTCCCGATCCACATAGACGTGGACGAAGAAGCCCTCGGCGGCCGCCTCGGCCTCGTCCTCGCGGAACAGGCCGATCTCGTAACGCACGCTGGTCGTCCCCAGCCGCGCCACCCGGATCCCCGCCGTGACCCGATCCGGGAAGCTGACGGCGGCGTGGTAGCGGCAGCCGGTCTCCACCACCAGGCCGATCACCCCGCCCGCGTGGATGTCCAGCGCGCCGCGCGCGATCAGCAGCCGGTTCACCGCCGTATCGAAGAAGGCGTAGTAGACGACGTTGTTGACGTGGCCATAGACGTCGTTGTCCGCCCAGCGCGTGTCGATCGTCTGGAACGCGCGATAGGCCTCGCGCCGGCCCCGGGTCTTTCTGTCGATGTCGCTCATGCGGGCCATCTTGGCGGACGTCGCGTCAGCCGAATAGGCTCCCGGGCATGAAGACCACCGCCGCCGTCCTCAGCGCCATGGGCGCGCCCCGCCCCTATGCCGGCAGCCGCCCGCTTCGCCTGGCGACGGTCGCGCTCCAGCCGCCCGGTCCCGGCGAGGTGCTGATCGCCGTCCGCGCCGCGGGCCTGTGCCACTCCGACCTCTCGGTCATCAACGGCGACCGGCCCCGTCCCATGCCGATGGCGCTGGGCCACGAGGCGGCGGGCGTGGTCCAGGCGCTGGGCGCCGGCGTCGACGACCTGAGCGTCGGCGACCACGTCGTCACCGTCTTCATGCCGTCGTGCGGCGCCTGCGCCCCCTGCGCCGAGGGACGCCCGGCCCTGTGTGAGCCCGGCGCCAAGGCCAACGGCGCGGGCGAACTCCTCGCCGGCGGCCGCCGCATCGCCGACGGCGACCAGTCTCTGAACCACCACCTGGGCTGTTCCGTCTTCGCCGAGCACGCGGTGGTGTCGCGCCGCTCGCTGGTTCCGATCGACCCGGACCTGCCGTTCGAGCACGCGGCCCTGTTCGGCTGCGCGGTGCTCACGGGCGTCGGCGCGGTGGTCAACACGGCCCAGGTCCGCCCGGGCCAGTCGGTGGTCGTGGTGGGGCTGGGCGGCGTCGGCCTCGCCTCGGTGCTGGGGGCGCTGGCCGCCGGGGCCAGCCCGGTCGTGGCCGTGGACCTCGGCGAGGACAAGCTGGCGCTGGCCCGCACCCTCGGACCCGTCCTGACCGTCAACGCCGCCGACGCCGATGCGATCGACCAGGTCCGCGCCCTGACGGGCGGCGGGGCGGAGGTCGCGGTCGAGATGGCCGGCTCGGCCCGTGCGCTGGACGCCGCCTGGCGCATGACCCGGCGCGGCGGCCTGACCGTCACCGCCGGCCTGCCGCCGCCCGACGCCGCGCTGGCGGTCAATATCGTCTCGCTGGTGGCCGAGGAGCGCACCCTGAAGGGCTCCTACATCGGGACCTGCGTGCCCAGCCGCGACATCCCCCGCTACGTGCGCCTGTTCAAGGACGGCCGCCTGCCGGTCGACCGGCTGATCTCGGACATGATCGGCCTTCAGGATCTCAACGCCGCCTTCGACCGCCTCGCCGACGGCCACGCCGTGCGCCAGGTGGTCCGGATCGGCTGAAAAGGCTAGGCTTCACCGCCATGCTCGACCGTCGCGCGCTCCTGATCGCCGCCGCCTCGCTGACGGCCCCGCTCGCCGCCTGCGGGCGACAGCCGACGGTCGTGGAGGGCGGGGTTCTCGCCGCGGGCCAGCCGGCGGCGCTCCTGGTCTTCGCCCTGGCCCCCGAGCGCCTGATCGGCTGGCCGCGCCGCCCGGCTCCCGACGCGCTGGCCCTCCTGCCGCCGTCCGCCGACCGGCCCGAGACCGGTGCCCTGGCGTCCGGCGGTCCGCCCATCGGCGTGGAGGCCGCCGCCGCGACCCGCCCGGCCATCGTCATCGACTATGGCGATCTGGACGCGGACTATCAGGCGCTCGCCGCCCGCGTCCGGCGCGAGCTGGACGTGCCCTACACCCTGATCGACGGCGCCCTGTCCGCCACCCCCGACGCCTTCCGCCAGGCGGGCCGGGCGCTGGGCCTCGACGCGATCGCCGCCCGCTATGCCGAGGACGCCGAGGCCCTGCTGGCCGCGCTGCGCCCCGGCTCGGGGCCGTCCTACTATCTGGCGCGCGGCGACGACGGGCTGGAGACGGCCTTCCCCGACGCCCTGGCGGCCCAGGTGCTCCAGGCCGGCGGCTGGGCCAACGTCGCCACGGGGGGCGAGAACCTCGGCCGCGTGTCGCGCGAGCAGATCGCCGCCTGGGACCCTGAGGTCATCGTCACCCAGGTCCCCCGCTTCGCCGAGGCCGTCGCGAACGATCCCTTCTGGCGCCGGCGCCGGTCGGGCGCGCCGCGACGGCTGGTGCTGCTCCCCGACCGGCCGTTCGGCTGGATCGACAAGCCGCCCTCGGTCAACCGCCTGCTGGGTGTGGCCTGGCTCGCCTCGCGCGATCCGCTGGGTCCGCCAGATCCGGCGCTGGCCCAGACCGTCGCGGCGCTGCACGAGCGGCTCTACCACCGCCGTCCGACGCCGGAGGAGACGCTGTCGCTCCTGCCGCGCGTCTTCGCCTGAACCAGCCGGTGGGAGCTCTCGCCCGCCCGCTGGCCGTGGCCGCCCTGGTCGTCCTCGCGCTCCTGTCCCTGTCGATCGGCCCGCTTCAGGTCTCGCCCGACCGCCTCCTCGCGGCGGCGCTCGGCGGCGGCGACGAGACCGCGCGGCTGGCCCTGTCGCTGCGTCTGCCGGGCCTGCTGACGGCGCTCGTGACGGGCGCGGGACTGGCCACCGCCGGCGCCGCACTCCAGCTCCTGTTCAGGAACCCCCTGGCGGCGCCGGACCTGCTCGGCGTCTCCTCCGGCGCGGCGGCGGGCGCGGCGCTCGCCATCCTCGCCGGGCTGGGCGCGGCCCTCACCCAGGGCGCCGCCTTCGCCGGAGGACTCGTGGCGGGAGGCCTGGCGCTCGCCGCCGCCGGCGCGGTTCGCTCGGCCGAGCCCAGGCTGACGCTGGTGCTCTGCGGGGTCGTCGTGGGCGCGCTCGCCTCGGCGCTGGTCGCCCTGATCCTGCTGGTGGCGGACCCCTATGGCCAGCTGCCGACCCTCACCTACTGGCTGCTCGGCTCGTTCGGCCGCGCCACCCTGTCCGAGGCGACCGTGGCCCTGATGTTCGCGGGATTGGGCGCCCTGATCCTCAACCTCCTCGGCTTCCGGTTGGACGCCCTGTCGCTGGGGGACGCCCAGGCGCGGTCGCTGGGCCTCAGCGCCGGTCCCTTGCGCCTGATCGCGCTGGGCGCCGCGACCCTGACGGCGTCGGCGGTGGTGTCCATCGCCGGACTGGTCGGCTGGATCGGCCTGATCGCGCCCCACGCCGCGCGCCTGATCGTCGGCGACAGCGCGCCGCGCCTGCTGCCCATGAGCGCGCTGGTGGGCGCGTGTCTCGCCGTGCTGGTCGGCCAGCTGGCGCGCGCCTTCGGCCCGGCGGAGATCCCCGTGGGCCTGCTCACCGCCGCCGTCGGCGCCCCCGCCTTCCTCGCCCTGTTCATCGCCACACAGCGGGGCCGCGCATGAGCGCGATCGTCGCCGAACGCCTGGTCGCCGGCCGTGGCGGCTTCAGGCTCCCGTCCCTCGACCTGACCCTCATGCCCGGCGCCCGCCTCGCCCTGATCGGCCCCAACGGCGCGGGCAAGTCGACCCTGCTGAACACCTTCGCGGGCCTGCTGAAGCCCGTCTCCGGCCGCCTCTCGGTCGCCGCCCCCGTGGCGCTGCTGCCCCCGCCCGGAGAGGTCGAGGCCCCCTTCACCGCGCGCCGCATGACCGCGCTCGGGCGCGCCGCCCGCCGCGGCTTCGCATCCGACCTGGACCGCGCCGACCTCGCCGCCGCCGACGCGGCGCTCGACCGCCTCGGCGTCGCCCACCTCGCCGAGCGACCGTTCGATCGCCTGTCCTCGGGCCAGCGCCAGCTGGTGCTGATCGCCCGCACCCTCGTTCAGGACGGCGCGTTGGTGCTGGCCGACGAGCCGACCGCCACGCTGGATCCCGCCCACGCCGCCCGCGTCGCCGGGGCGCTGGACGATCTGGCGGCGGAGGGCCGCGCCGTGGTCGTGGCCACCCACGACCTCTCGCTCGCCGCGCGGCAGGATCGGGTTCTGGCGCTCACCCCGGCCCCGGTCGAGGGCGCCCCGTCCGGGATCCTGACGCCCGCGACGCTCCAGGCGCTCTACGGCGCGCCGCTTTCGCCCTGCCCGACCTGCGGCCGGCCTCACTGAAACCGAAATTCATTGCGCGCCCCGGCCGCTTCAGGCCAACGTCCGCCCAACGATCCGCACCGACCGGACACCGATCCGCAACGGGCGAGACACGCGGCCCCTCAGGACGGCTCAACGCAGCCGAAGGCCGTCGCCGGACCATAACCGCACATGTTCCGGCCCCCGGCCGGAGCCAGGGAGACCTGATGACCCAAGCCGCCCCCACCCCGCCCCCGCCCCCGCCCGTCAAGGGATCCGGGCTCGCCTTCGCCTATGTGACGACCCTGTTCTTCGCCTGGGGCTTCGCCACCTCCCTGATCGACCCCCTGATCGCGGCGGTGAGGCGGGTGTTCGACCTCAGCTTCGCGGAAGCCACCCTGACCGCGTCCGCCTGGTTCATCGCCTATGCGGTGGTGTCGGTGCCCGCCGCGGCCCTGCTCGGTCGGCTGGGCTACAGCCGATCGATCATCGCGGCGCTGGTCGTCATGGTGTTCGGCTGCCTGATCGTGCCGGTGGCCACCATCGTCGACTGGTACCCCGGCGTGCTGATCGCCCTGTTCGTCATCGCGTCCGGCGTGACCCTGCTGCAGGTGGCGGCCAACCCCCTGGTCGCGGCGCTGGGCGAGCCGAAGCGTGCGCACGCGCGGCTGAACTTCTCCCAGTTCTTCAACTCGCTCGGCACCACCGTCGGCCCCTACCTGGGCTCCAGCATCCTGCTGACCGGCGGGGTCTTCGCGGCGGGGGCCGTGGTCACGGCGGCGACCCGCGAGGAGTCGCTCCGCAGCATCGACTTCGCCTTCCTCGGGCTCGGCGCCGTGTTCGCGCTCGTCGCCGTCTTCATCTTCACCGCCCGCAAGAAGATCAACGCCGCGGCCGCCTCGGCCGGGGACGCGGGCGTGTCCTCGCCGCTCAAGGCCTTCACCTCGCCCTGGGCCCTGTTCGGGGCGCTCGCCATCTTCACCTACGTCGGTTCCGAGGTGACCATCGGCGGCCTGCTGACCAACTTCCTGGCCAGCGACAGCATCCTGGGCCTGCCCGAGGCCGACGCCGGCCGCATGGTCAGCCTGTACTGGGGCGGCGCCATGGTCGGCCGTTTCATCGGCGCGCTGCTGCTCACCCGCGTGCGGGCCGGCGTGCTGCTGACCGTCAACACCGCCATCGCCGCCCTCCTCTGCCTGGTCGTGACCCAGACCTCGGGCGAGACCGCCGCCTACGCCGCCATCGCGGTCGGCTTCTTCAACTCGATCATGTTCCCGACCATCTTCACCATCACGCTGGAGCGGTCCGGCGCCCCGGCCCCGGCCACCTCGGGCCTGCTCTGCACCGCCATCGTCGGCGGCGCGGTCCTGCCCTGGATCGGCGGCATGGTGGCGGACGCCTCGGCGACGCTGAACCCGGTCTTCTACGTGCCGCTGGTCGGCTATCTGGTGCTCACCGTCTTCGCCCTGGGCGCCGCCCGCACCAAGGCGCGCTACGAGGCCGGCGCGGCCGCCGGCGGGCACTGACGCCAATCTCCTCCCCCGCCTGCGGGGGAGGGGGAGGAAGTCATCACGACCCGCACATCTCCACGCAGGCCCGGGCCAGCACCTCGGCGCTGTCGATCAGCGGCGCGTCGAGGTCGCCCTCGTCCAGCAGCAGCGGAACCTCCGTGCATCCCGCCACCACGGCGCCCGCCCCGGCCGCCAGCAGCCGCTGACCGAGCGTCCTCATCTCCGCCCGCCGGTCGGGGCCGACGTCGCCCGCCTTGACCGCATAGATCAGCGCCATGAACCGCGCCTGGTCGTCGTCCTCCAGCAGCACCGGCCGCATCCCCGCCGCCTGAAGCGCCGGCGCATAGAGCGCGCGCCCACCGCCGGTCGCCAGCACCCCGACCGCCCCGACCCCCGTCGCCTGGGCCCCCGTCGCCTGGGCCGCCGTCACCGTCGCCGCGATCATGTCGATGAAGGGAACCCCCGCCGCCCGGATCCCCGCCGCCTGGGCGTGGGCGGTGTTGCACGGCATGGCCAGCACCTGGGCCCCCGCCTGGACCAGCCGCCGCGCCATGGCGCCCAGCTCGGCCTCGGCGTCGCCCGGGCGGATGTTCCGGTCCGGGACCTGGGGGTTCATGTCCATGACGACCCGGATGTGGTCGGCGTCGCCCTTCGCCGGGGTCAGGGCCTGCACCCGCGCCAGGAAGGCCACCGTCGCCGCCGGCCCCATCCCTCCAAGGACCCCCAGCGTCTTCACGCCAGCACGCCCGTCAGCTGCGACTGATAGCCCGCGATCCCCTGCGCCCCGCCGGTGTGCAGGAACACCAGCCGTTCGCCCTCGAACCGTCCGGCCTTGGCCAGGGCGACCAGCCCCTTCATCGCCTTGGCCGAATAGACCGGGTCCAGCAGGACGCCTTCGGTGCGCGCCGCCAGCGTCAGGGCGTCGATCACCCCCTGGTCGATGAAGCCGTAACCCTCGCCGACGTAGTCGCAGTCCGCGACCACCATGTCCGCCGTCACCGCGTCGGGCCGCCCCAGCAGGGCGGCGGTCTCGCGCGCCAGCTTCAGGACGTTCTCCTCCTGCTTCGGCCTGGGCGCCCGCACGCCGATCCCCAGCACCGGAATGTCCGCCCCCATGACCGCCAGCCCGGCCACCAGCCCCGCGTGGGTCCCGGCGCTGCCTGTCGCGGTGACGATCCGGTCGATCTTCAGGTCCAGCTCGTCGGCCTGGACCGCGATTTCGCGGGCGCAGTCGACATAGCCCAGCGCTCCGATCGGGTTGGAGCCCCCGCCAGGGATCACATAGGGCCGCCCGCCCCGCGCCCGCACCTGTTCCGCCGTGATCTCCAGCTCCGCGTTCATGTCCGAGCCGCCCGGCACGGTGCGGATCGACGCGCCGAACAGCCGGTCCAGCAGCACATTGCCGTTCTCGCGATAGTCGTCCGAGGTGAAGCCCGTGCGGTCCTCCAGGATGATCTGGCAGTCGAGACCGTGGGCGGCCGCGGCCGCGGCGGTCTGGCGCACATGGTTCGACTGGGTCGCCCCTTGCGTCACCAGGGTGTCGGCCTCGGCCTGAAGCGCGGCGCCCAGCAGGAACTCGAGCTTGCGCGTCTTGTTGCCCCCGCCCGCCAGGCCGGTGGCGTCGTCCCGCTTGATCCAGACCTCCACGTCCAGCGCCTCGGACAGACGCGGCGCCAGCTCCAGCGGGGTCGGCAGATGCGCCAGTCGGACGCGCGGAAAACGGGCGAGATGCATGGGTCGGGTCTCCGGTTCAACCGCCGCTTATCCCTTCTCCGCGCCGGCGCCCACTCCTCCCCCGCCTGCGGGGGAGGGGGACCGTCCGGAGCCCGAAGGGCGCAGGAGGGTGGTGGGGGCGACTCCAGACACCGGCGCTTGAACTCGCCCCCTCCACCATGCTGCGCATGGTCCCCCTCCCCCGTTGCACGGGGGAGGAGTTCGAGCGACTTTGCCTTATGCGGTCGAAGGTCCTGACCCAGAAGCGCGCCCGGGAGTTGCGGCGACGCATGACGCCGCCCGAGGCGATGCTCTGGAACCGCCTCCGGAAGCGGCTGCCGGGCCAGCCGATATTCCGGCGACAGCATCCGATAGATCCCTACGTCGCCGACTTTTGCTGCGTGGAAGCCCGGCTGGTGATCGAGGTCGACGGGCAAAGTCATCTGACCGCAGAGGCTGAAAATCGCGACCGCGCCAGGGACCGAGCCATCATGACCCTCGGTTTCGCCATCCTGCGCATCCCCGCCCTTGAGGTGCTCCGCGACCCCGACGGCGTGGCCGACCGCATCGTCAGATCAGCTCTCGCCAGAACACGAGGCGTCGGCCTTTAGACTCCTCCCCCGCCCGCGGGGGAGGGGGACCGCGAAGCGGTGGAGGGGGCGACCCCATCCACCAGCGCTTGAACTCGCCCCCTCCACCATGCTGCGCGGGGTCCCCCTCCCCCCTTGCACGGGGGCGGAGCGATTCACCTCACTCCGCGCACGCCCCTTCCATCTGGTCGAAGTGCGCGGTCTCGCCCTCGGCTTCCATGTGCGGCTCCAGCGTGGTGAGGATCGCCGAGCCGCCCTCCAGCGTCCGGTGCACCGGGCACTTGTCGGCGATCTCCAGCAGGCGCGCCCGCTCCGCCTCGGTCAGCTCGCCCTCGATGGTCAGGGCCCGCTCGAACAGGTCCGGCGGCGTTTCGCCCTTGCGCTTGGAGTGGCGCACCTCCACCGAGGTGCGGGTCAGCTTCAGCCCCTTGTGCTCGGCGTAGAGCCTCAGCGTCATGGCGGTGCAGGCGCCCAGCCCCGCCGCCACCAGCTCATAGGGGTTCGGCCCCGAGCCCATGCCGCCCACGCTCTCGGGCTCGTCGGCCATCAGCACCGCGCCGCCCGCCTCGACCTTGACCTGGAACTTGCCCGCCCCGGTTTCGGACACGCGCACCGATCCGTCCGTCGGCGCGTCCGGGGCCTCGACGCTCACATCCTCCAGATAGCGCGACGCCCAGCCGGCCACGACCTTGGCGGCGTAGGCCGCGTCCTCGGCCCGGGTCAGCAGGTGATCGGCCCGGTCCAGCGAGACGAAGCTCTTGGGGTGGCGCGCGGCGACGAAGATCTTGGCCGCCTCGTCGATGCTGACGACCTCGTCCAGCGGCGAGTGCAGCACCAGCAGCGCCCGGTTCAAGGTCTCCAGCCGCCGGCCCTGATCCTGCGCCCTCAGATCGGCGGCGAAGCGGCCGGTGACCCGGATCGTGCGGCCCGCCACCTTGGCCTCGTGCACCTCGTCGTGCTCGACCTTGGCGGCGCCGTCGCCGAGCAGTTTCAGCACATGATCCGCGTCGAACGGGGCGGCGATCACCGCCACGGCCTTCAGACCCTCGATCCGCCCCGCCGCGGCGATGGCGGCCGCACCGCCCAGGCTGTGTCCGACCAGCAGCTGCGCCGGGCATCCTTGCGCCCGCATGTGATCCGCCGCCGCGATCAGGTCGTCCACGTCGGAGGTGATGCCCTCCGGCATGTGGTCCGCGCCCATGTCGCCCAGTCCGGCGAAGTCGAGCCTCAGCGTGCCGACGCCCTCCGCCGCCAGGGCGCGGGCGATCCGCGTGGCCGCCAGATTGTCCTTGCCGCAGGTGAAGCAGTGGGCGAACAGCGCATAGGCCCTCGCCTGCCCCGCCGGCTTGTCCAGCCGCGCCCGCACATGGCGCCCGCCGGGGGTGGTGAAGTCGAAGGGTTCGCTCTGCATCCCGGGCTCCGTCGCCGATCCAGCGGTTAAGGTAGGGAGTCTGTCCGGCCGCCGCGAGCCGTTCATCTTTTCGTTCGTCGGCCCGGAACCCGGGTCGCCCACGGGTGTTTCCTGATCGCGCGGCCGATGCCATCCCCCCGTCCGGCGGCGCGCGAAGCGGCCCGGCGCATACGCCCCCCCGACAGACCGCCGGGCCGCTTCCCCTCTCTATCGCCGCCCGCCGCGCTTGACCCCGCCCCCCATCGGCGTAGGGTCCGCCCGTTCTCCCGGGGGTCGCGCTCGAGCGGCTGAGATTGAGGTGATCCTCTGACCGGTCGAACCTGATCCGGGTCATGCCGGCGAAGGGATGAGACGCTGGTCCACGTCACCGGAGCCTCGCCCGACGTCGGCGCCCTCAACGCGAGAGGCCGCCATGAACGTCCACGTCACGCCCGAACAGCCGCATGAGCCGGAGAGCACCCTGCCGCTCGCCGAGGCTCGCAAGGCCGTGGAGAAACAGACCGGCCGCATCCCCACCGGCCCCCGCGCCGGCGGCGTCAAGGTCTATGCCTCCGGAGAGCTCTATCCCGACCTCCGCGTGCCCTTCCGCGAGGTCGCCGTCCACCCCAGCGCCAATGAGCCGCCGGTGACGATGTACGACTCCTCCGGCCCCTACACCGACCCGGCCGTCGCCATCGACATCACCAGAGGCCTGCCCAAGGTCATGTCCTCCTGGCGGCTCGACCGCGGCGACATCGCCCCCGTCGCCCATCCTCGTGAAGTGAAGCCCGAAGACAACGGCCACGCGTCCGGCAAGCACCTGGCCCCCCGCTTCGACGTCTCGAACCACCGGGTCTTCAAGGGCGTCCCCGGCCGTCCCGTGACCCAGCTGGAGTACGCCCGCGCCGGGATCATCACCCCCGAGATGGAATACGTCGCCATCCGCGAGAACCTGCGCCGTGCCGAAGCGCGCGATCTTTGGGGACGTAGCGAAGGGGCTCAAGCAGCGAGCGACCGCGTCGCGAGCGTTAGTCCCGAGCGGGATGGCGAACCCTATGGCGCCGTTATCCCCGACTATGTGACCCCGGCCTTCGTGAGAGACGAGATCGCGCGCGGCCGCGCCATCATCCCGATGAATATCAACCACCCCGAGGTCGAGCCGATGATCATCGGCCGCAACTTCCTGGTGAAGATCAACGCCAACATCGGCAACTCCGCCGTCCTGTCGACGGTGGACGACGAGGTCGACAAGCTGGTCTGGGCCACCCGCTGGGGCGCCGACACGGTCATGGACCTGTCGACGGGCCGCAACATCCACAACATCCGCGACTGGATCATCCGCAACTCGTCGGTCCCCATCGGCACCGTCCCGATCTATCAGGCGCTGGAAAAGGTCGGCGGCGTGGCCGAAGACCTGACGTTCGATGTCTTCGCCGACACCCTGATCGAACAGGCCGAGCAGGGCGTGGACTATTTCACCATCCACGCCGGCGTGCGCCTGCCCTTCGTGCCGCTGACGGCGAACCGCGTCACCGGCATCGTGTCGCGCGGCGGCTCCATCATGGCCAAGTGGTGCCTGGCCCACCACAAGGAGAACTTCCTCTACGAGCGCTTCGACGAGATCTGCGAGATCATGCGCGCCTACGACGTCTCGTTCAGCCTCGGCGACGGCCTGCGCCCCGGCTCCATCGCCGACGCCAACGACGCGGCCCAGTTCGCGGAGCTGCGCACGTTAGGGGAGCTCACCAAAATCGCCTGGGACCACGGCTGCCAGGTCATGATCGAGGGCCCCGGCCATGTGCCGATGCACAAGATCAAGGAGAACATGGACGAGCAGCTGAAGCACTGCCACGAGGCGCCCTTCTATACGCTCGGACCGCTGACCACCGACATCGCGCCGGGCTATGACCACATCACCAGCGCCATCGGCGCGGCCATGATCGGCTGGTTCGGCACGGCCATGCTCTGCTACGTCACGCCCAAGGAGCACCTGGGCCTGCCGGACCGTCAGGACGTCAAGGACGGCGTCATCACCTACAAGATCGCCGCCCACGCCGCCGACCTGGCCAAGGGCCACCCGGCCGCCCGCGCCCACGACGACGCCCTGTCGCGCGCCCGGTTCGAGTTCCGCTGGGAGGACCAGTTCAACCTCGGCCTCGACCCCGAGACGGCGCGGCAATACCACGACGAGACCCTGCCCAAGGAGGCCCACAAGACCGCCCACTTCTGCAGCATGTGCGGGCCGAAGTTCTGCTCGATGAAGATCAGCCAGGACATCCGCCGGGATGCGCAGGCGCAGAACGACGCGGGCGGCTCGCTGGCGGAGGCCGAGGCCGGGATGGCGGAGATGTCGGCGAAGTTCCGCGCGGGGGGCGGGGTGGTGGAGGTGAAGGTGTGAGGAGGAGCTGCGGAACAAATAAAGAACATGTAGATTTCTGTGGAGATCGGGGTCAGCGCGGTGCCGGGGTTTCGAGACTTTCGAGACGATAGAGACGCGGTTTCCGACCGTCTCAAAACTCCCATAACGGCCTTCTCCCCTCGGGGGAGAAGGTGGCATGCGGACCATGACGGATGAGGGGGGGGCCAAGCTCATCGTCCCGCATCGCGCGAGCTGAAACCTCCCCCTCATCCGAGCCGCGCTGCGGCCCACCTTCTCCCCCGAGGGGAGAAGGAAGGTTTCGCCGTTACCGCAGCCGGGCCGACAGGCGGGTCAGCAGGCCGTTCAGGGCCGCCTCGCGCGACCGGTCCGCCGGGCTGGTCGCCGCCGAGGCGCGGGCGGCGTTGGCCAGTCCCTCGGCCAGGGCCGCGTCGGTGCGGCCGGCGTCCAGCGCGGCCTCGGCCTGTTCCAGCGCCGCGTTCAGCGCCCGGGCCTGACCCTCGGCCATCACGCCGGAGCGGGCCAGCTGGTCCACATAGGCGCGGGCGACGACCGGGTGGTCGGGCCAGCGGACCGGGAACTGCTGCTGCGGGTTGAAGGTGCCGCCCTGGTCGGCCATCTCGGCCGCCGCGATTTCGTTCGCGGTCAGGTGCTCGCTGGGGGTCAGCTCGATGACGTCCAGCCCGCGCACGATCTCGGTGCCGTAGATGCGCCCGTCGTACCAGTAGGTCGACCAGTAGCCGCCCAGGATCGCGTGCTCCGCGTCGATCGGGCCCCGGTCGAAATAGGCGATCTCGGTCGGGTTCGCGCTGTCGGTGAAGTCGACCACCGACAGGCCGCCCTGGTACCAGGCCTGGGCGAAGATGTCCCGGCCCGGCACCGGCACGATCGAGCCGTTGTGCGCGACGCAGTTCTCCTTGTCCGACTGGGCCGCCGGGATCTTGTAGTAGCCGCGCCGCTCCAGCCGGCCGTTCTCGATGTCGTAGATGGCGTCGGCGCCCCAGGTCATGGGGTCCTGCACCCGGCAGCGCGGCCGCCCGCCGCCGCCCCACTCGTCGGTGAAGATCACCTTGGTGCCGTCGTTGTTGAACGTCGCCGAGTGCCAGTAGGCGAAGCCCGGGTCGTTGACGGCGTCGATCCGGCGCGGGGCCCTGGGGTTCGAGATGTCCAGCAGGATGCCGTTGCCCGAGCAGGCGCCCGCCGCCAGGTTCGCCGAGGGGAAGACGGTGATGTCGTGGCACTGGTCCGTGCGGCTGGTGGTCTGGGTGCCCTCGCCGTGGTCGCCGCCCTGCCACAGGCCGGCGATGCGGCCGGTCTCGTCGTCGGCGAAGACGCGGGGGCTGTCGACGATGCGGGCCGCGGCCGGGTTCGCCACCGGGATCTCGATCACGTCGATGCTGAACAGGGCCGTGCGGTCGTCGCCCAGAAGCGCGCCGACGCAGCCGGGCAGCTCCTCCTCGTCGCGCACGCCGGCGGTGCCGGAGTTGTAGACCACGATGGACCGCTCATCCGCCGACACCACCGAATGGGTGTGCGAGCCCCGGCAGGTCTGGACCTGACCCACCTGGGCCGGCGCGACCGGGTTCGAGATGTCGAAGATGCGCAGGCCCCGGAAGCGCTCGGCCGAGACCCGCTCGGCCACGCCCTGACGGCCGCAGTCGACGCGGCCGGTGTTCTGCTCCACGGACATGATCAAGAGGTCGCCGACGATCGAGACGTCGCCTTGGCCGCCGGGACAGACCACCGAGCTGATCAGCCGCGGCGCCTGGCCGTCGCTCAGCCGGTACAGGTTGAACCCGTGATAGTTGCCGACCGCCATCAGGTCGCCGGAGAAGGCGATGTCGGTGTTGGCGAAGCTGAGGAACGGCCCGCGCTGGCCGAAGCGGGCCTCGGCCTCGGGACCGCGCGCGTCCTCGCCCTCGGTCTCGGCCGGGATGGCGGGCGGCAGGCCGGCGGGATTGTTCGCGTCATAGAAGCCGACCGGCTTGGGCAGGGTGTGGACCAGCCGCAGGTTCGAGGCCGCCTCGCCCGCGTCGCGGAAGCCGGCCGCGAGCGTCGAGCGCGGGTCGTCCGACAGCTCGCGCCGGATCGCCGTCATGCGATTGATCTCGGCTTCCTGCTCGTTGGTGATGTCGTTGGCGAAGTCGTAGAGGACCGGGTCGTAGGCCGAGCCCGGCCGGCCGAAGAGGTCCGAGACCATCTCAACCGCGCCCTCGTGGTGCGCGATCATCAGATCCAGGAACATGCGGTCGAAGGCGGGGCCGGTGAGCGTCGCCAGCTCGGCCATCTGCGCCGGGGTGGCCATGCCGGGCATGGCGTGACCACCGCCGTGGCCCGCGTGGGCGCCGTGGTCCATGCCCTGATGGCCGGCGTGACCGGACATGGCGGCGGGGTCGGGCGCGTCCTCGCCGCGCTCGCGCAGCCAACCCTGCATGAAGGCGATCTCGTCCCCCTGGGAGGCGTCGATGCGCCCGGCGATCTCGATCAGCTCCTGGCGGTTGGTCCGCCCCTCGACCAGCGCCGCCATCTCCACCGCCTGGGCGTGGTGCTGTATCATGCCCTGCATGAAGGCCACGTCGTCGGCCGAGTAGCGGTTGTCGGCGATCCGCGCCGCCTCCTCGGCCGTGATCGTCCGGGCCGCCTGACCGGGCGCGCCCGGCTGGACGATCGGCGCCTCCTGGGCGACGGCGGCCCCGGCCATCAGACCGAGGAAGGAACAGCTGACGAGCAGGCGGACGGCGGTTCTGGACGACATAAGGCGCACTCCCCAAGGACTTTTCGCGGCGGGACCCTAGCACGCGAAAGCGCGGAGGCCAGACCATCGCCGGCGGGACGCGGGGCCGCGCGAAATAAGCTCACCCTATCAGCCTCATCAAAAAATAAGGATCGCCCTATTGAGCCGGCGCTGTTAGAACCGAAGCATCCAGCGTTTCGCCGACCGCCTCACCGCCTGCGACGGCGCACGCCCCAAAGCCACCGGGAGACCTCACATGGACGGAAGCGACACCAAAACCTCGGGCGGATGCCCGGTGACCGGCGCGGGCGCGCCGACGAAGCCGCCGTTCCGCCGCTCGCGGACGAACCGCGACTGGTGGCCGAACGCCCTGAACGTGAAGGTGCTTCACCAGAACGTCGAGCCGGCCAATCCGATGGGCCCCGACTTCAACTACCGCGAAGAGTTCAAGAAGCTGGACCTCGACGCGCTGAAGGCCGACCTCACCGCCCTGATGACCGACAGCCAGCCCTGGTGGCCGGCCGACTGGGGTCACTACGGCCCCTTCTTCATCCGCATGGCCTGGCACGCCGCGGGCACCTATCGCACGGCCGACGGCCGCGGCGGCGCCTCGTCGGGCACCCAGCGCTTCGCTCCGCTGAACAGCTGGCCGGACAACACCAACCTGGACAAGGCGCGCCGCCTGCTGTGGCCGATCAAGCAGAAGTACGGCAACCGCATCTCCTGGGCCGACCTGCTGGTCCTCACCGGCAACGTCGCGCTGGAGTCCATGGGCTTCAAGACCTTCGGCTTCGGCGGCGGCCGCGAGGACGTCTGGGAGCCGGAAGAGGACATCTACTGGGGTTCGGAGGACGTCTGGCTGGCCGATTCCAAGCACGCGTCGAGCCGCTACTCCGGCGAGCGTGAGCTGGAGAACCCGCTGGCGGCTGTCCAGATGGGCCTGATCTACGTCAACCCGGAAGGCCCGGACGGCGTGCCGGATCCGGCGGCGTCGGCCCGCGACATCCGCGAAACTTTCGCGCGCATGGCCATGAACGACGAGGAGACCGTCGCCCTGGTCGCCGGCGGCCACACCTTCGGCAAGTGCCACGGCGCGGGCGACGCCCGCCTGATCGGTCCGGAGCCGGAGGGCGCAGACATCGCCGCGCAGGGCCTGGGCTGGCACTCCACCCACGGGACGGGCATGGGCGGCCACACTATCACCTCGGGCATCGAGGGCGCCTGGACCCCCACGCCGACGACGTGGGACATGGGCTACTTCGACACCCTGTTCGGCCATGAGTGGGAGCTGGTGAAGAGCCCGGCCGGCGCGCACCAGTGGCAGCCGAAGGAGCCGGAGGCCCAGACGCTGGTTCCGGACGCCCATGAGCCGGGCAAGCGCAACCCGCCGATCATGACGACCGCCGACATGGCGATGCGGGTCGACCCGATCTACGAGAAGATCTCGCGCCGCTTCCATCAGAACCCGGACGAGTTCGCCGACGCCTTCGCCCGCGCCTGGTTCAAGCTGACCCACCGCGACATGGGCCCGCTGCCCCGCTACCTGGGCAAGGAGGTGCCGAGCGAGATCCTGATCTGGCAGGACCCGATCCCGGCCGCCGATTACGCCATGATCGACGCCGGCGACATCGACGTCCTGAAGAAGAAGATCCTGGGTTCGGGCCTGTCGACCGCCGAACTGGTCGGCGTCGCCTGGTCGTCGGCCTCGACCTTCCGCGGCTCGGACAAGCGCGGCGGCGCCAACGGCGCCCGAATCCGCCTGGCTCCGCAAAAGGACTGGGCGGCGCATGAGCCCCAGGTGCTGGCCAAGGTGCTGAAGGTGCTGGAAGGCATCCAGGCCGACTTCAACGCCACCGCCAACGGCGGCAAGAAGGTCTCGATCGCCGACCTGATCGTGCTGGGCGGCACCGCCGCGGTCGAAAAGGCCGCGATGGACGCCGGTCACCCGGTCGAGGTGGCGTTCACCCCGGGCCGCACCGACGCCACCCAGGACCAGACCGACGTCGACAGCTTCTCGGTGCTGGAGCCGATGGCCGACGGGTTCCGCAACTACCAGGGCAAGCGCTTCCGCCTGACCCCGGAGGAGCTGCTGGTCGACCGGGCGCAGCTGCTGACGCTGACCGCGCCGGAGATGACGGTGCTCGTGGGCGGCCTGCGGGCGCTTGGCGCGAACCACGGCGGCTCCAAGCACGGCGTGTTCACCGACCGTCCGGGCCAGCTGACCAACGACGTGTTCGTCAACCTGCTGGCCATGGATACGGTCTGGAAGGCCACCGACGAGACCGAGGAGGTCTTCGAAGGCCGCGACCGCGTCACCGGCGAGCTGAAGTGGACGGCCACCCGCGTGGACCTGATCTTCGGCTCCAACTCGCAGCTGCGGGCGATCGCCGAAGCCTACGCCGCCGCCGACGCGCAGAAGAAGTTCGCGCGCGACTTCGCCAAGGCCTGGACCAAGGTGATGAACCTGGACCGCTTCGACCTGGTCAAGTGATCCGGCCCACGACGGCCTGACACGGAACGCCGCCGCCCCGCGCCGGCGGCGTTTCCGTTTGCGCTCAGTCCGCCGGGGCCCAGCGCGACAGGACCGAGCGCACCCGCCCGTCGCGACCGACCTCGATCAACCCGGAGCGGCTGGCCTCGCCCCCGGCCCACGCCACCCGGGCGTCGAAGTCGAAGTAGCGGGTGACCACAGTGGCCTGCTCTCGTTCGGCCTGGGTCAGCGCCAGCGCCGCAAGCGCCGGACTGGCCCAGAAGGCGTCGATGTCGGCCCAGCCCCGGGCCGGCCGCGTGGCGATGGCGCTTCGCGCCGCGTCCACGCTCAGCTGGTCCGGCGCCAGCATGGCCAGCAGCGGCGCGTCGTCCGGCGTCAGGCTGTTGACGTTGAAGCGGCTGAGCTCGGCCACCGGTAAAGCGCAGACGAAGGGCCGCAGACGCCGGTAGGTCGCCTCGTCCATCGACGGCAGCGCACGAAGCTCCGAGGGCTCGACCAGCAGGGCGCCGGAGGCCGAAATCCGGTCGGCGATCGCCTGGCCCAGAGCGGCCGCAGGCACGCCGATCCCGCTGAGGAAGGCGGCGAACTGGGCCTGGCCGACCGGGTTCGGAACCCAGGCGCCGGGCGCGCCCTCGACCAGGCTGTTCAGGTTGAAACAGGACTGGCCGTCGCGGACCGTGAGGCTGAGCGCGCCGCCCTCGATCGGAAAGTCGAAGCGGCGGCCGTCCCACTGCTCGGGCGCCGGCGTGCGGGCGGCGTCGGCGTCGATCAGCTGGCGGATCCGGCGGCGGGCCAGCCGCTCGGCGCCCAGGGCGATCCACTGGCTCTGGGTTTGGACCTCGACATTCTGCGCCCGTCGGATGGAGAAGCGCACGTCGTCCAGCACCACCACCGCCACGATCGACAGGATGGCCACCAGGATCAGGACGACCAGCAGCGCCGCGCCCTCGCGGGATCTCCGCAGACGGTTCATCCGGGACCGCCCCCGACCAGGAACCACTGGGTCGTGCGGCCGAAGCGCGGCGCGGTCAGCTCCAGCGTCACCGCGTCCGGCAGGGCGCGAGGCTCCCCGGCGGGCCACGAGGGATAGGTGCGGCCGCTGGCGACGAAGGCGATCCGGACATCGCGGGCGTCCTCGAGCAGAACCTGCGCCAGAGGGGGTTCGGCCACGTCGACGCCACGCCAGACCCGCCGCTCCAGCCGTCCGTCCGTCACCACATAGGCCACCCGCTGAAGCGAGGCGCGCGGCGCGGCCTCGGGGTTCGACCAGCCGGTGCGAGTGAGCAGCAGCAGAACCTCCCCCTGGCCGCCCGCGAGCGCCGGTCCCGCGCCCGGCCCCGTGGCCACGGATCGGTCGGCGGCCTGGCCCAGGTCGGCGCGGATCAGCTGGCGCATCCGCTGGAAGTCGGCCCCCGCCTCGGTGGCCTCGCGCACCACCTCCCGGTTGCTGAGGGACAGGTTGAGCAGGGCGACGGCGGCGACGGCCAGCAGCCCGAAGATCACCAGCGCGATCAGCACCTCGACCAGGGTGAATCCGGTTCGCAGCCTCATGCGCCGCTGTCCCGGAAGACGGTCAGGCGCGCGGTCTCCTCGGCGCCCTCGTAGACGCGGACGTCGACGCGGACCATGCCTGGGTCCGGCGTGCCGGAGACGGTCTGGCGCCAGCGCCAGGCGCGGCCGCCCATCTCCGTCTCGCCCTCGGTCTCGCCGAGCGCGGGCGGGAACGGCAGGGACAGGGCCTGGACCGCGATGTTGTCGGCGACGATGCCCGACAGGACGCGCTGCTCGACCCGGGCGGCCGAACGGGTGTTCTCGCCGGCCAGATTGATCAGCGCCAGGGCCGCCAGGGCGAACACGGCGAAGGCCACCAGCGTCTCCAGCAGGCTGAAGCCAGGACGGCCTTCACGGGGACATGGGCGGAATGGGCGCAACGACGGGCGGGTCCGGGTTCAGACGGACCCGCTTACGACCTCAGTGTGACAGGACTGTCGCGATCAGCGACGCCAGCCGCCGCCCGACCACCGACGGTCGCCGTGGTAGCGGTCGTCGCGGATGTAGCGGCCGTCGCGATCGTACCAGCCGTAGCCCTGCTGGTAGCGGTCGTAGCCGTCCAGATAGTAGCCGCCGTCATCCTCGTAGCCGTAGCCGAAGTAGCCGTCCTCCTGACGCCACCAGTCCTGGGGATAGCTGTCGTAGGCGCAGCGCCAGCCCGGCCCGCCGGCCCCGAAATAGGGCTCGTAACGGTCGCGGTAGCGGGGGCGGAACTGCGCCCGACAGAGGGCGCGCGAATAGACGACGTTCTCCTCGGCGTCGACGACGGCGCGAGCCTCTTCATAATAGACCTGGCGCACCCGGGCGAAGACGTTGTTGGTGACGACGGCCCGTCCGGCCGCCGCCGCGACGCCAACGGTGTCGGCCCGGACGCGGGAGCGGTCCAGCGTCAGCTCCCCGTTGTAGAGCACAGCGCCCTTGTCGACGCGGGTGATGCGGGTGTCGCGCACCAGCACCGAGGCGCCCTCGACCGCCACACCCTCGGCGTAGTCGGAGATCAGGGTGTTCGTCACCTCGACCCGGCCGTAGTCCCGCTGGGCCCGGACGATCAGGCCGATCGCGCGCGGGCCGAAGTTGTTCGGTGCCTCGGTCCCGCGCATCGTGACGTTCTGGATCAGCGACGGCTCGCCCGGTCCCGGGGTCAGGTCGACGCCGGACAAGGCGCGCAGGATCGTCGTCTCATAGGCGGTCAGGGTCGCGCCGTCGCCGACGATGGCGGCGGTGACGGTGTCCGCCTCGATGACCGCGTTGCGAAGATCGACCAGCCCGCCGTCGCTGTAGATCGCCGCCTCGTCCCCGGCGTGGCGGAAGCCGACGCGGTTCAGGATCGCCTGGCCGCCGTAGTTGACCACGCAGGCCGCGTCGCCGGCGTTCGGCGAGGCGAACACAACATCGCGGATCTCGACCCGCACGCCCGGCGCGATGGTGAGGCAGGGCAGGCCGTCGGGCGCCTGCAGCGTCGGAGGTGGATTGCGGTTCCAGTCGCGGGGGTCGAAGCCCTGGCCGTCGCCGAGGATGGTCATCGGCTTGTCGACGTTCAGCCAGCCGACGCACGGGCCGCCGCGCGCGCGGATAATCAGGGTGCCGCCGGGTCGGACCCGATGGACCGCCGCCTCGACAGCGCCCGTCCCCGGATTGCCGCCGCAGTCGACCAGCACGACCTCTTCGAGGGTCGGGCGCGGCGGAGGGGGCGCGTAGCCGTGGCCGCGATGGGTTCCGTAGCTCCACCGGCGATGCCCGCGCGGCCGCGCCTGGACCGGCGGCTGCAGCAACAGGCCGAAGTTCGGTCGCGTTTGGCTCTCGATCTTGGCGGCGACCTGGGCCTGAGCGCCGTCATCGGCCAGCGCGAGCGCCCCGACGGCCCCGAGCACGGCGGCGGGCGCGGCCAGGGCCTTCATGGACTTCAGCAGGCGGCGGAGCGTCGGATGCGTCATCGGTCGCGCCCTCCTATCGGCGCTGCGAACGGGAGACCTGGGCGAGCACGGCCTGGAGCCGGGCGGCCGACGGGGCGAAGCCGGAGAGCGCGGATTCGATGCGGTAGACGACGGCCTGGGCCTTGTCCTGATCGGCCACGCCGGCGACGCCGAGCGCGAAATAGGTCGAGATGGCGAACTTGGCCTCGGGCGAGCCCTGGCGGTCGGCCTCCGAGTACCAGTAGAAGGCCTTGGCGTAGTCGGCCGGCACGCCGACGCCCTCGGAGTACATGACCGCCAGCACCAGCTGGGCCTCGGACGAGCCGTTGACGGCGGCGAGCTGAATGGCGCGCACCATCTCCAGGTACGACAGCCGTCCCTCCATCGCATGGCCGAGCATGGCCTCGAGCGTCTCCACCTGCCGCTTGGACAGGTCCGAGCTCCGCTGGGGTACGGCGTCGGTGACGCCCAGATAGCGCATCGCTCGCCCGACGTGGACGAACGGGAGCTCGGTCATGCGGCCGAGCGCATAGTCGAAGGCGTCGCCGCGCGGCCGGCTCTCGTCGGAGAAGGGCACGCCCGACTGCGGCGCGTCGTTGGGATAGAATTCGTAGGGGGCCACCCACTGGCGGGCCTTGGCCTCGACGAAGGCGGCGTAGCGCGCGCGGCGCGGCGAAGACCGCTCGAAGTCCTTCAGCAGAACATAGGCGCCCACGTCGCCGGTCTGGACCGCCAGATAGTTGTAGAGATAGGCGTCCACGTCGTTTCGCTGGAACAGCCCGACGGCGGCCGGGTAGCCGCCGCGGCCCGGCGCGGCCGAGCCGCGACCCCAGGCCTCGCGGGCCTCCCGGTTGTCCTGCGGCTCACCGAACGGACCGTAGAGCTGGTCGTGCAGGCGCGCCAAGGTGCGGTATCCTTCCGCGTCCTGGGTCGACAGGATGTAGATAACCCGGTCGCGCACGGCCTCCTGTTCGTCGCGGGTCATCCGCTCGAGGTGGCCGTCGAGGCGGCTGTAGGCGACGTGGCGCTCCCAAGCGCGGCAGTCGTCGTAGCGCGACAGGGGCCGCCAGCCGAACAGGCCGTCGCGCTGCACCCGGTTGATCGGCGCGTAACCCTCGCCGTTGGTCAGGGCCATGGCGTACCAGACCGCGCTCTCGATCGGGTCCTCGATGTTCTTGTCCGTCGCGCGGACCGCGGCGTAGCGCTGACCCAGCTCAAGCTGGGCGAAGAAGTCGCCCCGGAACGCCGCGCGGCGCAGGCGGCGCAGACCCGCTTCCTGGTCGTTGAACTCGCCCCCCGTCACCGAGGCCGGACGCGGGCAGGCGTTGGCCGCGGCGTCGCGGCGCCAGAAGGCCATCGGCCGGTCGCCGCAGCTGGACAGCACCAGGGCGATGACGATCAGGACGGCGACCACGGCGGCGCCGGCCGGGACGGCCAGGGCGGGCATGCGGCGCGCGCGCGTGTGGCCGTCGTGATCGGCGCTCATCCCCACTCCCTCCAGACCGATGGTCCGGCGTTCTCACCCGGCCGGATGCTCCGGTCGAGTTAACCTTCTGTCAAGGTTAACGCACATGGTTAATGAGCGTTGCTTTAGGGAGACGAAAATGTGTCGCCCTCAAGCCTCACCCGCTGGCGACCGGGTGTTTTCACCCTATATCGGCCGTCCTGAAGTCCACGGGAGAAGCTTGGCCATGGCCTACGTCGCACGCGAGCGCGCCGCCGACAAGGCGAGCCGCTACGAAGAGGTGGAGGCCGAGATCCTGGCGGTGCTCGAGGGCGAGCCCGACCGGGTCGCGCGCATGGCGACGGTCGCCTCCATGCTGGCGGACGCGTTCGACGACTACTTCTGGACCGGCTTCTATGTGGTCGATCCGGCCAAGGGCGACGAACTGGTGGTCGGCCCTTACCAGGGCACGCTGGGCTGTCTGCGGATCGCCTTCGGCCGGGGCGTGTGCGGAAGCGCGGCCGCCGAGCGACGCACCCAGATCGTCGAGGACGTCCACGCCTTCCCCGGCCACATCGCCTGCGACAGCCGCTCGCAGAGCGAGATCGTCGTCCCCGTGTTCGACGCCTCGGGCGACCTGATCGCCGTGTTCGACGTCGACGCCACAACCAGGGCCGCCTTCGACGAGACGGATCGCCTTGCGCTGGAACGCCTGATGGCCAAGGTCTTCGCGGCCTGAGGCGAGGCTGGTATGGCCGGTCCATGCGGATCGGAGTGGACTTCGGCGGGACCAAGATCGAGGCGGCGGCGATCGCCGACGACGGGCGGCTCCTGGCGCGCATCCGCGACCCCAACCCCGGCGATTACGACGCTGCGATCCAGATGGTGGCGAGGCTGATCGATCGGGTGGAGGCCGAGGCCGGCGCGACCGGGACCGTCGGCCTGGGCATCCCTGGATCGCCATCGCCGCGCACCGGCCTGATCCGCAACGCCAACTCCACCTACCTGAACGGCCGGCCGTTCGCGGCGGACCTCGAAGCGCGCCTCAACCGGCCCGTGCGGCTGGCGAACGACGCCAACTGCCTGGCCCTGTCGGAGGCGACGGACGGCGCGGGCGCCGGCGCCGACGTGGTGCTCGCGGTCATCATCGGCACCGGCTGCGGCGCGGGACTGGTGGTCGACGGGCGGTTGGTCGAGGGGGCCCATGGCGTGGCGGCCGAACTGGGGCACGTGTCCCTGCCCTGGCCGACGAAGGACGAGGCGCCCGGCCCGGCCTGCTGGTGCGGGCTGAACGGCTGCCTGGAGACCTGGGTCTCGGGCAGCGGCTTCCAGCGGGATCACCACGCCGCGACCGGCGAGACCCTCGCGGCGCCCGAAATCGTGGCCGCCGCCCGGGCCGGCGACGCCGCCGCGGCGGCGAGCCTGGACCGCTACGTCCACCGGCTGGGCCGGGCGCTGGCCTTGACCGTGAACCTCGTCGATCCGGACGTCATCGTGCTGGGCGGCGGCATGTCCAACGTGGAGGCGCTCTACACGGCGCTGCCGCCGGTGATCGGCCGTCACGTCTTCGCCGACGCCTGGGAGGGCCGGGTCGCGCGGGCGAAATGGGGCGACTCATCGGGCGTAAGAGGCGCGGCGTGGCTCTGGCCCGGTTGATCTCGCGGGCGCGAAGACTATGGTCGCGCGCCTGAACTCGCGCCCCTGACAGGAGACGGCGGATGACGGATCGGGTGGCGGCCATCACTGGCGCGCACGGCGCGCTCGGGCGCGCGGTGGTCGAGGCCGCGATGGCCCAGGGGCTGAAGGTCGCCCTGATCGACCACGCCACCGGTGAAACCGCGCCGGAAGGCGCGCTGGAGCTGTCGGGCGTGGACCTGACGGACGCCGACCAGGCCAGGGCCGCCATACAGAGGGTGGTGGATCGGTTCGGCCGCCTGGACATCGTGCTGAACATCGCCGGCGGCTTCGTCTGGAAGAAGGTCGAGGACGCCGAGCCCGCGTGGGACAAGATGTTCGCCCTGAACGTCAAGACCGCGCTGAACGCCGCACGCGCCGCCCTGCCCCATCTGAAAGCCTCGCCCGACGGTCGGATCGTCAACGTCGGCTCGGCGGCCGCTCTGAAATCCGGCGTCGGCATGGCCGCCTACGCCGCGTCCAAGTCGGGCGTGCACCGCCTGACCGAGAGCCTGGCCGAGGAGCTGAAGGACAGCTCCGTCACCGTCAACGCGGTCCTGCCCTCGATCATCGACACCCCGGCCAACCGCAAGGACATGCCCGACGCGGACCCGACGAAATGGGTGGCGCCCGCCGACCTGGCGGCGGTGATCCTGTTCATCGCCTCCCCCGCCAGCCGGGCCATGACCGGCGCCCTGGTGCCGGTGACCGGCCGGGTCTGAGGCTCTTGCCGCCCCGCGCCCGCACGGTCCTCTACCTGCCCGCGTCGAACGCGCGGGCGGTCGAGAAGGCGCGCGAGCTGGATGTCGATGCGGTCATTCTCGATCTCGAGGACGCCGTCGCGCCCGAGGCGAAGGACGCGGCGCGGCAGGCCGCGGTCGAGGCGGCGCGGACGGGCGGCTTCCTTGGGCGGCTGGGGGTCCGGGTCAACGCGCTGGACACGGAATGGGGCGAGACGGACCTCACGGCGGTCGCCGACGCGCCCTTCGCCTTCGTCGTCGTCCCCAAAATCGAGCGGCCCGACCACGTGGCCGCCGTCAGCGGGCGGCTGACGGCGAAACAGGCCCTGTGGCTGATGATCGAGACGCCGCACGCCCTGACCTGGCTGGACGGCATCGCGGCGACCGGCGGGCCGCTCGAGGCGCTGATGCTGGGCCTCAACGACCTGGCGCTGGCGCTCAGGACCGGTCCGTCGCCCGATCGGGAACCGTTCAAGCCGTGGCTGTCCGCGACCGTGGCGGCGGCGCGGGCGAACGGGCTTCTGGCCATCGACGGGGTGTTCAACCGGCTGGAGGACGAGGAAGGCCTGATCGCCGAGGCGCGCCAGGGGCGGCTGTACGGCTTCGACGGCAAGAGCCTGATCCATCCGAAGCAGATCAACCCCGTGCGCGTCGCCTTCGCCCCGACCGAGGCCGAGGCGGCGTGGGCCCGCGCCGTCGTCGCCGCCTTCGACGATCCCGCCAACGCCGGAAAGGGCGCGGTCAGGGCCGCCGGCGGCATGGTCGAGCGGCTGCACCTGGACCAGGCCCGCGCCATCCTGGCCGAGGTCGCATGACGGCGCCGATCCCGGCCTGGGTCTGCGCGCCCGGCGTGCGGCGCGTGCCCTTCCTGAAGACCTTCCTGCCCGAGTACGAGCTGCGCGCCGCCCCCGGGCCGGGGATCGGGGCGGTCATCGGCTGGGGTCTGAAGCGCACCGCCGCCATGGGCCGCTCTTGGGCGGAGACGCGCGGCCTGCCGTATGTGGCGCTGGAGGACGGCTTCCTGCGCTCCATCGGCCTGGGCGAGGCGGGGGCCGCGAGCCTCAGCCTGATCGCCGACGATCTGGGCGTCTATTACGACGCGCGCCGCCCGTCGCGGATGGAGGCGGAGATCCTCGGGGCCGACGCCTGGCTGGACGCGCCTCTGACCGCCCGCGCCGAGGCCGTGATCGCCCGACTGGTGGAGACGGGGCTGTCCAAGACCAATATGGGCGAGCCGCTGGACCGGTCGGTGCTCGACCGGGGCCGCTCACGGGTCCTGATCGTCGATCAGACGCTCGGCGACGCCGCCATCGCGTACGGGCTGGCGGGCCCGGACAGCTTCGCGCGCATGATGGCCGAGGCGCGCGCCGCGCACCCGGGGGCCCAGCTGATCGTCAAGCGCCACCCGGCGGTGGCGGCGGGGCGAAAGACGGGGTGCATCCCCGCGGCGCTGCTGGACGGCGTGACCCTGATCGACCGGGACGTCCGGCCGATCGACCTGCTGGCCGAGGTCGAGGCGGTTCACGTGGTCACCTCCGGCCTCGGGTTCGAGGCGCTGCTGCGGGGCCTGCCCGTCACCTGCCACGGCGCGCCCTTCTATGCGGGCTGGGGGCTGACCACGGACCGGCTGGAGATCGCGCGCAGGGGCGTCGCCCGTCCGCTTCAGGCGGTCGCCGCCGCGGCCCTGATCCGCCTGCCGCGCTATGTCGATCCGGTCACCGGCGAGCGATGCGAGGTCGAGCGGGCGCTCGAGCGGCTCGTCTCGTTCCGCGCGCGCGCCGAGCGGCTGAAGGGCGTGTGGCGCGGCGCCGGCTTCGCCCCGGCCAAGCGGCCGCAGGTGAAGCGGCTGCTGAACGCGCCGACCGCCTCGGTGCGCATCCACAACTTCGCCCGCAACGCCGCCACGGCCGCCGAGGCCGAGGGCGGGCGGTTGATCTATTGGGCGGGCAAGGAGACCGAGCCGATCCGCAAGGCCGTCGCGGCGACCTCGGCGCCGGTCGTGCGGATGGAGGACGGCTTCATCCGCTCGCGCGGTCTGGGCTCGGACTTCGTCGGCGCCCTGTCGGTCGCGCTGGACGACCTGGGCGTCTACTACGACCCGTCCGCCCCCTCTCGGCTGGAGACGCGGATCGAGGCGGGCGGCTTCACCGACGCCGAGCGGGCGCGCGCCGCGCGATTGCGGCGCCGGGTCGTGGAGGCGGGGCTCAGCAAGTACAATCTCGACGCCCCGACCGAGGGCCTGGACCGCTGGCCTAAAGACCGCGAACGGGTGCTGGTGGTCGGACAGGTCGAGAACGACAAGTCGATCCTGAAAGGGTGCGGCGCGCTGCGCACCAACTCCGGCCTGGTGCAGGCGGTCAGGCGCGACCGGCCCGACGCCTTCATCGTCTATCGCAACCATCCCGACGTGCTGGCGGGCAATCGGCCCGGCCGGCTGGACGTGTCCGCCCTGGTCGAGGTGGACGCCACCGCCGACGGGCTGGACATCGCCGCCTGCCTGGACGCCTGCGACCGGCTGGCGACCCTGACCTCGCTGGCGGGGTTCGAGGCCCTGATGCGCGGCAAGGCGGTCTCGACCTACGGCCGGCCCTTCTACGGCGGGTGGGGCCTGACGGAGGACGCGATGCGGTTCGAGCGGCGGACGCGGCGGGCGACGCTGGACGAGCTCGTCCATGCGGCGCTCATCGACTATCCGATCTACATCACCCCCGACGGCTGGCCCTGCGAGGCGGAGGACCTGGTCGAAGCCCTGATCGCGGCCCGCGACGCGCCGGGCGGGCCGGCGCCGCGCGGCCGCATCCTGCGCTGGTGGACCGGCGTCAGGGCCAGTCTCGACCGGACGCCGCCGCCGTCCTATTGACGCTTCAATCCGGGGGGACATCGTCCCTCAAGCAGCGAGGACCCGCGTGTCCGAGCGATAGGGACACGAAACACCTTGCCCAAAGCCGTCATCGCCGCCACCGGCCTGTTCACGCCGGACCAGTCGATCTCGAACGAAGAGCTGGTCGCCGCCTACAACGCCTACGCCGAGCGGTTCAACGCCGAGCAGGCCGAGGCGATCGCGGCCGGCGAGGTCGAGGCCCTGACCCCGTCGTCGGTCGAGTTCATCGAGAAGGCGTCCGGCATCAAGCGGCGCTTCGTGCTGGACAAGGCCGGCGTGCTGGACCCCGCCCGCATGGCCCCGAACCTTCCCGAACGCTCCAACGACGAGCTGTCGATCATGGCCGAGATGGCGGTGAAGGCGGCGCGTCAGGCCATCGAGGACTGGGGCAAGCCGGTCAGCGAGATCGGCGCGGTCCTGTGCGCCGCGTCGAACATGCCCCGCCCCTATCCGGCGCTGGCCATCGAGGTGCAGCAGGCGCTGGGAATCGAGGGCTTCGCCTTCGACATGAACGTGGCCTGCTCCTCGGCCACCTTCGGCATCAAGACGGCGGCGGACTATGTCGAGACCGGCTCGGTCAAGGCCGTGCTGATGGTCAATCCGGAGGTCTGCTCCGCCCACCTGAACTTCAAGGACCGCGACAGCCACTTCATCTTCGGCGACGTCGCCACCGCCGTGATCGTGGAGGCCGAGGACCAGGCCGGGCCCGGCGGGTGGGAGATCCTGGGCACGCGTCTGAAGACGGTGTTCTCGAACAACATCAGGAACAACTTCGGCTTCCTGAACCGATGGGCGCTGCCGACCGAGCAGGCGACGCCGCCGACCTCGGCCGCCAAGCCCGGCCCGCAGGACGACAAGCTGTTCATCCAGCAGGGCCGCAAGGTGTTCAAGGACGTGGTGCCGATGGTCTCGGAAATGATCGTCGAGCACGCCCGCGACCTCGGCCTGGATCCGACCGGGCTCAAGCGGCTGTGGCTTCACCAGGCCAACATCAACATGAACGAACTGATCGGCAAGCGCGTGCTGGGCCGCGACCCGGAGCCGCCGGAGAACGTCATCATCCTGGACGACTACGCCAACACCTCCTCGGCGGGGTCGATCATCGCATTCCACCTGCACAACCAAGGCTTCGCCGCCGGGGAGACGGGACTGATCTGCAGCTTCGGCGCCGGATACTCGGCCGGAACGGTGTTCGTGAGAAAGCGCGCCTGATCACATCTTCGCGGCAGAGCTTGCATCCGGCGCGGGAGTTTGCGACCGCTTGTCATGTCTCCAGCACGCAGGGCGCCCGCATGACCGAGACCGCCAAGGCCGTTCCCGACACCTTCCTCGAATCGCTCGCGCGCGATGTCGCCATGGTGCTCAGACGGATGGGCGGCTCGGCGCATCAGAAGGATGTCTGCGACTGGGTGGCGGCGCTGCGCCGCCAGCGTGGCGAGCAAGTCTCTCCCGAGCTGCCCGAGCTGGTCCGGGAGGTCTTCGAGCGTTACCGCGACTGGTTCTTCCGCCCGTTCGGCGAAGGCTCCAACCGCTGGGCGCTGGCTCCGGGCGCGGCCTGAGGCGCGAAAAAGGGCGGCCCCTGAGGACCGCCCTCCAGTCGTTGCGCTGACGCGAACCTTAGACCGAAATCGGTTCAGTTGGACGCACGTCCAACTGGGCTCAGATTTCGGTCCAGTTCGAGTGGGAGCCTGATTCACGCCTCAAGCGGAATCGCGAAGCGATTCCGCATAAGCCGATCAGGCTCTAGAAGCGGCGCACGTAGTTCAGCGAATAGGTGTCGACTTCCGCGTCGTCGCCGTCGAAGTCGCGACGGGTCCAGTCGGCGCGGATGCCGTTGCGCTCATCCAGGAAGAAATTCGCGCCGGCGCCGTAGTTGATGCTCTCGCCGTCCTCGGTCACCTCGAAGCCGGCCAGATCGGCGCTGACCTCGGTGGTGCCGTAGCCGAGACGGCCGAACAGCTCGACCCGCTCGCTGACCGGCACGAAGGCGACGCCATAGACCGCGGCGTCCCACTCGTGCTCGACGGAGCCGGTCACGCCGCCGAAGTCGACGTCGTCATCGCGCACGCCGATCGAGGCCTCGCCCTCGGCGCCGAACCAGGGGCTGACCTTGGCGCCGAAGCGGCCGGTGACGGCGCCGAGATCGCCGTCGCCGCCGTCCAGCTGGGTGTAGCCGATCGTGCCGTAAGTCTGGGGCGCCTGGAAGCTCTGCGCCGAGGCGGCCCCGGCGATCAGAGAAAGAGCGGCGGCGGTGAGAAGAATGTTCTTCATGTTTTTGTCCTTGCTAGTCCTGACGCCACAATCGGCGTCGCCCCACCAGCACGGAGGAAATGGGAAGCGCGGCGCGGCAGTTCCAAGGCCGACTGATTACAGCTCCGTAACTGTGGGCGAGCAGGCACATACGCCGGTCCGTCAATGACGGCGGCGATTGGACTTCAATGAGGCGGGAACGCGACTGACCTTTTTCAGCCTTCGCGCTGAGCGAGCGCGGCCTGCGCCGCCGCCAGCCGGGCGATCGGCACCCGGTACGGGCTGCAGCTCACATAGTCGAGGCCCGCCGCTTCGCAGAAGGCGATGGACGAGGGGTCGCCGCCGTGCTCGCCGCAGATGCCCAGCTTGACGTCGGCGCGCACCTTGCGCCCGCGCTCGGTCGCGATCCGGATCAGGTCGCCGACGCCGTCCTGGTCCAGGCGCACGAACGGGTCGTGCTCGAAGATGCCCTTGTCCAGATAGGCCTGCAGGAACCGACCGGAATCGTCGCGGCTGATGCCGAAGGTGGTCTGGGTCAGGTCGTTGGTGCCGAAGCTGAAGAAGGCTGCGTGCTCGGCCAGGTCGTCGGCGCGGATCGCCGCGCGCGGCAGCTCGATCATGGTGCCGACCAGATAGTCGACCCGGTCGCCGGCCGCCTCGAACACCGCCTCGGCCGTGCGGTCGGTCAGCTCGCGCAGGTATTTCATCTCCGCGCCCTTGGCGACCAGCGGATGCATGATCTCCGGCGTGGGCGCCCGTCCCGATGCGCGCTTGACCTCCAGCGCCGCCTCCAGGATCGCCCGGACCTGCATTTCGTAGATCTCGGGATAGGCCACGCCCAGGCGGCACCCCCGGTGGCCGAGCATGGGATTGGTCTCGTGCAGCTCGTTGGCGCGCCGCTTCAGCTTGGCGGCGTCCAGGCCCGAGCCGGCGGCCAGCGCGTCGATCTCCGCCTCGGAGTGCGGGATGAACTCGTGCAGCGGCGGATCGAGCAGGCGCACCGTCACCGGCAGACCGGCCATGATGGTGAACAGCTCCACGAAGTCCGCCTTCTGGAACGGCGCGATCTTGGCGAGCGCCGCGCGGCGACCGGCCTCGTCGTCGGCCAGGATCATCTCGCGCACAGCCGAGATGCGCTCGTCGTCGAAGAACATGTGCTCGGTGCGGCACAGGCCGATGCCTTCGGCGCCGAAGCCGCGGGCGGTCTTGGCGTCGAGCGGAGTCTCGGCGTTGGCGCGGACCTTCAGACGACGCGCGCCGTCGGCCCAGGCCATAAGGGTCTGGAAATCGCCGGTCAGCTCCGGCTCGATCATCTTGACCGCGCCCTCCATGACCTCGCCCTTGGAGCCGTCGATGGTGATGACGTCGCCCGCCTTGAAGGTCCGGCCGCGCACGGTGAAGGTTCCGGCCTTCTCGTCGATCCGGATCTCGCCGGCGCCGGAGACGCAGGGACGCCCCATGCCGCGGGCCACCACCGCCGCGTGGCTGGTCATGCCGCCACGCGCCGTGACGATGCCCCGCGCCGCGTGCATGCCGTGGATGTCCTCGGGGCTGGTCTCGTCGCGCACCAGGATCACCGCGTCGCCCAGCTGGTTCAGGCGCTCGGCCTCGTCGGCGTCGAACACGATCTTGCCGGTCGCCGCGCCGGGGCTGGCGGGCAACCCGTGCGCCACGACCGTCCGGGGCGCGTCCGGGTCGAGCGTGGGGTGCAGCAGTTGATCGAGTGCGGAGGGGTCGACCCTGAGCACCGCCTCGTCCCGGCTGATCACGCCGTCGGCGGCCATCTCGACCGCGATCTTCAGGGCCGCCTTGGCGGTGCGCTTGCCGTTGCGGGTCTGGAGCATCCACAGCCGGCCCTGCTCGACCGTGAACTCGATGTCCTGCATGTCGCGGTAGTGCCGCTCCAGCGTGCCGACGACATCGACGAACTGGGCGAACACCTCCGGCATCGCCTCTTCCATCGAAGGGGCCGTCTCGCCCATCTCCTCACGGCCGGCGCGAGTGAGGGACTGGGGCGTGCGGATGCCGGCGACCACGTCCTCGCCCTGGGCGTTGATCAGGAACTCGCCGTAGAGCCTGGCCTCGCCAGTCGACGGGTTGCGGGTGAAGGCCACGCCCGTGGCCGAGGTCTCGCCCATGTTGCCGAACACCATCGACTGGACGTTGACCGCCGTGCCCCAGCTCTCGGGGATGTCGTGCATGCGGCGATAGAACTTGGCCCGCTCGTTCATCCAGCTGGCGAACACGGCGCCGATCGCGCCCCACAGCTGGTCGTGCGGGTCCTGGGGGAACGGCCGGCCCAGCCGGTCCTCGACCACGGCCTTGTAGTCGGCGACGACCTTCTCCCAGTCCTCGGCCGCGAGCTCGGTGTCGACCGTGAGGCCCAGCCGGTCCTTGTGGTCGTCCAGCACCTCCTCGAAGTCGTCGTGGCTCAGGCCCAGGACGACGTTCGAGTACATGGTGATGAAGCGGCGGTAGCTGTCGAAGGCGAAGCGCCGGTCGCCGGACAGGGCCGCGAGCCCCTCGACCGTCTCGTCGTTGAGGCCGAGGTTCAGGACGGTGTCCATCATGCCCGGCATGGACGCCCTGGCCCCGGACCGGACCGAGACCAGCAGCGGGTTCGTGGGATCGCCGAAGGTCTTGCCGACCACGCCCTCGACGGCGGCGAGTCCCGCCTTCACCTGATCCGCCAGGTCGGCCGGGTAGCTCTGGCCGTTCGAATAGTAGTGGACGCAGGCCTCGGTGGTGATGGTGAAGCCCGGCGGCACCGGCAGGCCCAGCGACGACATCTCCGCCAGATTGGCGCCCTTGCCCCCCAGAAGGTTCTTCATCGACGCGTCGCCGTCGGCGGAGCCCCCGCCGAAGCCGTAGACCCACTTCGTCATCTCTACCCCTGAGTTGCCATCGGCCGCCGGCATCGTCCGGCTTGCCCCCCGCTTAGCGCGACCGGGAGGCCGACGCTATGGCGCCTGTAACATGTCGTGAGCTTGAGGGTTCCGGGCCCGCCCGAGCGGCGCGCGCGCGGTTGTGGTTAATCCGCCTTAATCTACAATATCTTGCGGTGAACAAACGGCGAATCGGACGGTGTCAGTGATTCGGTCGTGATTCGTTTCGCGCCTGTTCCGCTTGCGGCAGGATGCGCATTAACCGCCGCCCGGAGCCCGACATGGATCCCGCACGCCTTTTCGAGATCGCGAATCTGACCGCCCTCGCCGGGTGGCTGATGTTGGCGATCGCGCCGCTGCGTCGCACGCTGCTGGTCAACGCGGCGCGGGTGGTGGGCGTCGGCCTGGCCGTGACCTACACGGTGCTGCTGGCGGGCGTTCTGCTGACCCTCGGCGAGGGGGGGCGCGAGCTGGACTTCTCCAGCCTGGAGGGCGTCACCCGCGCCTTCGCCCAGCCGGAGGGCGTGCTGGTCGGCTGGGTGCATTATCTGGCCTTCGACCTGTGGGTCGGCGCCTGGGAGGTCGAGGACGCCGAGCGACGCGGCCTGCCGCACTGGGCGCTGCTGCCCTGCCTGTTCTTCACCCTGATGTTCGGGCCCTTCGGCCTGCTGCTCTATCTGGCGATCAGCCGCAGCCCGCTGGCGCGCCGCCGCGCTTGAGGAACCGAAGCGGCCACGCCACCTTAAGGCGGTCATGAGCGACCGTTCGACCGGACTCGGCCCTTCCCGCGTGGTCGCGGTGCTTGGACCCACCAACACCGGCAAGACCCACCTGGCGGTGGAGCGGATGCTCGGCCATGCGTCCGGCATGATCGGCCTGCCGCTCCGTCTGCTGGCGCGAGAGATCTACGACCGGATCGTCGCCCGGGTCGGCAAGGCCCGGGTGGCTCTGATCACCGGCGAGGAGAAGATCCTGCCGGACCGCCCCGCCTTCTTCGTCTGCACGGTCGAGGCCATGCCGCTGGAGCGGTCGGTCGATTTCCTGGCGGTGGACGAGATCCAGCTCGCCGCCGACCCGGAGCGCGGCCACGTCTTCACCCACCGGCTGCTGCATGCGCGCGGACGGCACGAGACCATGTTCCTGGGCGCCGGCACGATGGTGCCCCTGGTCCGGCGACTGGTTCCGGACGTCGAGTTCCAGGCGCGGGAGCGGTTCTCCGTCCTGACCTACGCGGGGTCCGAGAAGCTGACGCGCCTGCCCCGCCGGTCGGCGGTGGTCGCCTTCTCCACGGACCAGGTCTACGCCATCGCCGAGCTGATCCGGCGCCAGAAGGGCGGGGCCGCGGTCGTCATGGGCTCGCTGAGCCCGCGCACCCGCAACGCCCAGGTGGAGCTCTTCCAGTCGGGCGAGGTCGACTACCTGGTCGCCACCGACGCCGTCGGCATGGGGCTGAACATGGACGTCGACCATGTGGCCTTCGCCGGCATGCGCAAGTTCGATGGGCGCCGCACCCGCTGGCTTCACGCCCACGAGGTCGGCCAGATCGCCGGGCGCGCGGGTCGCCACCTGCGCGACGGGACCTGGGGCGTCACCGGCGAATGCCAGGAGCCGGACGAGGAGCTGGTCGAGCAGGTCGCCGAGCACCGCTTCGACCCCGTCGAACAGGCCGAGTGGCGCAACGGCAAGCTGGACTTCGACAGCCTGAAAGACCTTCTGCGGTCGCTCTCGGTGACCCCGGGACGGGCGGGTCTGCGCCTGACCGAGCCGGCGCTGGACGAGACCCTGCTGAGGCGCGCGGCGACGGATGAGGACGTGGCGCGCATCGCCCGTTCGCGCGGCGCCCTCATGCGCCTGTGGGACGCCTGCCAGCTGCCGGACTTCCAGAAGACGACGCTGGACGATCACGCGCGGCTGTCGAAGGAGATCTTCCACGCCCTGACCTCGGGGCGCGGTCGTCTGAGCGAGGACTGGATCGCGCCGCGCTTCGCCGCCGTCGATCGCGACGACGGACAGATCGACCAGCTGTCCGCGCGCCTGTCGGGGGTGCGCACCCTGGCCTACATCGCCCAGCGCCCAGACTGGCTGGAGCGGCCCAAGGCCTGGCGCGAACAGACCCGCGCGCTGGAGGACCGGCTGTCGGACGTGCTGCACGAGCGGCTGACCGCGCGCTTCGTCGACCGGCGCACGACCGCACTGATGCGGTCCCTGAACGACCGCCCCGACCTGGACGTCGAGGTGTCGGACGCGGGCGAGGTGTCGATCGAGGGCGCCGTGGTGGGGCGGCTCGACGGCGTGCGCTTCGACGCCGAGACGGGCGCGAGCGCGCTTGAGGACCGGACCCTGCGGGCCGCCGCGCGTCGCGCCGTGGGACCGGAAGTGGCGCGGCGGCTCGGCCGGCTGGCCGCCGACGGCGACGAGGCCTTCGCCGTGACGCCCGCCGGCGAAGTGCTCTGGCGCGGGGAGATCGCCGGGCGCGTCGTCAACGACGATCCCTTCCGGCCCCGGGTGCGTCTGCTCGGCGAGCTGGGGCCGGAGGCGGCGAGGCGTCGCGCGGAGCGCCGGCTGGAGGCCTGGCTGGCGGCCGAGACCGGCCGGGCGCTGCGCGACTTGCGACGGCTCAAGGACGCGGTCGAGCGCGGCGCGATCAAGGGCTTGCCGCGCGGGATCGCCTTCCGGCTGATCGAGGCCGGGGGAATGATCGACCGGCGCGAGGTCGAGCGGGACCTCGCCGCTCTCAGCCAGGCCGAGCGTCGCACGATCAGGGCCTTCGCCATCCGCGTGGGGGCGCATACGGTCTGGCTCCCCGGCGCCCTGAAGCCTCGCGCCCGCACCCTGGCGCAGGCCTTCGCCGCGAACGTGCGCATCCCCGCGGGCGCGGGCGGCGCCCTTCGCCCGCTGCCCGAACCCGCGCCCGGCGCCCGGGCGCTCTCAGCCTACGGCCTGCGCGCCGTCGGCGGCTTCGCCATTCCGGTGGAGGCCCTCGAACGCCTCGCCGAGCTGAAGCGGGAGGCGGGCAAGGCGGACCTGTCCGACGCGGCCCTGTCTGAACTCGGCTGGTCCGCCGCCGAGCTCAAGGCCGTGCTGGCGGCCCTTCGCACCCCTCGCGCCCAGCAGCCCGACCGCCCGGGCAAGGCTCCCCGTCCGGTCAAGGATTCCCCGTTCGCCGCGCTCGCCGCCTTGACCGCGCCGCCCGCTCCGGTCAGGCGAAAGCGCCCGCGCCGCAAGCCCGCCGAGCGCGCCTGAGACCGTCCATGGCCGCATCCAGCCCCGTGCGGGCCTTCTACAATCTGCTGGTCAACAACGCCGTCGCGGGCGTGACCAACTTCACCGTCTGGTTCGCCATCACCTTCTGGGTGTTCCTGGAGACCCGCTCGGTGTTCGCCACCGGCATGATCGCGGGCGTCTTCCTGGTGCTCACGGCGGGATTCGCCGTATGGTTCGGCAGCCTGGTCGACCACTATCCCAAGACCCGCGTCATGCTGGGATCGAGCCTAGCGTCCCTGGCCCTATACGGCCTCTCCCTCGGCCTGCTCCTGATCACGCCCGGGGCGGTCTTCCGCGACGTCGCGCAGCCCCAGCTCTGGATCCTGATCGGCCTCGTCATGCTGGGCGTCATCGCGGGCAACGTCCGCAACATCGCCCTGCCGACCCTCGTCACCCTGCTGGTCCCCGAGGACCGCCGCGACAGGGCCAACGGCCTGGTCGGCATGGCCACGGGCGTCGGCTTTCTGACCACCTCGGTCATCTCCGGCCTGCTGGTCGCCTGGGCCGGCATGATGGGGGCGCTCGGCGTGGCGCTGGGCCTGACGGTGCTGGTCATCCTCCATCTCCTGACCATCCGCATGCCCACGGCCGCCCAGACCGCCGCATCGGCCGCCGAAGCCCCCGCCGACCCGACCGCCAGGCCCGACCGCCGGGTCGACCTGAAGGGCACGCTGAAGGTCGTGGGCGCCGTGCCGGGCCTGTTCGCCCTGATCCTGTTCGCCGCCTTCAACAACTTCCTGGGCGGCGTCTTCATGGCGCTGATGGACGCCTATGGCCTGTCGCTGATGCCGGTCCAGGCGTGGGGCTTCCTGTGGGCGGCCATCTCGGTGTCCTTCATCGTTTCGGGTCTGGTGATCGCCAAGGTGGGCCTGGGACCCAAGCCGCTGCGGACGCTGCTGATCGTCAACCTGATCATGTGGAGCGTGGCCTCGGTCTTCACGATCCAGGCCTCCATCCCGCTGCTCGCCGTCGGCTGCGCGATCTGGATATTCCTCGGGCCCTGGGCCGAGGCCGCCGAACAGACCACGCTCCAGAAGGTGGTCCCCTATGAGCGCCAGGGCCGCGTCTTCGGCTTCGCCCAGTCGGTGGAGCAGTCGGCCTCGCCTTTGACGGCCTTCCTGATCGGACCGCTCACGCAGTTCATCGTCATCCCCTTCATGACCGACGGCTGGGGCGCGCGAGCGATCGGCGGCTGGTTCGGGACGGGACCCGACCGCGGCATGGCGCTGGTCTTCACCGTCGCCGGCCTGTGCGGCGTGGTCCTGACGCTTCTGGCCTTCAACTCCCGCGCCTATCGGAGGCTGTCGGCGGCCTACGCCGGGCCGCCGACGACGGCCGCCGAGGTCCTGGAGCCGGCCGGGTGAGCGAGTCCTGCCGCATCGATGTCTGGCTGTGGCGCGCCCGGTTCTTCAAGAGCCGGTCCCTCGCCGCCGCCTTCGTCGAAAGCGGCCGCGTGCGGCTGACCCACAACGGCGTGCAGAGCCGACTCGACAAGCCCAGTCGCTCGGTCCATCCCGGTGACGACCTGCTGTTTCCTCTGACGGGGCGGCTGATCGCCCTGCGCGTCGCGGCGCTCGGGGAGCGTCGCGGACCGGCGGAGGAGGCGCGAACCCTGTTCACCGTCGTGTCTCCGTCCGGGGACGTGGAGTCATGACGCCGACGACCGGTCCCGAGGCCTTGCTGCACTACGACACCCCGGAGTTCCAGGTGATCCGGCCGGGCGCCTATGTCACCTGCGCCGTGTCCGGCGTCCGCATTCCGCTGGAGCGGCTCAACTACTGGAGCGTGGAGCTCCAGGAAGCCTACGCCTCGGCCGAGTTCATGGTTCGCCGTTGGCGCGAGACGCGCTAGAGCGCTCGGCCATGCGCACCACCTTCGACGCCCAGATCACCGCCGCCCTGTTCGACGCCTCGGGCGCCGTGTTCGCGCTCGGCGACGGCTCCGTCCGCTTCGAGAGCGGCGAGCGGGTGGAGGCCCACGACGGGGCGGTGCTGTCCGCCGTGGTCCACCCGTCCGGCGACGGCGTCGTCACCGGCGGCGACGACGGCCGCATCGTCTGGGTCCGACGCGAGGAGGCCGCGACCCTGGCCACGGCCCAGGGCCGCTGGATCGACGCCCTGGCCGCCTCGCCCGAGTCCGGGCTGATCGCCGGAACCGCCGGCCGAAGCCTGATCGTGCTGGACGCCGCCGATCCCAATTTTCGTCGCGACCACGCCGCCGAGCGCACCCTGTCCGGCGTGGCCTTCGATCCTAAGGGCCGCCGCGTCGCGGCCTCGACCTACGGCGGGGCGCTGGTCTGGTTCGCGCGCATCGCCGACCAGCGACCGACCAGCTTCAAGTGGGCGGGATCGCACACAGGCGTCGCCTTCTCGCCGGACGGCGCCTTCCTGGTCACCACCATGCAGGACAACCAGCTGCACGGCTGGCGCATGAAGGACGCGCGCGACATGCGGATGGGCGGCTATCCGTCCAAGATCCGGAACCTCGCCTTCCTGTCCAAGGGGCAGCTCCTGGCCACGCCCGGGGCGCAGGGCGCGGTTCTGTGGCCCTTCATCGGCGCGAACGGGCCGATGGGGCGCGAAGCGACCGAGATCGGCTTTGATCAGTCCAGCCTCGTGGTGCTGGTGGCCGCTCAAATCCCGCACGGGCGGCTGGTCGCGGGGCTCGACGACGGCCGGGTCTGGGTCGCCGACCCGGCGGCGCAGGGGCTGAACTTCGTACGCGCGGACAAGGGCGCGGCCGTCACCGCCCTGGCGCTCAGCCCCGACGCGAAGCGGGTCGCCTGGGCCGACGAGGACGGCGAGGCGGGCGTGTCCGAAGCCGCGCCCTAGGCCTTCCGCCGCGCCAGGATCATGGCGGCCGTCACGGCGGCCGCGAACAGCGCCCCCTCCGCCGCGCCGGTCAGGGCCTGGGCCAGCCGGCCGAAGCCGTCATCGCCCAGCGCGCGGCCCAGCCCGTCGAGCGACAGCCGCGAGTTCGAGAACACCGCCTGAAGCGCGCTGAGGCTGCCGCCCATCAGACGGCCGTTCATCAGCGGAATGGCCGCGCCCGCCAGCGCGCCCAGGGCCGCGGCCGGCGCCGTCGCGCGCAGCCGTGATCCAGGGTCGGCGAGCTTCAGCCCCAGCCACGCCCCGAACCCGACCGCCCCGCCCAGCAGGGCGCCCTCCCCCGCGCCTGTGATGTCGGACGGGGCCTGCCCCAGCAGCAGGTTGAACGCGTCGAGCCCCAGAAGCTCGACCAGCCCTCCGACGACCAGGCCGCCCAGCGCCCCGCCGATCAGGCTCCAGCGCCAGCGCGGGCCCGGGGCGCGCGCCGTCAGCACGAGGCCCAGCCCCACGCCGCCGCCGCCTAGCAGGCCCACCAGCATCGTCAGGAGGACCAGCACCAGCGCCGCCGAGGCCGCGCCCATGCCGGGCGAGACCGCCGCCAGCCCATAGGCCAGGCCGCCGATCGCGCCCGCCGCGCCGCCGCCCAGCGCGCCCGCCCATGCCGGCCTGAACGACAGGGACGGCGCCGGCCCCGGCGACGCGACGCCGGGCCTCGCCGCCTCCACCCGCTCCACCCGTGCGACGAAGCGGTAGCCGTGCTTGGGCGACGTCTCGATGAAGCGGGGCCGCGCCGCATCGTCGCCCAGCTGGCGGCGGAGCGTGCGGATGCACTGGGTCAGCGCCTCCTCGGTCACGGGCACGCCGCGCCAGACCTCGTCCAGGAACCGGTCCTTCGTCACCAGTCGGCCCGCTTCGCGGACCAGCAGGAGCAGGGCGTCGAAATAGCGGGCGTTCAGCTCCACCACCTCCCCGTCGCGACGCAGACGGCGGTCGCCCGCATCCAGCACGAAGCGGTCGAAGCGATAGGCGTCGGTCATGCGAGGGCGGCCCGGGTCACGCGGGGCAGACTGGCGCCGCCAGGGTCGACGAGGCAACGGCGCCCGACGATTTCAGCGAAGCCTCACGTCGCGCTCATGCGGCTCATGCCCGACGCAGGGAGGATCGCCGGGTTCATCAGGGAGACCTCGCCATGTCCGCGACCGCTTCGCTCGCCCGTTTCGACCCCGTCCTTCGCGCCCTCGGCTGGGGCGGCGCCGTCGGCCTGTGGCTCCTGCCGCTTGTGGCCGGTCGCTTCCTGTCGGGGTTTGACTGGAGCGTGATGGACTATGTGGTCTGGGGCGTGATGCTGCTGACCGCCGCCAGCGTCTTCGAGGCCTCGCTGCGGCTCAGCCCGCGTCTCGACTATCGCCTCGCCAGCTGGATCGCGCTCAGCGCCGGCTTCCTGCTGGTCTGGGCCAACCTCGCCGTAGGAATCGTCGGCGACGAAGGCCATCCGCTGAACGCCCTGTTCTTCGCCGTGCTGATCGTGCCCGTCGTGGGGGCCTTCGTGTCCGGGTTCAGGGCGCGGGGCATGGCCATAAGCCTGCTACTGACCGCGCTGGCCCAGGGGCTCGCGGCGCTTCCGGCCCTCGCCCTCGGCGAGCGTGACGTCTTGCTGACCGGGGCCTGGATCGCCGGCTGGCTGGTGAGCGCGGCGCTGTTTAGGCGGGCCCCTCGCGTGAGTCATTGACTCCCGACAGCGTGTGCGGAGGATCGCCGCATGGGCGTTCAAGAGACCATCGCCGTCTGGACCGACCGGGAGCCCACCCTCGGCGAGGAGCTGGACGCGCTCGGAGAGGAGATCGCCGAGATGGCCAACCTGCCGCCCGAATGGACCGGCGTTCTGGCCGTCGTCTTCATCTCGACCGCCATGGGGCAGCACGGCCCGCGAGTGAAGCTGTACCTCAAGCCCGGTCGCGGCCAGCCCAGCGCCTCGATCTCAATCGGCCCCAATCCGCGCGTGCTGGCCTCCAGCCTGGACGACCGCGATCTGGCCCGCATCGCGCCCAAGGCGCTGGAATGGGTGGCGCTGAACCACGAAGCCCTGACCGCCTTCTGGTTCGAGGGCGAGACCTGGCTGGACGACCAGGTGAGCGAGTTCAAGCGCGGGCTGAAGCGCGTCTGATCTAGAGGTTCAACAGCGCCGGGTCCCCGCCCTGGGCGGCGATGTTGACGCTGATGGCCTTCTCCGACGCGTAGCGGATCAGGCTGTTGGGGCCGCCGGCCTTGGGGCCCGTCCCCGACAGGCCCTCGCCGCCGAAGGGCTGGACGCCGACCACCGCGCCGGTGATGCCCCGGTTCACATAGACGTTGCCGGCCGGGACCAGACGCATGACCTCCTCGGCGAAGGCCTCGATGCGGCTGTGCACCCCGAGCGTCAGGCCATAGCCGCGCGCCGCCAGCCTGCTCGCCACGGTCTTGAGCTCGGCCGGATCGTACCGGTGGATGTGCAGGATCGGACCGAACACCTCGCGCTCCAGGAAGTCCGGCGTGGGGATCTCGGCGATGGTCGGGGCGAAAAGGTCGCCCTTGTTCGCGCCCGTGGGCAGGGTCGCGCGGGCGACGACCCTGGCTTCCCGCTCCAGCCGGGCGACGTGGGCCTCCAGCGCCTGACGGCTCTCGGCGTCGATGACCGGGCCGATGTCGGTCGCGGGATCTGCGGGATCGCCCACCACCTGCACCGCCAGCGCCCCCTTCAACCCTTCGATCAGGCCGTCCGCGGAATCCTTGGGCACATACAGCACCCGCAGCGCCGAACAGCGCTGGCCCGCCGAGCCGAAGGCCGACAGGATCACGTCGTCGATGACCTGTTCCCGAAGCGCGGTGGTGTCGACGAACATGCCGTTCAGGCCGCCCGTCTCGGCGATGAAGGGGATGATCGGTCCCTGCCGGTTGGCGATGGCGCGGTTGATGGCCCAGGCCGTCTCGGTGCCGCCGGTGAACGCCACGCCATCGACGCCCGGGTGGCCGACCAGAGTCGCGCCGACCGTCTCGCCCCGCCCGGGGACCAGCGCCAGGAGGTCCGGGTTCAGGCCGGCCTTGTGATAGAGCCGCACGGCCTCCGCCGCGATCAGCGGCGTCTGCTCGGCGGGCTTGGCCAGGACCGCGTTGCCGGCGGCCAGCGCCGCCGCGATCTGGCCCGTGAAGATGGCCAGCGGGAAGTTCCAGGGGCTGATGCAGGCGAAGACGCCCCGCCCGTGCAGCACCAGGGCGTTGGTTTCCCCGACGGGCCCCGTCAGCGGCTGCTCGCCGCCGAAGTCGCGCTCCGCCAGCATGGCGTAGTAGCGACAGAAGTCCGCCGCCTCGCGCACCTCGGCCACGCCGTCGTTCAGGGTCTTGCCCGCCTCGCGCGACAACAGCGCCACCAGCCGGTCCAGGTCCGCCTCCAGGGCATCCGCCATGGCGCGCAGGACCGGCGCGCGGCCCGCGCCGCCCTTTCGGTCCCAGGCGATCTGGGCCGCCGCCGCACGCTCCGCCGCGTCATCGATGTCGGCGGGCGAGGCTTCGGACACATGCCCCAGCACCTGGGTGCGGTCGAACGGGTTGGTCACGTCCTGCGGCGCGATCCCGGCCATCAGCCTGCCGCCGACGATGGGGCCGGACGTCAGCTTCTCGGCGTCGACCCTGGCGAGCGCCGCCGCGTGGCGGGCGCGCTCGCTCGCCTGGCTGTAATCGCGGCCGAGGGAGTTGAGGCGATCGCCATACAGGTTTCTGGGCACGGGAATCCGGGGGTGGCGGTCGGGCTGGGCCTCGACCTGGGTGACGGGGTCGGCGGCGACCGCCGAGGCCGGGACACGCTCGTCCAGCAGCGCGTGGACGAAGGAGGAGTTGGCGCCGTTCTCCAGCAGGCGCCGCACCAGATAGGGCAGGAGCTCCTCGTGCCCGCCGACGGGCGCATAGGCCCGCACGGTGATGGAGCGGCCGTCCGGGAAGGCTTCGGCCACCGCGTCGTAGAGCGCCTCGCCCATGCCGTGCAGGCGTTGGAACTCGACCTTGACGCCCGAACGCCGGGCCATGTGCTGGACGGCCGCGAGCGTGTGGGCGTTGTGCGTGGCGAACTGGGAATAGACGTGCGGGGCCGCGCGGATCAGGGCGTCGGCGCAGACGAGGTAGTTCAGGTCCGTCGCCGCCTTGGTGGTGAAGACCGGATAGTCGGGCCGGCCCATCACCTGGGCCCGCTTGATCTCGCTGTCCCAATAGGCGCCCTTGACCAGCCGCACCATCAGGCGGCGGCCGCTGGACCTGGCCAGTTCGACGATCCGCGCCACGGCCTCGGGGGCGCGCTTCTGATAGGCCTGGACCGCCAGCCCCAGCCCGCTCCAGTCGCCCAGCTCCGGCTCGCGCGACAGCCGGTCCAGCAGCTTCAGCGACAGGGCCAGCCGGTCCGCCTCCTCCGCGTCCATGGTGAAGTTGATGTTGTGCCCCGCTGCGATGATCGCCAGCCGCTTCACCCGCGGATAGAGCTCGTCCCAGACGCGCGCCTCGTGCGTCGCCTCGTAGCGCGGCGACAGGGCCGACAGCTTGACCGAGACGCCGTGGCCGCCCTCGGGGCCGTAACCGTTGGCGACCTGGCCCACCGCCTCGATGGCCACCGCATAGATCCGCTCATAGCGTTCGGCGTCCGCCTCGGTGCGCGCGCCCTCGCCCAGCATGTCGAAGCTGCACAGCCAGCCCTCGCGCCCGGCGCGCTTCAGGGCGGCGTCGATGGTGCGGCCGACGACGAACTGCTCACCCATGATGCGCACGGCCTGGGCCACCGCCTGGCGGATCACCGGTTCGCCGATCCGGCCCGCGACGCGCTTCAGGAAGCCGGGCAGGTCGCGCTTGGCGTCCTCGTCCACCTCGACCAGCTTGCCGGTCAGCATCAGGCCCCAGGTCGAGGCGTTGACGAACAGACTGTCGGACCGGCCCAGATGGCTGGCCCAGTCGGCCGAGCCGATCTTCTCGGCGATCAGGCGGTCGCGGGTGTCGTCGTCGGGGGTGCGCAGGAGGGCCTCGGCCAGGCACATCAGGGCCAGCCCCTCGCGGGTGCCGAGGCTGAACTCCTGCAGGAAGCTCTCAACCACCCCCTGGCGCTGGGGGCTCTTCCTCGCCCGCTCGACCAGGTCGACGGCGGCTTCGACGACCGCCTGCCGCTCGGTCGGGTCCAGAGGCACGGCCGCGAGGTTGCGCGCCACGGCCGCGCGTTCGTCCTCGTGCTTGCCCTGATCCAGGGCGTCCCAGAACGCGAGGGCGGAGGGGGTGAAGGCGTCGCTCATGGCGGATCCGACCGGTGAATCTCGACGCTCGATAATCCCGCCATGACCGAAGGTGTTTCGTATGTTACGTCACTGAACCGACGATCGTTCGGGAACGGAGCCATTTTTTGATGATCGAGATCGACGCCGTCGATCGCCGCATCCTGCGGGTGCTGCAATCCGACGCCCGGATCTCCAACGCCGAGCTGGCGCGTCGCTGCAACCTGTCGCCCGCCGCCTGCTTCGAGCGCGTCCGGCGCCTGCGCGAGCGGGGCGTCATCACCGGCTATGCGGCGATGGTGGACCCCGCGCTGGTCGGGCGGGACCTGCTGATCTTCGTCGAGGTGCTGCTGGACCGCACCACCGGGGACCTGTTCGAGGCCTTCGCCGAGGCCGTGCGCCGCCAGCCAGAGGTCCTGGAGTGCCACATGGTGGCCGGCGGCTTCGACTATCTGATCAAGGCGCGGGTGGCCGACATGGACGCCTATCGCGCCTTCCTGGGCGACGTCCTCGTGCGCATGCCCGGCGTGCGCGAGACCCGGACCTATGCGGTGCTCGAGGAGGTGAAGTCGACCACCGTCCTGCCCCTGTGACAGCCGTCTCGCCATCGGCAAGCGGAGCGTCTAGAAGTTCAGGCCCCATGTAACCGCAAGGTTGTGCGACCGCATGCGCATCGTCCTGGCCACCGACGCCTGGGAGCCCCAGGTCAACGGCGTCGTCCGCACCCTGACCCGCACGGTCGCGGAGTGCCGCGCCATGGGTCACGAGGTCGAGGTCATCGAGCCCAGCCAGTTCAAGACCATCCCGGCCCCCACCTATCCCGAGATCAAGCTGGCGCTCGGCGCCGAGGAAGAGATTCGCGAGCGGCTGCGCGCCATCGAGCCGGAGGCGGTGCACATCGCCACCGAGGGCCCCATCGGCATAGCCACACGACGCATCTGCGTGGAATGGAAGCTGCCGTTCACGACCAGCTACCACACCAAGTTTCCTGAGTACGTCTCGGCCCGGTTCCCGATCCCGGTCCAGGTCGGCTACGCCTACATGAAGTGGTTCCACAAGCCGTCGGGCCGTCTGATGGTGGCGACGCCGACGCTGAAGAAGGAGCTGGAGGCGCACGGCTTCAAGAACATCTCGCCCTGGTCGCGCGGGGTCGACACCGAGTTGTTCCGGCCGGATCTGGAGCCGATCTACGCCGAACTCGGCGGCGCGGACTGGCCGCGCCCCTTCTGGCTGAACGTCGGCCGGGTGGCGGTGGAGAAGAACATCGAGGCCTTCCTCGAGCTGGATCTTCCGGGCACCAAGATCGTCGTCGGCGACGGGCCCGCCCGCGCCGACCTGGAGGCGCGGTTCCCCAAGGCGAAGTTCCTGGGAGCCCGCTTCGGCCAGGAGCTGGCGCGGTGCTTCCGTGACGCCGACGTCTTTGTCTTCCCAAGCTGGACCGACACCTTCGGCCTGGTGATCCTGGAGTCGATGGCGACCGGCACCCCCGTCGCCGCCTATCCGGCGCACGGCCCCATCGACCTGATCCCCGGCTCTGAAGCGGGGGCGATCGACGACGACCTGAAGGCCGCCTGCCTCAAGGCGCTGGAGTGCGATCGGCGCGCGACCCGCGCCTATGCCGAGAAGTTCAGCTGGCGCGCTTCGGCCGAGGAGTTCGTGCGCAACCTGCAGCCCTATCCCGAGCCCGAGCGCGGCCGGTTCTGGCGCCGGCTGCGGCGTCTAGCGCGGGTCCGGCGGCGCGCCGCCTAAGGCCACGCGAGACGGGACCGTCACACAACCCGGCTAGGCTATCGGCTCCCTTGAGCCCGGAGCCTCGCCCATGACCCGCTCGATCCGCGCCGGCCTGCGCCTGTCCGCCGCCTTCCTGGCCCTGACCCTCGCCGCCCCCGCCCTCGCCCAGACCCCGCCGCCGGCGGCGGGAGGGGGCGAGGACGCCTACTTCGCCGCGGGACGTGCGGCGCTGGCGCAGCGTCTGGCGGTGCGCCCGATCGAGGGCCGCGCCCGCAACGTCATCCTGTTCATCGGCGACGGCATGGGCATCTCGACCCTGACCGCCGCCCGTCTGCTGGGGGCCGAGCAGGCCGGCCGCGCCGGCGAGAACGTGCCGCTGGCCATGGACGGCCTGCCCCATGCCGCCCTCGTCCAGACCTACACCCACGACGCCATGGTGGCCGACTCCGCGGCCACGGCGACGGCCATGGTCACCGGCGCCAAGACCCGCAATGGCCTGCTGGGCGTGGCCGCGACCGCCCCGGCGCGGGACTGCGCCGCGGCCCTCGCCGCCCCGCTGGACAGCCTGTTCGGTCAGGCCGAGGACGCCGGCATGGCGACCGGCGTGGTCACCACCGCCCGCGTGACCCACGCCACCCCGGCGGCGGTCTACGCCCACAGCCCCGACCGCAACTGGGAGAGCGACCGGCAGCTGCCGGCGGCGGCCGTAGAGGCCGGCTGCCGCGACATCGCCCGGCAGATGATCGAGTGGCCCCACGGCGACGGCCTCGACGTCGTGCTGGGCGGCGGCCGGGCCTACTTCACCCCCGAAGGCCAGGCCGATCCGGAGGCGCCGTCGCGCAGCGGCCTGCGCCGCGACGGCCGCGACCTGATCGCGGAGTGGCGCGCCGCCAACCCGACCGGCGCCTTCGTCATGGACCAGGCCGGCTTCGACGCCGTGGACCCGGCGCGCACCCCGCGCCTGCTCGGCCTCTTCGAGCCGGACCACATGCGCTACGCCCACGACCGCGAGAACGAACCGTCGCTGGCGGAGATGACGCTCAAGGCCATCGCCCTGCTCGAGGCCCGCGGCCAGGGCTATGTGCTGATGGTCGAGGGGGCGCGCATCGACCACGCCCACCATGTCGGCCAGGCCGGCGCCGCCCTTAACGACACCCTCGCCTTTGACGCCGCCATCCGCGCCGCGCTCGAAGCGGTGGACCTGAACGACACCCTGGTGATCGTCACCGCCGACCACAGCCACAATCTGACGCTCACCGGCTATCCGCCGCGCGGCGCGCCGGTGCTGGGTCTGGTGACGGGCGCCGACGGCGCGCCGGTGCGGCTGCCCGACGGCAAGCCGGCGACGGTGCTGAGCTACGCCAACGGCCCCGGCGGCCCCATGGGCTCGCGCGCCGACCTGTCGGACGCCCATGTCGACGATCCGGAGTTCGTGCACCCCGCCCTCGCCCCCCTGCCTTCGGCGGCCCACGGGGGCGAGGACGTGGCGGTGCTGGCGGCGGGCCCCTGGGCCCATCTGTTCGGCGGGGTGATCGAGCAGCAGGTGATCTATCACGTCATGGCCCACGCCCTCGGCATGGGCCAGACCCGGGACTGAAACAGACCCCCGGGCGAACAGGCCCGCCCCGGTCCGGCCGGGGCGGGCGTCGCGCCTTACTCCGGGCGGGTCATCACGGTCTGAGCCTGGGCGATCTGGCGCTGCTGGGCCAGTTCCTCGGCGGGCAGCGGGGTCAGGCCGCGGTCTTCCAGATAGCCGCCGCGACCGGCCGAGGCGTCGGACATGAACTCGTTCACGAACTCGGCCAGGCCCGGGATCACGTCGATATGGGCCTTCTTCACATAGATGTAGAGGCTGCGCGCCAGCGGGTAGGATCCGTCTGCGATGGTGTCCACGGACGGGGCGACCCCGTCGATGGTTTCGGCCTTCACCGCGTCCATGTTCTCCTCCAGGAAGGAGAAGCCGAACACGCCCAGCGAACCCGGCGTGCGGGTCAGGGTCTGCAGGATGGCGTTGTCGTTCTCGCCGGAGTCGATCCACAGGCCGTCTTCGCGCAGCGTGTGGGCCACGGACTCGAACCGGTCCTCGTCCGAACCCTCGAGCGCCGCCATCTCGGGCAGGCGGGCGGCGCCCGGCGTCATGCCCAGCTCCAGGAAGGCGTCCCTGGTGCCCGAGGTCGGCGGCGGGCCGTACACCTGGATCCGCTGGGCCGGCAGGGCCGGATTGACCTGGCTCCACTGGGTGGCCGGGTTGGCGACGATCTCGCCGTTCACCGGAACCTCCTTGGCCAGCGCGAGGTAGAGATCCTGGAGGCGCAGGTCGAACGAGGCCCCTGTGCGCGCGGTCGCGACCACGATGCCGTCGTAGCCGATCTTCAGCTCGATGATGTCGGTCACGCCGTTGCGGGCGCAGGTGTCGAACTCGTTCGCCGTCATCTGGCGAGAGGCGTTGGCGATGTCCGGCGTGGCCGGGCCGATGCCCTGGCAGAAGGCCTGGATTCCGCCCCCGGTGCCCAGCGACTCCACGCGCGGCGTGGCCCCGCCCTGCGAGCGCGAGAAGGTCTCGGCCACGCGCGTCGAGAAGGGGAAGACGGTCGAGGAGCCGGCGGCCCAGATGCCGTTCCGCCCCTGACCGCCGGCGCCGCCGTCGCCGCAGGCGGAAAGGGCCAGCGCGCCGAGCGCGGCGAAGGTCGCGAGGGTGCGGGTCATGACGGTCTCCCGGGGGTTCAGCGTTGAAAGGCTTAGAGCAGACGTTTGCGCATCGCCTGTGACAGCAGGTCGATCAGCGTGACGGCGACGACGACGACGATCACCACCGCCGAAACGTCCCTGAAGGCGAAGGCGTTCATGCGGTCGAACAGCACCTGGCCGATGCCGCCGGCGCCGATCAGGCCGAGCACGGTCGCCGAGCGGCTGTTGGATTCGAAGCGATAGAGGGCGAAGCTGGTCCACAGGGGCGCGACCTGGGGGATGACGCCCCAGACGATCTCCTGAAGCCGCGAACCGCCGGTGGCGCGCACCCCTTCGACAGGCCCTTTGTCGATGGACTCCACCGCCTCGGAGAACAGCTTGGCCAGCACGCCCGCCGTGTTGAGGGTGATGGCCAGCACGCCCGCGAGCGGCCCGAGGCCCACGGCGACGACGAACAGCAGGCCGATCACCAGGTCCGGGATGGACCGCAGCATGTTCATGACCCAGCGGACCGGCTGGACGACCCAGCCCGGCGCGATGTTGCGCGCCGCCGCCAGGCCCATCGGCACGGCCAGGAAGACCGCCAGGAAGGTGCCCCACAGCGCGATCTGCACCGTCTCCCACATCTTTTCGACGAACAGCCGCCAGTCGGTGAAATTCGGCCGCAGCAGGTCGGCGGCGAAGTTCTGCAGGTTCGCCGAGTTGGTCACGAGACGCGACAGGTTCGCCAGATCGACGGCCTCGAAGCTGTAGATCAGGAGCGCGGCGACCCCGCCCCAGATCAGGATGTCGAGTCCCCAGGCGCCCAGCGAGCGGCTGGGCGGCGCCGGCACGACCGAGGCGTCGGCGACCGGGGGCGAGGCGGAGGTCAAGGCTGGACCTCGCGGCGGGCGCGCAGGCGGCTCAGTTCGGCCTCGGCCTCGGCCACGGCGGCCTGGTCGCCGCGCGCGCGAGCCTCCTGCAGGGCCTGGTCGGCGGCGAGCTCGCGCACCGGATCCAGGTAGGATCCGTCGGCGGCCCGGAACTGCGAATAGTTCAGCCCGCGCAGCACCTCGCGCTGGCGTTCGGCCTCCGCACCCTCGCCCTGGCCGTAGGAGAGGAAGAAGCTGCGGATGCGCTCCTTCAGCGCGGGATCCAGGTCCTCACGCAGCAGGATGCCGGACTCCGGGATCGGCGGCGACTGCCAGATCTCCTCGATCTGCTCGGCGACCTGGGGGTTCTGGCGCTCGAGGAAGACGGTGTTGACGGTGTTCGACGTCGCCACGTCGACCACCCCGGTCGCCACGGCGAAGGCGTTGGCCTGATGGTTCGCCGCCCGGACGGTGGAGAAGCACTGGTTCGGATCCACGCCGCGCGCGTTGAAGAGGAAGGTCATGGGCGCCAGCGTGCCCGAGGTCGACTGGGCGTCGCCGATGCCGAAGTCGTAGCGACGCCCGCAGGCCAGGACGTCGTCCAGCGTGATGCCCGAACCGGCTCTGACGATCAGGGTCGAGCGATAGCTGTCTCGGCCTTCGAGATCGACCGTGCGCGCGATCACCTCGGCCTCCGCGCGGTCGATGGCCTCGATCGCCGGCTTGGCCGAGAACCAGGCCACGTGCGTCTGGCCCCCGCGCATCGCCTCGACCAGCACGGTGTAGTTGGAGCCGAAGAACGGCTCGACCGGCACGCCGATGGCCTCGCTCATGTCCTCCAGCAGCGGCTGCCACAGCGGCCCGGCCGAGGCCTGGCCCTCCGCCGACAGGATGGAGAAGACAACGGTTTCCGGCGCCCCGGCCGGAGCCTCGCGCTCGCCGCCGCCGCAAGCGGCGACCGTCAGGACCAGGGCGGCCGCAGCCAACGCCCGGCGGGTGAGGTTTAGACGGCTCATGACTTCGTCTCCCAGAAGGCGTCCTCGAACTCGGGGCCGTAGATGTCGATCAGGGTCTTGGTGTCCAATTCGGTCGACGGGCCGTCGTAGACGACCTTGCCCGCCTTCAGCGCCACCACCCGGTCGCAATAGCGCAGGGCGTAGTCCACCTGGTGCAGGGTCACGATCACGCCCAGCCCGTCGCGCCGGTTCAGCTCGACCAGCAGCTCCATCACCTTGCGGGCGGAGACCGGGTCCAGCGACGCCACCGGCTCGTCGGCGAGAATCGCCTGGGCGCCCTGGACGATGGCGCGGGCGATGGCGCCTCGCTGCTGCTGGCCGCCAGACAGGGTGTTGGCCCGCTGGGCGGCGTAGTCGGACACGCCCACCCGGTCCAGCGCCGCCATGGCCCGCCGACGATCCTCCATCGGCCACAGGCCCAGAACCCCTCGCCAGCCCGGCAGGCGGCCGAGCGCGCCCAGCATGACGTTGGAGAACAACGACAGGCGGCCCACCAGGTTGAACTGCTGGAAGATCATCCCGATCCGGCGTCGCGCGTCGCGGGCCTGGCCGGTCAGGCGACCGTTCTTCTGGACGTTCAGCCCGAAGACGTCGATCGCGCCCTTTCCCGGGTCGATCGACTGAAGGCCGGTGATCGAGCGCAGGAGGGTCGACTTGCCCGATCCCGACGGTCCGATCAGGGCGACCATCTCCCCCGGGGCGACCTCGAGCGAGACGCCGTCGAGCGCCTTGCGGGCGCCGAAGGTCTTGGAGACGTCGCGGACGGACGTCACGGCGGCGGTGGAGGTCATCAAGTCGCGCGTTCGGTCGTTGACGGGGCGCGCCCGCATGGCCCGCTCGGGCCCCTGAGGCAAGCCCTAATCGCACGAGCGGCCGGGCGGCGTCCAGCGCGCCGCCCGGCCGTCGCGTCATGATGACGCCTGAGGTCGGGTCAGGACGTCAGCGGTTCGACCGCACCTCGACCGGCAGCCCGAGCTGCTCGAGCTGGGGACGCACCACCTCGGCGTCGCCGACCACCACCCAAACGAAGCGGCTGGGGTCGTAGGCCTGGCGGGCTGCGGCGTCCAGGGCCTCGGCGGTGAGACCGCGATAGCGGGCCCCGGCCTCCTCCCAGTAGGTGTCCGACCGGCCGTAGAGGTCGTTGCTGCGCAGCGTGCCCAGCACGGCCTGGGCCGTCGCGAACTGGCCCGCCAGACGACGCGAGCCGGCGTCGATGATCCGGGTCAGCTCCTCCGGCGTGACGCCCTGCGGACCGAGGAAGGCCTGGTGCACGGCGATGGTCGAGGCGATCGAGTCGCCCGTGCGGTCGGCCTGGACCGGCGCGTTGATCAGGTAGGGCATCGGGCCCTCGAGGCCGTTCACCGAACTGCGCGCGCCATAGGACCAGCCGCGGGTCTCGCGCAGGTCGCTGTTGATGCGCGAGGAGAAGCCCGTGCCCAGTACCTCGGTCGCGGCGTCCAGCACCAGCCGGTCGTCGTCGCCGTCGATGCCCAGCACCTGGCCGCCGAGGATCAGGGACTGCGGCGACTGCGGCCGGTCGATCAGGATGATGCGCGGCTGAGCCGGGGCCGCGCTCGCCTCCGCCTTCTGGCCGCGCGGCGCCGCCGGGGCGCGCCAGTCGCCGAACTCCGCCTCGAGCGCCGCCGTCACCTCCGCCAGGGGCCGGTCCGACACCACGAAGATCTTGGCGTTGTCGGGACGAATCCAGGCGTCGCGGAACGACTGGATCTCCGCCAGCGTCACCGCCTGGACGTGGTCGGTTTCGCCCAGGCCGCTGGTCGGCCGGCCGTAGGCGGAGCCCTCGCCGTACAGCGCGGGCCACAGGGCGCGGGACCCCAGGCCGCCGGGCGACGACAGCTCGGCGGCGATCTGCGACAGCTGCTGGGCCCGAAGGCGCTCGACCTCCGACGGGATGAAGTCCGGCTCACGGACGACCTTCGCCAGCAGGTCCAGGGACGGCGCCAGGTTCGGCGTCAGCGCCGAGAGGGTGACGAAGGTGCGGTCCAGGGACGCGTCGGCGCTGATCGAGGCGCCGAGGCGCTCGCGCGCCTCCGCCAGCTCGGCCGCGTCCAGGCCGCCGGCGTTCTCGCTCATCGCCTCCAGCATCAGCGCCTGCAGGCCCAGCCGGTCCGCCGGGTCCGCCGCCCAGCCGGCGTCGAACTCCACGGCCACGCGCGTCGTCGGCGTGGAGGCGGCCTGGCTGAAGATCACCGGGATGCCGTTCGACAGGGTCGTGCGCTGGACGTCGGGGAAGTCGAGGTCCGGAATCTCGCCCACGCCGGGCAGCGGCGGGCGTGCCGTCGGAGTATAGTCGGCCGGAGCGGCCGCGACCTGCTCGCCGCTCGGCACGGCCTGGGCCTCCACATAGGCCTCGCGCTCGCCGGGCTCCACCCGCAGGGAGAACACCGGCCGGCTCAGCCAGCGGTTCATGACCTCGCGCACCTGGTCCGGCGTCACCTCGGCGTAGGCGCGCAGCTGGGACTTGTAGAACTCGGGATCGTCCGCATAGAGGGCGCCCTCGGCCAGGACGGTCGCGCGCCCGCCGAAGCCGCCGATGCTCTCCAGGCCGTTGATGCGCTGCGCCACCTGCTGGGTCGCCACGCGCTGGACCTCGTCGGCGGTGGGGCCCTCGGCGAGGAACTGCGCCATGATCTCATCGACCCGCGCGGCCACCGCGTCGGGGTCCTCGCCCGGCTTCACATTGACGATCACGTCGAAGAAGCCGACGCGCTGGAACGGCTGATAGGAGCTGGACACCGACACGGCGGTCTGGTCGCCGCGCACCAGGGCGTTGTCCAGCCGCGAGCTGGCCAACCCGCCGAGGACGGCGGCGCCGACCGCCAGCGGAACGGCGTCGGCGTCCGTCAGGCCCGGACCGGTCCAGCTCCGGTAGATGCGGACGTTGGCGACGCGGTCCCGCATCACGCGGCTGACCGGGGCGTCGAGGGTGGGGACGGCCGCCTGCGCGGGCACGTTCGCCGGGCCGCGCGGGATCGAGCCGAAGTGGCGCTCGACGAGCTCGCGCGCCGTGGCGACGTCCACGTCGCCGGCCAGCACCAGAACCGCGTTGTTGGGACCATAGTTCTCGATGAACCACGAGCGCACGTCGTCCATCGACGCGGCGTCCAGGTCCGCCATCGAGCCGATGGTCGAGTGGCGGTAGGGGTGCCCTTCGGGGAACAGCGCCTCGAGCCGGGCGTACTGAACCAGGCCGTAGGGCTGGTTGTCCCCCTGACGCTTCTCGTTCTGGACGACCCCGCGCTGGGTATCGAGCTGTTCCTGGGTCAGCGCGCCCAGAAGATGCCCCATCCGGTCGCTTTCCAGGTACAGGACCTGCTCCAGGACGGGCGTCGCGACGGTCTGGAAGTAGTTCGTCCGGTCGAACCAGGTGGTGCCGTTCAGATCCGTCGCGCCCATGCCGACGAGGCGCGAGATGTAGCTGCCCGGCGCGTTCTCCGAGCCCGAGAACATCAGGTGTTCGAACAGGTGGGCGAAGCCGGTGCGGCCCGCCGGCTCATCCTTGGAGCCGACGTTGTACCAGATCGAGGTGGCCACGATGGGCGACGACCGGTCGGTGTGGACGATCACGCGCAGGCCGTTGTCGAGGGTGAAGGTCTCATAGGGGATGTCGACGCCGGCGATCAGGTCGGCCACGGCCGCGGCCTGGACCTGCGACGACGGCGCGGCGGTCTGGGCCCAGGCCGGCAGGCCGGCGGGCAAGGCGACCGACAGGGCGGCCGCGACAGCGATGGATTTGGCGGTCAGGCGCATGAGTACTCCCCTCGACATCGGCCGTCGGCTCCGGCGCGGCCTTCTGGCGGCGCACCCTAGCCGCGCCGCCCCGTTCGGCAAGCGGCGACGCGTCGCGGGCGCCACGAAATTACCACTTTACATGACGGTCCAATGACCTCATATCGCGCGCTCCGGCGGACCCCGTAGGTCCTACTGCGCCGCTAACGCCGGTCTGGGTTTAACAATCTGCAGGGGGTTACGTGAGTTGCGCACGTACCATTCTCCCCTGGACCTGGTCCGTGAGCGGTCTCCGGAGCGTCCCGTCGCCCTCGTGCGGCCGCGCTCTGTTTCCGTAGCGGCGCGCTGGTTCCAGGACAATCTGAAGGCTGACGTCTTCTACGCGGTGAAGGCGAACCCGTCCCGCTGGGTCATCGAGACCCTGGTGGAGGCGGGCGTGACCGGCTTCGACGCCGCCTCGATCGCCGAGATCGAGCTGGTGCGCTCGGTGCTGCCCGAGGCGCGCATCGCCTTCATGCACCCGGTCAAGAGCCGTGCGGCCATCACCAAGGCCTACTTCGACCATGGCGTCCGCACCTTCTCGCTCGACTGCGTCGAGGAGCTGGCCAAGATCATGGACGCGACCGGCCAGGCTTCCGACCTGAACCTGATCGTCCGCATGGCGGTCTCCGCCGACGGTGCGGCCTACACCCTGTCGGGCAAGTTCGGCGTCTCGCCGGATCAGTCCCCCGGGCTGCTGCTGGCCACCCGCCAGGCGGTTCAGGACGGGCTGATGGGCGTGTCGTTCCATGTCGGGTCTCAGTGCATGCGTCCGTCGGCCTATGAGGCGGCGATGGCCCAGGTCGGCCGCGCCATCCGCAAGGCGGGCGTGTTCGTCGACATCGTCGATGTGGGCGGCGGCTTCCCCTCGGTCTATCCGGGCATGGTCCCGCCGGACATGCAGGAGTACGCCGACGCGGTGCACCGCGGCTTCGCCGAGATGCCGGTGACCGAGACGACCGAGCTCTGGTGCGAGCCCGGCCGGGCGCTGGTGGCCGAGTCCTCCTCGGTGCTGGCGCGCGTGGATCTTCGCAAGGGCGACGCGCTGTATCTGAACGACGGCTCCTATGGCTCGCTGTTCGATGCGACGCACTCGCGCTGGCCGTTCCCGACCAAGCTGGTGCGTGACGGCGCGGCCTCGGCCGAGTTGAAGCCGTTCCGCTTCTACGGCCCGACCTGCGACTCGATCGACCACATGCCGGGGCCCTTCTACCTGCCGGCCGACATCCAGGAAGGCGACTTCATCGAGATCGGCATGCTCGGCGCCTACGGCGTGGCCATGACGACGGGCTTCAACGGCTATGGCGAGCACGAGATCGCCGGCGTCGAGGACGCTCCGATGGCCTCGCTCTACGGCCTGGCGCCGCGCTCGATCCCCACGGTCCGCACGACCGCCGAGGAAACGGCGCGCAAGGTCGTTCGTCTGTCGCGCCCGAAGGGCAAGGCGGGTCAGCGCAAGCAGCGTCGGCGCTAAAGCGTCACACGCGCGTTCTAATCAGCAGCGGCCCGTCGCTCCGTCCGGGCCGCTGCTTTCTTTGACGACGGGCGCTCACCAGTAAGGGAAACCAAACCGATGAACGCTCCCGTTCAGACCAACCAGAAGGCCGAACTGCTCCAGAACGTCGTGGAGCACATCGACATCACCAGCTTCGACGCCCGTCCGATCATCGACAGCATGCGCAAGATGTCGTTCTCGAGCCGCGACACCGCGCGTGCGTCCGACATCTTCAACATGGCCATCGAGGACGAGACCTGCTCGCCCTGGCTGATCCTGGCGGGCTCCACCTCGGCCGGCGGCTGCATGCACGTGTACCGCGACATGGTGAAGTTCGGCATGATCGACGCCGTGGTCGCCACCGGCGCCTCGATCGTCGACATGGATTTCTTCGAGGCCCTCGGCTTCAAGCACTATCAGGCGGCCGGCCCGGTCGACGACAATGTGCTGCGCGACAACTACATCGACCGCATTTACGACACCTACATCGACGAGGAAGAGCTCCAGGCGTGTGACCACACCATCCTGGAGATCGCCAACCGCCTGGAGCCGCGCGGCTATTCGTCCCGCGAGTTCATCTGGGAGATGGGCAAGTGGCTGTCGGAAGGGAACGCCAAGAAGGAAGGCAGCCTGATCCAGACCGCCTATGAAATGGGCGTGCCGATCTTCTGCCCGGCCTTCGTCGACTCCTCGGCCGGCTTCGGCCTGGTCAAGCATCAGAAGGAGCGGGCCGCCGCGGGCCAGCCCTATATGATGCTGGACGCCATCGCCGACTTCCGCGAGCTGACCGACATCAAGATCGCGGCGGGCACCACCGGCCTGTTCATGGTCGGCGGCGGGGTTCCCAAGAACTTCGCCCAGGACACCGTCGTCTGCGCCGAGATCCTCGGCGTCGAGGCCGACATGCACAAGTATGCGGTCCAGATCACGGTCGCCGACGTGCGCGACGGCGCCTGCTCGTCGTCCACGCTCAAGGAGGCCGCGTCCTGGGGTAAGGTCTCGACCACCTATGAACAGATGGTCTTCGCCGAGGCCACGACGGTCGTGCCGCTGATCGGCTCGGACGCCTACCACCGCGAAGGCTGGAAGAAGCGCCAGCCGCGCCGCTGGCAGAAGCTGTTCGAGAAGGCGGCGTAAGCCGTCGCTCAAGCAGCGAGCGTCCGCGACGCGAGCGGTAGCGACCAAGGCAAACGAGGGCCGGCGAGTTCGCCGGCCCTTTTTTCATATCCGATCAGTCGCGGGTACGGGTCCAGCCCTTGTCAGCCATGCAGGTGACAAAGGCGGTCGTGCCCTCGTCCGACCCGGCCTGACGCACGCAGTCCGCCTTGGCGCCGTCGAACGGCTGAGCGCCGGAGCCGGTCCAGCCGTAGCCGTTGTCGCTCGCGTCGATGACGGTGACGCAGCCGGCGAGCAGGAGAGCCGCGGCGGTGGCGGCGGCGGTGGCGAGAAGCTTGATCATTTGGGGTCCCCTTCGTTCAAGCTCGGCCTTTGCCACGGCGCCCGCTGGAGAGTCAGTGAATTCGTCGAAAGGTGCGGGAACCGCACCACCCGTTCAGCCGCTCTTCAGACGAAGGAGCGCCCATGACCGAGCAACCCAACACCGACGCCAGGGAGGCCGAACTCAGCGGCGAGCGGCCCGACCTCGGCCGGACCGAAGATCAGCTGAAGGCGGCCTTGACCGGCACGCCCGAGGGCTCGTTCACCCGGGCCGGCTCGCCCGCCGGCGGCTCGGCCAGCGGGTCGGAGCGCGCGCCGACGCAGGGGGCGATCAACGAGAGCCTGACCAGCGGAGGAACCCAACCCGCCGACGGGTCGGTCGATGCGCCGCACGCGGACGCCACCCCGGGCGAGGTGGTGAACAACACCGGGGCGGACCTCACCGGCCCCGACGGAGATCCGGCCGAGGGCAAGCGCGACGGGGGCCCCCGCGACGTCGATGCCGCCACCGGCTGACCGCCGGCGCCTTGTGAAGAACACAGGCCTGGTTCAACACTCCGTCGTCATCGGCCATCCAGGACGTCCATGCGTTTCCCGACCATCGCGTTCGCCTGCCTGACGCTCGCCGCCTGCGGACCGGCCGACCCGACGTCCGTGGAGGCGGCTCCGGACGCGGACGCCGCCGACATCGCCGAGGCCGCGCCCCCTCCCCACGCGGAGGTCGCTCCGGTCGCGGTCGCGGAGCCGGTTGACGGCGCGCCCGCCTTCGTCCCCACCTTCCCCGGCGCCGAGGTTGAGCAGCAGGCGGCCGACGCCACCGCCGCCTCCGAGGGCGGCATGGTGGTCTTCACCACCGACGCGTCGCCCGACGAGGTGGTCGAGTTCTACAAGGCCCGGGCGGAGGCCGAGGGCCTCGCCTCCACCATGAACATGAACCACGGCGACACCCGCGCCTATGGCGCCACCGACGCCGAGGGCGGCGAGACCCTGTCGGTGGTCGCTTCGCCCGACGGCGACCAGACGTCGGTCCAGCTGACCTGGAGCCAGGGCTCCCAGCCCTGACGGCGCTCGTCCTCGCTCTGGCCCTGGGGGCGACCCCCTGCCCCGCCGAGGTCCGAGAGGCGCTGTTCACCCCCGCGCCCACGCCCTTCCGGCTGACCTGCAGTCTCGCGCTTCGTCCCGGCGACGTGGTCGCACGGCCCCTCGTGATCGAAGGTCCCGGGGCGAGCGGCCTGACGCTCGACTGCCGCGGCGCGGCGCTTGGATTGGAGGGCCGCCACGTGGCGGCGGACCGGCCGACGGTCATGATCCGATCCAGCGCGGCCGGCCGGCCGAGCGACGTGACCTTGCGCGACTGCCGCGTCTTCGGCGCAGTCAGGATCTGGGGCCTCGGCGCGGGCGGCGATTACGAGGCGTTGCGGCGGGCGTCGCGCCGACCCGATTTCACGGCGCGCGCCCAGGCGGCGGGGCCGACCCGGGTGCGCCTGGAACGGCTGCACATCACCGCGAACGGGACCATCCCGCTGTACGTCGGTCCTGGGGTGACCGGGACGCTGCTGACCCGCTCCGTCCTCGACGGCCGCTCGGAGGCGACGGCGGTCTATCTGGACGCCGAGAGCGGGTTCAACCAGCTGATCGACAACGACATCCGCACACGGACGACGCGTGAGCTGGTCGCCGTCGACGGCTCGGCGGACAACCGGATCGAGGCGAACCGGTTCGAGCTGAACGGCCGTCCGGGCGTGCTGCTGTACCGCAACTGCGGCGAGCGCGGCGTGATCCGGCACCAGACCCCGTCCAGGAACCGCATCGTCGGCAACGTCTTCCGGCGCGCCGGCTGGTGGCGGCCCCGGCTGGTCGTCGAGAACGCCCGCCATGGCCGGCGGTCCTACTGCGGCGAGGACGCGGGCTTTCCCTTCGGGTCCAGCGCCGACGACCGGGACGGCGGCCGGGACAACGTCATCGAAGGCAACGTCCGGCGCTGATCAGACCGGGCGCGGCGCGATCAGGTCGCCGTAGAGGTCCGTCCTCCGATCCCGGAAGAAGCCCCAGGCGGCGCGGTGGCGGTCGATGTAGTCCAGGTCGAAGGTGTGGACCAGCACCCCCTCCTCGTCCCTGCCCAGCGCCTGGACCAGGTCGCCACGGTGGTCGGCGATGAAGGACGAGCCGTAGAAGGTCTGGCCCACCGCCGTCGCGTGCTCCGTGCCCGTGCGGTTGGCGCCGACGACCGGCACGACGTTGGACACGGCGTGGCCCTGCATCGCGCGCCGCCACGGGTCGGCGGTGTCCAGCTCCTTGTCGTGGGGCTCCGAGCCGATGGCGGTCGGATACATCAGCACCTCGGCCCCCTTCAGCATCATCGCCCGCGCCGTCTCGGGGTACCACTGGTCCCAGCAGATGCCGACGCCGATCCGGCCGAAGCGGGTCGACCAGACCTTGAAGCCCGTGTCGCCGGGCCGGAAATAGTATTTCTCCTGGTATCCCGGTCCGTCGGGGATATGGCTCTTCCGATAGACGCCGAGCGCCCGGCCGTCGGCGTCCAGCATGACCAGCGAGTTGAAGTAATGCGGCCCCTCGCGCTCGAAGATCGAGACGGGAATGGCCACGCCCAGTTCGGCGGCCACGGGCTGAAGCGCCGTGACGCACGGGTGCTCCGCCCACGGATAGGCCTCGCCGAACCACTTCTCTTCCTGGCTGACGCAGAAGTAGGGCCCCTGGAACAGTTCGGACGGCAGGATCACCTGCGCGCCCTTTGCGGCGGCCTCGCGCACGAGAGCGATCGTGCGCCGGATGTTGGCGTCCATGTCCTCGCCGTAGGACGTCTGGATCGCGGCGACGCTGATCGTGCGGGCCATCACGCGGGCTCCTGCTGGCTGATGCAGTGGAAGGATCCGCCGCCGGTGAGGATGGCGGTGGAGGGCAGAAGGACGATCTCCCGGTCGGGGAAGGCGGTCTGCAGCGCCTGGCCCGCCAGGTCGGCGGCGCGGTCGTCGCCGTAGGTGGGCATGATGACGGCCCCGTTGGCGATGAGGAAGTTCATGTGGCTGGCCGGGATGGGCCGTTCGTCCTCGTCGAGCACCAGGCCCGGCGACGGCACCCGCAGCACCTCAAAGCCCGCCGTGATCAGGTCGCGGGCGCAGGCGTCATAGACATCGGCGTTCGGGTCGTTCCGGCCCCAGGCGACGGGACAGGCCACCAGGTTCGGTCCGACGAAGCGGGCCAGATTGTCGACGTGGCCGTCGGTGTGGTCGTTCAGAAGACCGTCGCCCAGCCAGACGACGCGGCGGGCGGCGAGCGCTCGGGCCAGGGCGGCCTCGGCCGCCGCCTCGGTCCAGTCGGGGTTGCGGTTGGGGTTCAGCAGGCACTGGCGGGTGGTCAGGATCGCGCCCGCGCCGTCGTGGTCCAGCGCCCCGCCTTCCAGGATAAAGTCATGCCGGTCCAGCGGCGTGTCCGAAGCCTTCGCGATCTGGTCGGCGACCGTGTCGTCATGTTCGAGGGCGTACTTCCCGCCCCAGCCGTTGAAGCGGAAGGCGGCGGCGGAGTTGGAGCCCGCGCCGAAGATCGGGCCGGTGTCGCGCAGCCAGATGTCGCCAAAGCGGCCGTCGACCACCTCGACCCCCGCCACGTCGGCGAAGCGGGCGCGCGCGTCGGCCAGCGCCTCGGGTTTGCCGACCATCAGCCGGACCTGTTCGCGGCCGGGGCCGGCGAGCGCGCGCACCAGACCCTCCACCTCGGCCTGGGCGGGCGCGAGGTCCTCCTCCCAAAGCTCGGCATGGCTGGGCCAGCCGACCCACATGGCGCGGTGGGGGGCCCATTCGGCGGGGACGGGCGTGTCCATCGAAGGCGGTCCGGCGGGCGGCGCGCTCGTCAGGCGCGGATCAGACGAAGCGCGCGCAGATAGACACGATGGGGCGGCGGTTCAACCGGGACCGGTGGGACGAGGGTTTTGAGACGGAGAAAACACCGTCTCTATCGTCTCGAAACTCTCAAAACCCGAGGCTCGGCGCCGAGCGGCGCGCCGGATGTTGGAGAGTCTACCACCGCGTCGGCCGACGAAGGCGTGATCGCCTGCCGGGCCTCCTCTCACCTCGCCGCAAAGAGAAAGGGCGGCCCGTCGCCGGACCGCCCTTCCCGTCGTTCGCGATCGACGCGGCGCCTAGAAGCGGTAGCGCACGCCGAACTTGGCCTGCCAGACCGACTGGCTGTTGAAGCCCGAGGCGGAGTCCTGGCTGAGGCCGCGGTACTCGTAGAAGTTGCCGATGCCGGCGGCGCAGCCGGACACCTGGCAGTTCCGGGCGTCCACGTCCGTCGAATAGAACGGGAAGCCCAGCTGCTGGATCACGCCCCACTCGTCGTTCAGCAGGTTGCCGATGTTCTCCACATGGCCGTAGAGGGCCAGGCGGGCGCCGCCCGGGAAGAAGGCCGGCAGCTCCTGCTCGATGTAGAGGTCGAACTGGGTCCAGTCCGGCGACTTGAAGGCGTTCCGCGGCGAGATCTGGCCCGCGTACTCGATCAGGCCGGTGCGCTGCAGATACTCGTTGAAGGCCGTCAGGTTGAAGCCCGGCGCGAAGCGCACGATCGGGTCGCTGGTGGCCGTCACCTGACCCGAGCCGTCGACCTGCGGCACGTAGAACAGGGCCCGCTGCTGGCTGACGCTCTCGCCGAACATGTTGTTGGCGCCGTTGGCGAAGGCGTAGCTGAAGTTCAGACCCGAGCGGCGCTGGCCGAACAGGTTGATGCGGGTCATGTAGTCGCCGAAGAAGGCGCGGTTGTAGCTGATGTTCAGCTTGATCGCGTCCTCGACCTCATAGTTGGAGTCGGCGATTTCCGGGCTGTTCGGGTCGATGACCGCGACCTGCTGGAAGTTCGACAGAGCCACCGAAGAGGTGCCGGGGTTCTGTTCGGTCGAGTCCAGGTAGGTGTAGCTGAGGTTGAAGCCCAGGCCGTTGGCCCAGCCCTCATACCAGTCCTTGCTGATCGAGACCGCGAACTGGTCGGTTTCGCCGCCTTCGAAGTTGGTCAGCATCAGCACCGTCTGGGCGGCGGCCGCGGCGGCGGTCTGGCCCGGAGCCGGGGTCACGCTGCCGAAGAAGGTCGGACGGCCGTCCGGCGCCGCCCCGCTGCGCTGACGCTCATAGTTCAGATCGACCCAGCCCACGCCGTGATCGACTTCCGAGTGGATGTACTCGGCGGTCACGCGCCAGTCGGCGCCCAGGCCCCAGCGGCTGAAGTCGAAGTCCTTCACCGCGCCGATCGAGGTCTTCCAGATCGAGGGGGTCTCGAAGGTCGGGTCGATCACGTTGATCGTGCCGGTGCCGCGATTGGCGCTTTCGGTCACGCGCTGTTCCGCGATCGGGGCGACGTCGAAGCCGTCCACATTGTCCAGCGCCGCCAGTTCCTCGGCCGTGCAGGTCGGGAAGCTGCCGGTGAACTGCGAGGTGTACCCCGCGCGCTTGCACTGGAAGATGCCGACCAGGTTGCCGGTGTTGGTGTAGTTGTTCGAAACCCAGACGTTCGGCGAGCCGCCCTGGAAACGACCGACGCCGCCGTAGATCGTCAGGGTGTCGGTGGCCTGCCAGTTGAAGCCGAAGCGGGGCTGGATGACGGTGATGCCGTCCAGGTTGGCCGTGTTCGAGAAGCCGTAGGTGGCCTCGAACGCCGGGTTCTCCAGCGGCCGGTCGTCGGACTCGTACCAGTCGTAACGCAGACCGAAGTTCAGGGTCAGGTTCGGGGTGATGTCCCACTCGTCCTGGGCGAACAGGGTGTTGAGCGCGTAACCGAACTCGGCGCCGGCGTCGAACTTGTTGTTGGTCGCGGCGCTCTGATAGCCGATCGAGGAGGCGCGGCCGTTCTCGAAGTCGGTCAGGGAGGCGAACTCGTACTCGCCGTTGGCGAACTGCACGAAGAGGTTGAAGACCTCCAGCGCCTCACGCTCATAGCCGAAGCTGAAGCGGTGGCCGCCGTCGGCGCGATAGGTGCCGACGAAGCGGAACTGGTCCACGTCGTTGGTCAGCTGGTTGGCGTGGCGCGAGCGTTCCGGACCGAAGCGGATGGAGCGACGCGGCGCCGGGCCGCCCGGATCGTCCAGATAGACCTGGAAGGCGGCGAACTCATCGCCGGCCAGCGGGCTGGAGATGTTCTCGACTTCCTTGCGCGAGATCGACAGCTCGGTCGAGAAGCGGTCGGTCCAGTCCGAGAACAGTTGAGCCTTGTAGGTCGTCAGGTTCGATTCGAGCACATAGGCTTGCGACAGCAGGCCCAGGCTCGGGAAGGTGCTCGAGGTCGAGGAGCCGTTGAGGCGCAGATCGCCGCCTTCGGTCTGCTGGTACGAGAAGGCCGCGCGGTGACGGTCGTTGATGTTCCAGTCGATCTTGGCGAACCACTTCTCGTCCTCGATCAGCAGTTCGTCGGCCGCCCAGTCCAGCGGGTCGAAGCCATAGACGCTCTCGCTGAACTGACGGACCAGGTCCACGTCGGCCTGGGTGATGCCGGGCACCTCGACGGCGGCGCCGGAACCGTCAGCGCCGGTCAGGACCGGCTGGGTCGATTCGTAGCTTTCGTAGTTGACCAGGAAGAACAGACGGTCGCGGATGATCGGACCGCTGAGGGTCGCGCCCCAGGTGGTCTCTTCGAACTCAGACCCCGACAGATCGACGTTGCGGGTCTGACCGGTCTGGAAGTCTTCGTAGGTGAAGGTGTCGCCCTGCATGTCGGCGTCGGTCTGCTCGTAGAAGACCTCGCCCGAGAAGCGGTTGCCGCCCGACTTGGTCACCGAGTTGACCACGCCGCCGGTGAAGGTGCCGTACTGGACGTCGTAGGGCGCGACCTCGACCGACACCGCCTCGAGCGCGGAGATCGAGATCGGCGAGCGCTGGGTCGGATAGCCGTTCGAGTTCAGGCCGAAGTCGTCGCCCTGGCGGATGCCGTCGACGAGGAAGGCGTTGGTCCGGTTGCTCTGACCGCCGATCGACAGGGCGTCGTTGTTCGTCGGGTCGGTGGTGGCGAAGGGCGAGGTGCGCACGAAGTCGCGGATGTCGCGATTGATCGTCGGCAGCGTGTCGATCGCCGTCTCGTTGAAGGTCGAGCGCGGGCTGGTCTGCAGGCGGCCCTGGGCGATGCCCGTGACGACGATCTCATCGACCACGGTCGCGGCGCTGACGAGCTGGATGTCCAGCGAGGCCGGCGAACCGATGCCGATGGATCCCACGCCGGAGACGGCCGAGCCTTCGGCGGCCGAGACGCTGACCTCGTAGGGGCCGCCGACGCGCAGGCTGCGCGCGTCGTAGACGCCGGCGGCGTTCGTCACCGTGGTCGCGGTGGTGCCCGACGGCACGTGCACGACCGTGACGGCCGCGCCTGCGACCGGAGCGCCCGAGGCGTCGGTGACCTGACCGCGGATGCCGCCGGTGGTTTCCTGGGCGTACACGGCGGTGGCCGCCGTGAGCATGAGGGCGGCGGTCGAAGCGCCGTAGGCGAGCTTGCGTAGCATTCCAGTGATCCCCTGTTTCGACGCGTGCCCGACCCAATCCGGTCGCAATCGTGGCGCCGATGCAATGTCCGGGCTCTACTGCCGCTGTCGGAAAGGTCCGCGACAGTCATGTGACAGCGCCGTGACACCGCCCGTCGGTGGCGTCCGGGACACAGTGCGACAGGGCGTCGCGCGGATCAGGCGCCCCACACCTCGCGGAGGCGGTCCTGACGCCCGCAGAAGCGGCTGTAGCCGCCGTAGCGTATGGGGTTCCTGCGGGCGAAATCCTGGTGCTCGGCCTCGGCGGGCCAGAAGCGGGCGGCGTCGCGCACCGGGGTCACGAACCGCGCCGGGCCGATGACGGCCGCGGCGGCGCGGCGCGACGCCTCCGCGACCGGGCGCTGGGCCGCGGTGGCGAACACCGCCGTGCCGTAGGACGCGCCGCGATCGCAGAACTGGCCGCCCGCGTCGGTCGGATCGATCGAGCGCCAGAAGCCGTCGACCAGCTGGCGGTAGGTGACCCGGGCCGGATCGAAGGTGACCTGCACCGCCTCCAGATGGCCCGTGCCCCCCCGCACCACCTGATAGTAGCTGGGGTTGGCCGTGCGTCCGCCGGCGAAGCCGGAGACGGCGGAGATCACGCCGGGGATCCCCTCGAAGTGCGCCTCGACGGACCAGAAGCACCCGCCGGCGAAGACGGCCGTCTCGCGCCGGCCGCTGTCCTGGGCGGCCTCGGGCGGCGCGGCGGGGGCCGGAGCTCCCGGGGAGCAGCCGGCGAGCAGCAGCAGCGAGAAGACGAAACGGCGGGTGGCGGGCATGGGCGATCTCCTGCCCTGCATATACGCCGGATCGCCGCGCCCGGCTTCAGGCGCGATTCGCCGCCACGACGTTGAGTGGAACGGCGCCCGACGCCCGGCGTCGCGCGAAGACGTCGGCGAGCGCTTCGGCCGTGGCGGCCATCACGCCGGGTTCGTGGAAGCTGCCGTTGACCTGGGCCTGGTCGATGACCTGGGCGCGGAAGCGCTGGAACAGCGCCGCGTCCGGCGCCGTGGGCCGCGACCAGAAGGCGCCCAGCGGCTGCTGGTCCGTGAGGCCGGCGAAGTCGAAGAAGGCCTCGCCGAGCACCTTGACCGGCGTGCCGAAGCCGAGCGCGGAAAGGGCGGCGCTGGAGTTGTTCACGACCACGCCCCTGGACGCCCGGCAGAGCTGGGCCAGGTTGCCGCCGTCGATGAAGTCGACGCGGCTCTCCACCCCGTGTTCGATGGCGAGGAAGCGGACCACCTTGGACTGATCGATGAGGCCGGGATCGAGCGGATGGTTCTTGATCACCAGCCGGCAGTCGGCGGGCGCCGCGCGGGCGAAACTGGACATCACCTCCGCAAGGAAGGCGGTGTTGTCGGCGAACCGCGAATAGCGGATCAGCTGGACGTCGCCCTCGCGCTGGAGGCAGGCGAGGAAGAAGGGTCCGCGCGCGGCGAGGACGTCGGCGTCGGCGTGGGCGGCCGAGGTCAGCTTCAACCCGACCCAGCGCCGGATGTGCCCGACGGCCTGGGCCAGGGCCGGCTGGGTGTAGGGGCGGGTGTAGTGCGGAAAGAACGGCCGCGCGAGCATCTGGAGCACATGGTAGGCGACGATGTTGCGGACGTGGTGCGGCAGGGCCCGCCCGACCTTGTGCCGGAGCTCGGGCTGGGCCACGGCGCGACGGTAGGCGGAGGCGTTGCGGGGCAGGCCGCTGCGCGCATTGACGCCGTTCCGCTCGACGGTGATCCAGTCGGGACGGAAGTAGCCGTTCTCGAGAACCCAGACGGCGCAGGGCAGGTCCGCCGCCTGGCTCAGGACGCCCTGGTTGTAGGGTCCGCCCTCGCCGAAGACGATGATGTCGGTATGCCGCTCCGCCAGGCGCCGAAGACGGTTTGGCCAGGCGGCCGCGGGCAGGTTGAAGGCGACGCGGTCGCGGTCGCGCCAGTCGCACAGGTCGCCGGCGTTGAAGATCATCCGGGCGACCTCGGCGCCGCGGCGGCGCAGCGCCTTGGCGAGGCGTCGGGAAAAGCCCCCGAACGGCGCGGTCACGATGAGGAAACGGCGACCGGCCAAGTCGAGACCCGGAGGCGCGGAGACGTCGGCGATGTCGACCAGGCGAGGGCCGGAGCCCGCAGGATTCCCCATGGGAAAACTCCCAAGCCGCCCTTTCCGCGCACCTTATAGGGGCTGCCGGATCAGGCCGCAAACGCCGTCGCGCGCCCGGCTGGCCGGTCGCGCGAGGACGTGCTGAACGCCGGCGGGCCGGCGATCGGCCGGCCTCCTGACGGAGGCCGGCCAGTTTCGCATCAGAAGTTGATGTCGATGGTGGCGCGCCGGTTGAGGGGTTCGCGCACGCCGTCGGCGGTGGGACGGGCGAGTTGGGTTTCGCCGCGGCCGTCGAGGGAGATGACGCCGCC
>NZ_JBHLSW010000014.1:0-76644 GCF_042434805.1 Brevundimonas balnearis | reverse complement strand
CCCTTCGGTTGCTAGGGGCAAGGTCGTCACACAGCCTATGCTGCCTCTCGGCTAACCCTCTAAGCCCATATCTACTTATTCCGAACATTTTTCGCACTGGCAGCCCAATCCCCCGCGTGACGCCGGGTAGCCTCCAAGTCGGCTCGCAACGCTTTCGACTCTGCAGAAGCGGCTCGCTTCTGCGCGCCGAGCTCGCTCTCCAACTGTCTAACTCGCTTTCGTTCGCGCGCATTCATGACGAACAGAGATAGGCTTAAAGTCCACCCTGCACCTGCGGCCAAACCGAGAAGCGCTGCAGATTCTTTGATAAAGAGGGAGCTCACGCCGATGACAGAGCCGACCCCGCCCACAACAATGACGAGAGCCCCGAAAAACGAGTTCTCTGACAGGTCTGGTCGCCACTTCGCCAAGCCTATTAGCCTCGATGGGTCAACGATTCGAGCCAGCAGCGTAACCTTAGAGCACGCCTCGCGCGAATCGCGACCAACTATGCCTCTCTTCGAGGGGCTGCCGACGACAGCTCCAACGGCCGACTTTCGACGTCCCGAAAGGCGTCAAATCAGACCGGGGCGGAACTAATCGCGGAACCTAGCGCGTCTCAGCGCGAGGTCCGCCGCAAATCCGGCGGGGTCGCCTCCTCGGTCAGAAGCCGCACGGCCTCGTCCAGGCTGACCACCGTCTGCTCCTGGCTGCCCAGCCGCCGGATCGCCACCTCGCCCTTTTCGGCCTCGGAGCGGCCGACGACCGCGATGACCGGGACCTTGCCGACCGAGTGCTCGCGCACCTTGTAGCCGACCTTCTCGTTCCTCAGGTCGGTCTCGACCCGCAGGCCCGCGGCCTTGAAGCGGGCGGCGACCTGATGGGCATAGTCGTCGGCGTCCGAGGTGATGGTCGCGACCACGGCCTGGACCGGGGCCAGCCACAGGGGGAAGGCCCCGGCGTAGTTCTCGATCATGATGCCGATGAACCGCTCGAAACTGCCCAGGATGGCCCGGTGCAGCATGACCGGCCGGTGCTTGCCGCCGTCCTCGCCGACGAATTCCGCGCCCAGCCGTTCGGGCAGCACATAGTCCAACTGGATGGTGCCGCAGGTCCATTCGCGGCCGATGGCGTCCTTGACGATGAAGTCCAGCTTGGGCGCGTAGAAGGCGCCGTCGCCCGGCGTCACCACCGGCTCGGACCCCGCCGCGCGCGCGGCCTCCAGCATGAGGGCCTCGGCCTTGTCCCAGAATTCGTCCGTGCCGGCGCGCACCTCGGGCCGGGTGCCCAGGCTGATGTAGGCCGTCTCCATGCCCAGGTCCGCGTGGACGCTGCGGGCGAGCGCGATGAAGTTCGCCGTCTCCTCCACGATCTGGTCCTCGCGGCAGAAGATGTGGGCGTCGTCCTGGGTGAAGCCGCGCACCCGCATCAGGCCGTGCAGCGAGCCCGACGGCTCATAGCGGTGACACGCCCCGAACTCGGCCATGCGCAGCGGCAGTTCGCGATAGGACCGCTGGCCGATGCCGAAGATCTGCACGTGGCCGGGGCAGTTCATCGGCTTGAGGCTGAGCGTTTCGCCCTCCACCGTCTCGCAGACGAACATATTGGGCCGGTATTTCTCCCAGTGGCCGGACGCCTCCCAGAACTTGCGGTCCAGCACCTGGGGCGTCTTGACCTCGACGTAGCCGGCGGCGTCCAGGCGGCGGCGCATATAGGCCTCGATGACCTGCCACAGCGCCCAACCCTTGGGGTGCCAGAAGACCATGCCCCGGCCCTCTTCCTGCATGTGGAAGAGCTCCATCTGGCGGCCGAGCTTCCTGTGATCGCGCTTCTCGGCCTCCTCCAGCCGCTTCAGATAGGCGTCCAGGTCCTCCTTGGTCGCCCAGGCGGTGCCGTAGATGCGCTGCAACTGTTCGCGCTTGCTGTCGCCACGCCAATAGGCGCCCGCCAGCTTGGTCAGCTTGAAGGCCTTGCCGACATGGCGCGTGGAGGGGAAGTGCGGCCCCCGGCACAGGTCCAGCCACTCGCCCTGGCGATAGACGGTGATGGTCTCGTCGGCGGGCAGGTCGCGGATCAGCTCGGCCTTGAACTTCTCGCCCCGCGCTTCGAAGAAGGTGATGGCTTCGTCGCGGTCCCAGACCTCGCGCTCGAACCTGGCGTCGCGATCCACGATCTTCGCCATCTCCTTCTCGATGGCGGCGAAGTCGTCGGTGGAGAACGGCTCGTCCCGATAGAAGTCGTAATAGAAGCCGTCCTCGATGGCCGGGCCGATGGTGACCTGGGTGCCGGGGAACAGCTTCTGCACGGCCTCGGCCAGCACATGGGCCGTGTCGTGGCGGATGGTGTAGAGCGCCTCGGGGTCGTCGCGCATGATGAGGCGGAAGGACCCGCCGGTCTCGAGCACCCGGTGCAGGTCGCGCTGCTCGCCGTTCAGCTCGGCCAGCACCGCCTTCTTGGCCAGCGACGGAGAGATGGAGGCGGCCACATCGTGGGCGCTCGTCCCGGCGGGATACTCGCGAACGGCGCCGTCAGGGAATTTCAGTTCGATCATCGGTCGGTCTTTGCGGGAGGGACCGGGTCGAAACCCGACCCGCCGAAGGGGTGGCACTTACACAGGCGGCGCAGCGTCAGCCATCCCCCCCGGCCCGGTCCATGCTGGATCAGCGCGTCGCGCGCATAGTCCGAACAGGTGGGCAGGAAACGGCACTGCTGGCCTATCAGGGGGCTGAGCGTCAGCTTGTAGCCGCGATGGGCCAGCCGCACGCCGCGTTCGTAAAGGGTGTCGCCGGAAGGCATCGCGGGCTTATCTCCCGACCGGAGCCGGGGGGCAACCGCAGCCTATCCGGCGCGGCGAGTTCGGGACGCCAGCGCGGCGTCGATGGCGTTGAGCGTGGCGTCCAGCGCCACCAGTGTCGAGGCGTGTCGCGCCGGGTAGTCGGCGACCTGCTTAAGGGCGCGAAGGCCCTCGAACCGGCCGGTAGGGCCTTCGCCGCCGGACTTCAGCATGGCGGCCATGTCGGCCCGCGCCCGACGGACCTCGGCGACGTCCGCGCCGACGATGACCTCGCCCAGCACCCCGGCCGCGGCCTGGCCGAGCGCGCAGGCTTTCACGGTCTGGGCGAAGTCGACGATGCGGGCGTTCTGATCCAGCACGACGTCGACCACGGCGCGGGAGCCGCACAGCTTGGCGACCGCCTCGCCCGAGCCGTCGGGCGCGGCCAGCCGCCCGGTCCTCGGCATGTTGGCCGCCAGACCCAGGATGCGCGCGCTGTAAAGGTCGTCGATCACGGCTGGAACATAGGCGGACAAACCGCCCCTCGCCAGCGCCGCCCTCAGCCCCAGGGGCCGCGACGGTGGCCGGCGGCGGGCTGGGTCAGGGGCACGGCCTGGACCGTGCGGCGCGGCTCGGGCGACGACGCGCGGGCGGACATCCCCATCTTCACCGCCAGCTCCATCAGGGCGCGCACGCGGTTGCCGGTCGCCGGGTGGGTCGAGAACAGATTGTCCGCGCCCCGGCCCGCCAGGGGGTTGATGATGAACAGCTGTCCGGACGCCGGATTGCGCTCGGCCGTCGGGTTGAGGATGCGCTTGGAATAGGCCTCGATCTTCTCCAGCGCGGAGGCCAGCGCATGGGGGTCGCCCGCGATCTCGGCGCCCACGCGGTCGGCCTCGTACTCGCGCGCCCGGCTGATCGCCATCTGCACCAGCGCGGCCGCCATGGGGGCCAGGATCATCAGGGCCAGGGTCCCGATCAGGCCGCCGGGCCGGTCGCGGTCGCCGCCGAAGAACAGGGCGAAGTTGGCCAGCGCCGAGATGGCCCCCGCCACCGTCGCGGTGACGGTCATCACCAGGGTGTCGCGGTTCTTCACGTGCGCCAGCTCGTGGGCCATCACGCCCCGGATCTCCTCGCGGGTCAGCATGTCGAGCAGGCCCGTGGTGGCGCAGACCGCCGCGTTCCGGGGATTGCGGCCGGTGGCGAAGGCGTTCGGCTGGTCGTTGGGGATGATGGCGATCTTCGGGATCGGCATGCCGGCGCGCTCGGCCATCGCCTTCACGTCGGCCACGTAGGTGCGCACCACGGCGTTGGGATGGCTCTCGTCGACGGGCTGCGCGCGGTACATGCGCAGCACGATCTTGTCGGCGTTCCAGTAGCTGACCAGATTCATGCCCCCGGCGAACACCAGGGCGATCAGCATGCCGGTGGTCTGACCGATCATATAGCCGACGCCGGCGAACAGCGCCGTCAGCGCCGCCAGCAGCATGAAGGTCTTCAGGTGATTCATAATCGTCTACTCGGCCGCATGGCCCCCAGCCTTCCGACCGCCTATGTGCTGGCGACGCTGGATTTCCTCAAGAGGCCGGGCCTGTGACCGAACAGCCTACCCCAACCGCCGACGACGGGCCGGAGCCGTTCAACACCGACGTGCCGAACGCCACGCCCGAGCGGCCGATCAGCGCCGTGGCGCGCCAGGCGCTGTTGGAGGCCGCCGCGCGGCGCCGTGCCGATTCACGTCCCGACCTTCCTCCTGAGGACGGCGGCCCGCGCGGACCGGAGCCGACCCGCTACGGCGACTGGGAGAAGAAGGGCCTGGCGATCGATTTCTGAGGCGCGTCCGGCGGCCCGATATCGCCCGGCGAGCGAAAATCGAACGAAGCGGCGAAGATGGCGTTAACCTCCGTTAACGGCTGTCCAGGAGCATTCAGATGTCGCGCTTCGTCCTCTCCGCCCTCGCCGGCGTCGCCCTGTTCGCGGCCGCCGGCGCGGCCTCGGCCCAGGCTTACGGCCATACCTACGGCCAGCGCCATTACGCGCCGCCGCAGTCCTATCAGCCCGCCCAGGGCTTCGGACGCCAGGGAAGTTATCTCTACGGCTACGGCGGCGTGGGAGCCCACGGCGCCTACGGCTATGTCGCGCCGTCATACGGCTACGGCTACGGCTACGGCTATGGCCACGGCCAGCCGCAGGGGCATGTGCAGTACGGCTACCGAGGCGACTGCGGCGGGCGCTACGGCTATTCGTCCTGCGAGCGGCGCTACAGCCGCTATGAGCACCGGTCCAGCTTCGGCTACGGGTACGGTCACGGCTACGCCCGGGGCGATTTCGGGCGTCCTCACCGCGGGTACCGAGATGAGTGGGGCTACCAGGACGACCGCGCCCCGGCCTACGGCCGCGTGCATGGCGGCTACAGCTATTCCCAGGGCCACCACGGCTACGGCTGCGACTGCCCGCAGATTCCGCTTTACGACTGAGGCCTAGACGCCGGCCATCTCGGCGACGATGGCCCGCGCCGCTTCGGCCGGATCGTCGGCGGCGACGACGGGGCGCGCGACCACCAGATGGGTCGCGCCCTCCGACAGCGCCTCGGCCGGAGAGGCGACCCGCTGCTGGTCGCCCCTTTCGGCCCCGGCGGGCCGCACACCCGGCGTGACGATCAGCAGGTCCGGCTTGCCCATCTCAAGCGCGATCTGGCGCACGCGCCGCGCCTCCAGCGGGCTCGAGACGACGCCGTCGACGCCGCAATCGACGGCCTGACGCACGCGGCGCTCCACGAGGTCCGCCGCCGTGAAGCCGTAGCCGATCTCGCTCAAGTCCCCGTCGGACAGGCTGGTCATCACCGTCACCGCCAGGATCCGGGTCGCGTGATCGCCGCGCCCCTTCACCGCCGCGCGCATGACCTGGGGCTCCGCATGGACCGTCAGCAGGTCGCAGCCGCCCTCGGCCACCGCGCGGGCCGCGCCCTCGACCTGGGCGCCGATGTCGTGCAGCTTCCAGTCCTGGAACACCCGCTTGCCCGCCGCGCCGAGCTCATGGGCGAAGGCGACGCCGCCGGGGCGCGCCAAGAGCGTCAGCCCGACCTTGTAGAAGCTCACCGCCGCGCCCAGCCGCTCGACGACCGCCCGCGCCGCGTCCACCGACCCCACGTCCAGGCCGACGATCAGGCGGGGGTCTGCGGTCATCGACGGAGTCCTCATCTCGGGCTAAACGGGGCGCGGGATTCTTGAAGCTGGGCGGGGCGAGGCATGGACGCGGTCGATCTGGGGGTCAACCTGTTCGTGGCGCTGTTCGCCCTGGTCGATCCCATCGGCAACGTTCCGATCTTCGCCGCCGCGACGGCGGGCGCGACCCTGTCGCAGCGGCTCAACGTGTCGGCGCTGATCTGCCTGTTCATCGTCGCCTTCCTGACCTTCTTCTTCTTCACCGGCCTGTGGCTGCTGCAGTTCTTCGGCATTTCGCTGGCGGCCTTCCGGATCGCGGGCGGCATTCTGCTGCTGCTGCTCGGCCTGGACATGGCGCGGGAGGATTTCCTCAAGATCTTCGCCGACGCCGACGCGGCCAAGGATCTGGCGGATGTGCGCGGCTACGCCCGTCGACGTTTCCAGCGGCTGATCGTGCCCTTCGCCATGCCGCTGCTGATCGGGCCCGGCGCCATCTCGACCATCATCATCCAGGCGGGCGAGGCGCAGGAGATCGGCCCGGCGGGCGCCGTCGCGGGCCTGGTGGCCATCGGGGCGGCGGGCCTGGCGACCTTCATCTGCTTCGGCCTCACCGGGCCCATCAGCCGCCTGCTCGGCGAGGTCGGCATGGCCATCGTCGTGCGGGTGCTGGGCCTGATCCTGTGCGCCCTGGCGATCCAGTTCATCCTCGCGGGCCTGGGCGAGGCGATCCCCGGCATGATCAGCGCGGGCGTCACCAGCCCCTATCCCGGCGGCGGACACTGAGTTCACAAGTCTCCTCCCCCGCGCGGCGGGGGAGGTGGATCGGCGCGCAGCGAAGAGACGGAGGGGGCGGCGGCACGCGCCGGGCTCCGTCCGTCGCCCCCTCCACCGCTTCGCGGTCCCCTTCCCCCGTTGCACGGGGGAGGAGACTGACCAGGCCCCGCGACCCCGGCGCGCTTGCGGGCCGCGCCGGGGAGCCGTAAGGCCCCGCCATGTTCGGACTGGCGAACCCTGATCGCTTCATGCGCGTCACGCGCGGGCTGACGGCGCCGCTGTGGGCCCTGGCCGCGATCCTGCTCGCGGCGGGGACATGGCTCGCCTTCGCCGCGCCGGAGGACTACCAGCAGGGCGACACGGTCAGGATCATGTTCGTGCATGTGCCCGCCGCGTCGGTGGGGCTGGGCATCTATGCGGCGCTCGGGATCTCCAGCTTCTTCGTCCTGATCTGGCGCCATCCGCTGGCGGACGCGGCGGCGCGGGCCGCCGCCCTGCCGGGCGCCGTCTACACCGGCCTGGCGCTCGTCACCGGCGCGGTCTGGGGCAAGCCGATGTGGGGCGCCTGGTGGGTCTGGGGCGACGCGCGTCTGATGTCGGTGCTGGTGCTGTTCCTGTTCTACCTCGGCTACATGGCCCTGAGGTCGGCGATCGAGGACGAGGCCAGGGCCGCGCGCGCCGCCGCCGTGCTCGGCCTGGTCGGCCTGATCAACCTGCCGATCGTGCGGTTCTCGGTCGACTGGTGGAACACGCTCCACCAGCCCGCCTCCCTCCTGCGCGCCGACGGGCCGTCCATGACCGGCGAGTTCCTGTGGCCGCTGCTGACGATGATGGCGGCCTATGGCGTGCTGTTCCTGGCGCTGTGGCTGACGGCGATCCGCACCGAGGTCGTGCGCCGGCGGGTTCGCGCGATCCAGGCCCGCGCGGCCTGGCGGGCCTGAGGGGAGGGCGCGGATGGACTTCGACATGAGCCCCTACGGCGTCTACGTCTGGTCGGCCTGGGCCATCAGCGCGGTCGCGCTCCTCGGCCTGGTCGTGCGCGGCGCGCTGGCGGCGCGGCGCTGGCGGCGCGAGCTGGCGCGGCTGGAGACGGAGGACGACCGGTGAGCCGCTGGCTGTCGCTCATCCCGCTGGTCGTGCTGGTGCTCCTGGCCGCCCTGTTCGTCGGCTGGTCGCTGAACCGGGACCCGGTCTACAAGCCGGACGCCATGGTGGGGCAGCCGATCCCCGAGACGGTGCTGCCTCGCCTGTCGAGCGGCGACGGTCCGCCCGAGGTGCTGGACCTGAAGACCGCGGGCGTCGGCAAGCCGATGATCGTCAATCTGTTCGCCAGCTGGTGCGCGCCCTGCCGCATCGAGCACCCGCAGCTGATGGCCATGCAGGCGCAGGGGATCCACGTCGTGGGCGTCGCCTACAAGGACGATCCGGCCGACACGCGCGCCTTCCTCGAAGAACTGGGCGACCCGTTCGCGCTGGTGCTGGTGGACCGCGAGGGCGAGGCGGGGCTGGACCTGGGCGTCTCCGGCGTGCCCGAGACCTTCGCCGTGGACGCCCAGGGGACCATCGTCGCCAAGCATGCGGGGCCGCTCCTCCCCGAGGACGTCGAGCGGCTGACCTCGGCGCTGCGTTAACCCTTCCTAGACAGGACTGGTTAACCCTGTCGGCATGTCGACGCCGCCCCTTTCCGCGCAGGTCTTCAACAGTCTCGGCCGGGCCCAGACGCCGCCGACGGCGCAGGGGGCGCTGAACGCCCAGGCCGCCTTCTTCCGCGCCGCCCTGACCGCCGCGCGGGCGTCGGAGCCGGCCCCGGCGCCGGTCGAGGCGCGCGCCATCGCCCCCGCTGCGGCCCAGGCCGACGCGGAACGGCCCCGTCGACCCGGCGCCCTGCTCGACATTCGGGTATAGAGGCTCCGGCCCGTCGCCCGGGCGACGCCAGCGGAGCACCGACCTTGCCGCCCGACGACGTCATCCTCGTCATCGGCCCCGTTCTGGAGGCCCTGAACTACGTGGGCATCGGGGTGTTCGCCGCGTCCGGCGCGGTGCTGGCGGCCGAGCGGCGCCAGACGCTGGTGACCTTCCTCTTCTTCGGCGTGGTGACGGCGGTCAGCGGCGGCACGGCGCGGGACCTGCTGATCGGCGCGCCGGTGTTCTGGGTGGCGGAGAACGCGACGCTGCTGGTCTGTTTCGCCGGCGCCCTGGCGGTGTGGATCGCCCCGCGCCGGCTGTGGAGCGGCGCCGCGCTGGCCTGGCTGGATGCGGTGGGGCTGGCCGCCTATGCGGTGTACGGGGCCTCAAAGGCGCTGTCGTTCGGCGTGGCGCCGCTGCCGGCCTTCGCGCTCGGCGTCGTCACCGCCTGCCTCGGCGGGATCATCCGCGACGTGCTGGCGGGCCAGCCGTCGATCCTGATGAAGCCCGAGCTCTATGTCACCGCCGCCGCCCTGGCGTCGGGCGCGATGGTCGGGCTGGTGGAGCTGGGGGCCTCGACGCGGCTGGCGGCGCTGGTCGCGGCGGCGCTGGGGTTCGCGCTGCGGGCCGCGGCGATCGTCTGGCGGCTGGGCCTTCCCGCCTACGGCGCCAGGCCTCAGTCGGCGGTGGGCGACGGGCGCGACGGGTCGCCATAGGTCAGGGCCAGGAACACGTCCTCCAGGTCCGGATCCTCGGTGGCGATGTCCTTGATGCCGACGCCGGCGGCGCGAACGGCGGCCAGCACCTGTTCGACCGTGCCCTCGCCCAGGCGATAGGTCACGGCGAAGGCGCCGTTCGGCCGGGCCGCGACCTGCAGGCCCCGAAGCGCCGGCGGCGCCGGGAGCGGGGCGTCCGGCGTCACCACCACGTTGCGCGTGTCGAGGCGGCGCAGCAGCGTGGCCGTCGGCTCGCTGACCACCACCTCGCCCCGGTTGACGATGGCGATGGTGTCGCAGAGCTCCTGCGCCTCCTCCAGGTAGTGGGTGGTCAGGAGGATGGTCACGCCCTCGGCGTTGATGCGGCGGACGTACTCCCACAGCTGGCGACGCAGCTCGACATCCACCCCGGCGGTCGGCTCGTCGAGGATCAGCACCGGCGGATTGTGGACCAGCGCCTTGGCCACCATCAGACGGCGCTTCATGCCCCCGGACAGGGCGCGGACGTAGGCGTTGGCCTTGTCCGACAGGCCGAGCGCGGCCAGCAGTTCGTCCGAGCGGCGCTCGCCCCTGGGCACGCCGTAGAAGCCGGCCTGGACCTCAAGCGCCTCGCGCGGGGTGAAGAAGACGTCGGCGACGATCTCCTGGGGCACGACGCCGAGCGCGGCGCGGGCGGCGCGAGGCTGGGCGTCGATGTCGCGACCCCAGATGCGCACCTCGCCCTCGGACTTGTTCACCACCCCGGCCAGGATGTTGATCAGCGTCGACTTGCCCGCGCCGTTCGGCCCCAGAAGCCCGAACAACGAGCCGCGCGGCACGACCAGATCCACCCCCTTCAGCGCCACCTTCGGCGGAGCCTTCTTCGAGCCGGCGTAGGTCTTCTTCAGGCCCCGGACCTCGATGGCGAAGTCGGGCAGGTCGGCGGAGGAGGTCATGGATCGGAAAGGTCCGGAAAGAGAGGGCGCGCCCGTTTGACGGGCGTCTGTCGGGCGCATAGGTATGCCGCGCGCACCCCTACGCCAAGGCCGACCCCGGCCGGAGTCTGTCATGCCGCCTCGCCATCCCGACGTCATGGTCCCGCCGCCCGAGGAGATCGTGGTCTCCACCAAGCGCGTCGCGTGCGACGGCGGCGGCGGCGCGCTGGGGCATCCGCTCGTCTATCTGGACATGGGCGAGGACGACGCCGTGGAGTGCGGCTATTGCGACCGTCGGTTCGTGCTCACGGCCTCGGTGCGGCCGGAGAGCGAATATGAAAGCCCCGCCGCGCGTGGGCCCGAGGCGCACTGACGACGGCGGGTCGTCACGCCTTGTGACTCGCATCGCCGGCGTAACCGGTTAAACAGGGGGCTTCTCCCCGCTGACGAGCCGATCCATGCGTTATCTTCACACCATGGTCCGGGTGACGGACCTCGACGTCTCGCTGCGCTTCTGGTGCGACCTTCTGGGTCTGCGGGAGGTGCGGCGCATGGAGAACGAGGCGGGGCGCTTCACCCTGGTCTTCCTGGCCGCGCCGAAGGATCTGGACCGGTCGGCCGCGGAGCGGTCGCCGGAGGTCGAGCTGACCTACAACTGGGACCCGGAGGTCTATACCGGCGGCCGGAATTTCGGGCACCTGGCCTACAAGGTCGACGACATCTATGCGGCCTGCCAGCGGCTGGCGGACGGCGGCGTGACCATCAACCGGCCGCCGCGCGACGGGCGCATGGCCTTCGTCCGCTCGCCCGACGGCATCTCCATCGAGCTGTTGCAGGAAGGCGAGCCCCAGGCGCCGGCCGAGCCCTGGGCCTCCATGCCGAACACGGGAACCTGGTGATGCGGGCCGCGATCATCGTGACGGCGGCCGCGCTTCTCGCCGGCTGCGCCCAGGTGTCGGAGTCCTACACGGGGCGCACCGCGACCGAGCAGCTGCTGCTGGCCCGCGCGGCCGATCAGGCCGTGGAGGGTCTCGAGCTTCCGGTCGAGAAAAGCGCCCGCATCTTCGTCGACAACGCCTACTTCCAGGCCGAGGGCGCGGCCTATGCGATCAGCGCGGTGCGCCAGGCCCTGTCGGAAGCCGGTCACGCCCTCGCCTCCGACAAGGCCTCGGCCGACGTGATCCTGGAGATACGGGCCGGCACGCTGGCGCTGGAGCAGATGCGGCGGGTGGTGGGCATTCCGCCCCTGGCGGTGCCGATCAACGAGAACCTCAACGTCGTGTCGCTGCCGGAGCTGTCGCTCTACAGCCGCCGGGACCGGACCGGCGTGGCGGAGTTCTCGGCCTTCGTCTACGACGCCCGCAGCGGCGCGCCGCTGGGGGTGGTGCAGCCGATGATCGGCGAGTTCCGCATCCGCAGCCACAAGGTGCTGATGATCGTCGCCTGGGGCCAGCAGTGGGCGGACCCCGGCGAGGCGGACCCCGGCGACAGCTGGACGGCGTTCTGACGCCTCAGAGCCCCACGCGCGGGGTCTTCAGGCGGCGCTTGTTGACGTGGTCCTTGGGCGCCGGACCGGTGGCCTCCGGCAGCTCGCCCTTGAAGTAGTAGCGCTGCCAGGCCTCCTTGGCGGCTTCGGGGTCGCCGCCGGCCAGGCGGTTGTTGAAGTCGGTGCGCTGGCGGTTCCAGGCCTCGAACTGACCCTTCATCACCGGGTTGGACTCCAGCGGGCGGATGATCGGCTCGACCTCGTCCAGCTTCCTGTGCTCCACGAGGCTGATGAAGCAGAAGGGCTCGCCCTTCTCGAACCGCACCCGGCAGGGGCGGGTGAACAGCCAGTTCATGGTGAAGGGGAACGGCAGCCAGTCGGTCTCGATCAGGCCGGTCAGCGGCTGGATGCCGTCCTTGATGTGGTTGGGCGCGCCGGTCGCGGTCATGCCCCAGCCGGGCGGCGTACGGAACAGATACTGCGGGTGCATCGTCAGCACGCCGCGCGAGAAGTGCGAGGTGACGAAGTGGTCCAGCTCGGGGTTGGGCCGGTCCGGCGTGATCTTGATGTCGGCCTGGGACGGCCCGCCGTTCCACTCGGCGGTGAAGCCGAAGGGGCACAGGATCTCCCAGCCGGTGGTGTTGGCCATGTTCAGCGGCAGGCAGCGATAGGGGTGGCGGCTGGCGAAGGCGTCCATCCAGGCCCGGGACTGGCGGCCGGGCACCATGTCCGGCGGCCGGTGGGTCATGGGGTAGCATTCCAGTTCCAAGGCCTTGGCCCTCTCGCGCGTCGGGTCTAAGCCCTTGGTCTAGCCGGGCCCGGAGCGGGCCGTAAAGCCGGACCTCCGTCCTTGAGCGCGCCGCCGTACGATCGCGACAGCCTTCTGGCCTTCTTCGCCGAACACGGCGTGGCGCAGACGACCCATGAGCATCCCGCCGTGTTCCGGGTCGAGGAGGGTCTGGAGCTCAAGGCGGCCATGCCGGGCGCCCACACCAAGAACCTGTTCCTCAAGGACAAGAAGAGGCGGCTGTGGCTGATCTCGGCGCGTCAGGACACCGCGGTGGACCTGAAGGCGCTTCATCGGGTGATCGGTTCGGACCGGCTGTCGTTCGGGAACGAGGAGCTGATGTGGGGCGCCCTGGGCGTCCGGCCGGGCTCGGTGACGGCGCTGGGCCTGATCAACGACGTGGAAGGCCGCGTGACCTTCGTGCTCGACAAGGCGCTGTGGGAGGCCGAGGTCGTCAACTTCCATCCCCTGACCAACACGGCCACCACCGCATTGGCGCAGCGCGACTTCCGCCGCTTCCTGGAGCTGCTGGGCCGCACGCCGCTCGTGGTGGATTTCTCCCGCTTGTCTGTGGTCGCGGACGCGACCATCTGAGCCCCGACGCGTTCCTGACGAGGATGACCATGAGCTTCGCCGACCCCGCCGCCGCCCCGCCCGAGGACCTGATCAAGGAAGGCTCCGACGCCGGCTTCATGGCCGACGTGGTCGAGGCGTCGAAGAGCCAGCCGGTGATCGTCGACTTCTGGGCCACCTGGTGCGGACCCTGCCGGCAGCTGACGCCCGCGCTTGAGAAGGCCGTGCGCGCCGCCAAGGGGGCGGTGAAGCTGGTCAAGATCGACGTCGACAAGAACCCGGCCTATGCGGGCCAGCTCAGGGTCCAGTCGATCCCCACCGTCTACGCCTTCGTCGACGGCCGGCCGGTCGACGGCTTTCAGGGCGCGATCCCCGAGAGCCAGATCAAGGCCTTCATCGACAAGCTGACGGGCGGGTCCTCGGCCGCGTCGGACATCGCCCAGGTGCTGGCGCTCGGCGCGGAGTCGCTGGCCTTGCAGGACTGGGGCGGGGCGGCCCAGGCCTATGCCGAGGTGCTGTCGATCGAGCCGGACAACGTCAAGGCGATCGCGGGACTGGCCAAGGTCTATCTGGCGACCGGCGACGCCGACCAGGCGCGCCAGACCCTGGCCATGGCGGGCGACAGCAACGACCCGGATGTGCAGAGCGCGCGCGCCCAGATCAAGCTTCTGGAAAGCGGCGGGAACGGCGGCGGCGACACCGCGGCCCTGCGCGCCAGGGTCCAGGCCGATCCGAACGACCATCAGGCCCGCTTCGACCTGGCGCTCGGCCTGGCCTCGGTGGGCGATCTCAAGGGCGCTGTCGACGAGCTCCTGACCATCGTCAGGGCGGATCGGGAGTGGAACGACCAGGCGGCGCGCAAGCAGCTGCTGACCATCTTCGAGGCCGCCGGGGCGGGGTCCGACGTCGCCAAGGACGGGCGTCGCCGCCTGTCCTCCATCCTGTTCGCCTGACGCGGAGACGACGCCTTGGCCCACAGCTATCTGAAGGCGTCCGACCTGCCCCAGGCTCTGCCGGTGTTTCCGCTGGGCGGCGTGATCCTGCTGCCGCGGGGTCAGCTGCCGCTCAACATCTTCGAGCCGCGCTATCTGAACATGATCGACGACGCGATGGCGGGCGACCGGCTGATCGGCATGATACAGCCGTCGGGCGGGCCCAAGACCCTGCCCAGCCTGACGCCCGTGGGTTGCGCCGGGCGCATCACCAGCTTCGCCGAGACGTCGGACGGACGCTATCTGATCACCCTTACAGGGGTGGCGCGCTTCCGCGTCCAGGCCGAGCTGCCGAGCGCGGCGCCCTATCGCCAGGTGCGCGCCGAGTTCGCCGCCTATGAAGGCGACCTGAAGCCGGACGAGGACGAAGTCGACTTCGACCGGCCGGAGTTCCTCGAGGCTCTGAAGCTCTATCTCGAGCGCCGCGGGCTGGACGTGGACTGGGAGACGGCGGAAGCCGCGCCGCCGGAGGCGCTGGTCAACAGCCTGGCCATGGCGCTGCCGTTCGAACCGGCGGAGAAGCAGGCGTTGCTGGAGGCGAGGACCCTGGCCGACCGGACCGGGGCCCTGACCGCGCTCATGCGCATCGACGCCGCCGAGGGCGGCGACGGGGACGCGCCGCTGCAATAGCGGAACAAGGGTTGCGAAGGCCCGGCCGAGGGCGCATCTGCGCGGCCATGACCGATCTCGCCTCGACCCGGCCGTCCGGCCTGCCCCAGCCCCGCGAATACCGGGGGATCAACTGGATCGGGGTCCGGACCCTGTATCTTCGCGAGGTGCGCCGGTTCTGGAAGGTCGGGGCCCAGACCGTCGCCGCGCCGGTGGTCACGACGCTTCTCTACATGATGGTGTTCGTCGTCGCGCTGCAGGGCGCGCGCCCGCCGCTGCACGGCACGCCCTTCGGCGAGTTCGTGGCGCCCGGCCTGATCATGATGGCGATCCTCAACAACGCCTTCGCCAACGCCTCCTCCAGCCTGATCCAGGCCAAGATCATGGGCACGGCGACGGACTTCCTGACCCCGCCGCTGAGCCCCTTCGAGCTGGCGGTCGGCTTTTCGCTCGGCGCGGCGACGCGCGGGCTGCTGGTCGGAGCGGCGACCGCCCTGTGCGTCCTGCCCTTCGCCCGGCTGGGTCTGTCGAACCTTCTGGCCGTCGTCTATTTCGGGGCCATCGCCTCCCTCCTCATGGGGTTGATCGGCGTGGTGGCCGGCCTGTGGTCGGAGAAGTTCGACCACCTGGCGGCGGTTCAGAACTTCATCGTCATGCCGATGACCTTCCTGTCGGGGACCTTCTATCTGGTCGAGAACCTGCCTGAGCCCTTCGCCACGATCAGTCACTGGAACCCGATGTTCTATCTGATCGACGGCTTCCGCGCGGGCTTCATCGGCCATGCGGAAGGCAGCCTGGCGATCGGCGTCGTGGTCAGCCTGGCGCTGACCGTGGTCATGGCCTGGGTCTGCTGGACCCTGTTCCGCACGGGCTGGCGGCTGAAGAGCTAGGCGTTCGCCCGGCCCCTGGCGTCCGGATCGACGGCGCCGCCGGGGCCCGCGTCGTTCTCGGTGTCGCCCTCGACCGTGTTGTCGCCCTCGATGGGCTCAAGGCCCTCGGCGCGGTTCAGACCCGGCGACTGGCCGATCCCGGGATTGCGCTGAAGATCGTCAGGTCCCTTCACGGGCTGCCGGTCCGGTGCGGGGTGATTGGACATCTGAGCCTCCTGAGTTGCGCCTCGCCAACCGGGCGACCGCCGACGGGTTCCGGCTTGACCGCCGCATGCGGTCCCGAAGAGATGCGTGGTCAGGGAGGACCTCATGATCCGCACACTGCTCTCCGCGGCGCTGGGCGCCGCGCTCGTCGCCACGCCCGCTTCGGCCCAGGACGCCGCCGCGGACCTGGAGACCGCCGCCGCCGCCTGGGTGCAGCCGTCCAACGCCGAGCGCTTCCGCGTGCTGACCGAACAGCTGACGGCCGCGGGGCTCGATTATGAGGTCCAGGCCTTCGAGGGCGGCAACGGTCGCACCGGGCCGTTGGAGGGCCGCAACGTCGTCGTGACGATCGGGCGCGGACCCGTCGACATCGTCCTGACGGCCCACTACGACGCCGTGCCGCTGGAGGGCGGCTTCTCGCAAGGGATCGTCGACAACGCGGGCTCGGTGCTGGCCATGATGCAGGCGGCGGTTCGGTTACGGGAGACGAGCGCGGCCGAGCCGTTCCCGTACCGCTATGTCTTCGTCTTCACCGATCAGGAGGAGCTGGGCCTGATCGGAGCGCGGAAGTGGCTGGAGAGCGCGGACCGGTCGCGCATCGCGGCGGTGATCAACGCCGACGTCGCGGCCTATGGCGACACGGTCATGTACGGCGAGAACAACGGCGAGCAGTCCGCCGGGCTGCTGCGGGCGCTGCGGCTGCAGTGCGCCGAGCGCGCCGTGACCTGCGTCGGCTTCCCGGTCTATCCGCCCAGCGACGACCGGGTGTTCTCGGCCGCCGGTCTACCGGTGCTGTCGCTGGGGACCCAGGACGCGATCGGCGCCCACCAGATGTGGCTGGCCTTCAACGGCGGCGAGACGCCGGGCCTGCGCGAAGGCTTCGTCCCGCCGGTGTTCCAGCGCATCCACTCGACCGGCGATGTGCTGGACCTGTTCGAGGGCGAGGATGTGGCCCGGTTCGGCGCCTTCATCGCCGACCTGGCGCTGCGGATCGCGATCGACCACGCCGCCGGCGGTTGACTAAGCCCGGACGGGGTTCGACAACGCCAGGCCTCTGAGGCGCGCCCGTCCGGCGCGCCGCCACGCCTGAGGGAGCCTGCCGTGTCCGGTCACATCATGGGTGTCTACAATCGCGCGCCGCTGGAGGTGGAGCGCGGCGAGGGCGCCCGCCTCTACGCCACGGACGGCACGGCCTATCTGGACTGCGTGGCGGGCATCGCCACCAACGCCCTGGGTCACGCGCACCCTCGCCTTGTCGAGGCGGTGAAGGCCCAGGCCGACAAGCTGTGGCATGTCTCGAACATCTTCCGCATCCCGGGGCAGGAGGAGCTGGCCGACCGGCTGTGCGCCGACAGCTTCGCCGACGTGGTGTTCTTCACCAATTCGGGCACCGAGGCCGTCGAGTGCGCCCTGAAGACGGCGCGCAAGTACCACTCCGCCAACGGCGCGCCGGAGCGAGTCGAGATCTACGGCTTCGACGGCTCGTTCCACGGCCGGTCCTACGCGGCGATCAACGCGGCGGGGAACCCTGGCTACGTCGAGGGATTCGGGCCGCGCCTGCCGGGCTACACCCAGCTGACCTTCGGCGATCACGAGGCGATCAGGGCCGCGATCGCGAACCCGACCACAGCCGCCATCATCGTCGAGCCGGTGCAGGGCGAGGGCGGGGCGCGCGCCATCCCCGAGGTCTGTCTGAAGGGTCTGCGGGAGCTGTGCGACCAGCACGGCGTCCTGATCATCTTCGACGAGGTCCAGTGCGGCATGGGCCGGACCGGCAAGCTGTGGGCCCACGAATGGGCCGGCATGGCGCCGGACATCATGGCGACGGCCAAGGCGCTGGGCGGGGGCTTCCCGATCGGCGCCTGCCTGGCCTCGGAAAAGGCGGCCAAGGGCATGACCGTGGGCGTGCACGGCTCGACCTTCGGCGGCAATCCGCTGGCCATGGCGGTCGGACTGGCGGCCTATGACGAGATCTCGAAGCCGGAGACCCTGGCGCACGTCAACGAGATCGCCGGCTATCTGAAGCAGCAGCTGCACGGGCTGAAGGAGCGCTTCCCCGACGTGATCGTGGACATCCGGGGCAAGGGCCTGCTGATCGGGATCAAGCTGGTCCCGAACAATCGCGAGTTCATGGCCTGGGCCCGGGACGGCCAGCAGCTGCTGGTCGCCGGCGGCGGCGACAACTGCGTGCGCCTGCTGCCGCCGCTGACCCTGACCCTGGAGGAGGCGCGCGAGGCGATCGCCAAGCTGGAACGCACCTGCGAGGCCGCCCGCACCCGGACGGCGGCCTGACGGCGAGCTGAACCAAGGGATCACAACGAGCACGGCGATGCACGACGGACACGACGGGGCCGGCGCCATCTCGTCTGAGGTGAACCGCATCGGGCGAGCCGTCATGGACGCGGCGTTCGCCGTTCATCGCGAACTGGGTCCGGGTCTGTTGGAGGGCGTATACGAGCATTGCCTCGCTGCGGACCTGGCTCGTGGAGGTCTTTCTGTCGAACGGCAGGTCGCCGTGCCCGTCGAATATCGCGGCGAACGCATCGATGCGGGGTTTCGGCTCGACTTGCTGGTGGAGCGTCGAGTTATCGTCGAGGTGAAATCGATCGACGCCCTAGCGTCGATCCATACGGCTCAACTTCTGACATACTTAAGATTCGCACAGGTGCGGCTGGGCTACCTTGTGAACTTCAACAGCCTGCGTTTGAAGGATGGATTTCGCCGGATCGTGCTCTGACTTTCGTTCCGGTGGTGTGCGCCGGCTTCGTTGTGTTCCTTGTGCTTCGTCGTGTTCGTTGTGATTCTCTTTCGTCCTTTCCAGTCCATAGGCTGATGCCATGACCCGCCACTTTCTCGACATTCACCGGCTGGAGGGGTCGGAGCTGCGCGCGATCCTGGACGACGCGCACGCCCGCAAGGCGGCTCGGGCCGGCTGGCCGAAGGGGCGGGCGGACGCGGACGCGCCGGCGAAGGATCGCGTGCTGGCGATGATCTTCGAGAAGAACTCGACCCGGACCCGCTTCAGCTTCGACGCCGCCATCCGGCAGCTGGGCGGCGCTTCGATCATCGCCACGGCCTCGGACATGCAGCTGGGTCGCGGCGAGCCGGTCGAGGACACCGCCCGGGTGCTGTCGCGCATGGTCGATGCGGTGATGATCCGCGCCAACCGGCACGAGGACGTGGAGAACTTCGCGCGCGTCTCGACCGTCCCCGTGATCAACGGCCTGACCGACCGCAGCCACCCCTGCCAGATCCTGGCGGACCTGCAGACCATCGAGGAGCATCGCGGGCCGGTGGCGGGCAAGACCATCGCCTGGGTCGGCGACGGCAACAACGTCTGCGCCAGCTTCATCCATGCGGCGCCCAAGTTCGGCTTCACCCTGAACGTGGCCTGCCCGGCCGAGTACCATCCCGACCTGTTCGACCTGCAGAAGGGCGGGGCCGCGGTTCACCTGACCGGTGATCCGCGCGAGGCGGTGGCGGGCGCGGACGTGGTGGTGACCGACACCTGGGTGTCCATGGGCGATCAGGACTATGAGGCGCGGCTGGAGGCGTTCGACGGCTACGGGGTGGATGACGCCCTGATGGGACTGGCCGCGCCGGACGCGGTGTTCCTGCACTGCCTGCCCGCGCACCGGGGCGAGGAGGTGACCGACGCGGTCATCGACGGCCCCCGCTCGCTGGTCTGGGACGAGGCGGAGAACCGCATCCACGCCCAGAAGGCGGTCCTGGCCTGGTGTCTGCGGGGGTGACGCCGGTCCGCGGGCCCGCCCGGCGCGCGAACCGGCTTGCGGTTCCTTTACCGACGCCGCACTAGTCAGGGGCCATGCCCGACCAGACCGACAAACAGACCTTCTCCGACGACGAGGCGCTGGAGTTCCACCGCCGGCCCACGCCCGGCAAGATCTCCATGGCGCCGACCAAGCCCATGGCGACCCAGCGCGACCTGTCCCTGGCCTACTCGCCGGGGGTCGCGGTGCCCGTGCGGGCGATCGCGGAGGAGGCGGACCGGGCCTACGACTACACGTCCAAGGGCAATCTGGTCGCCGTCATCTCGAACGGCACGGCGATCCTGGGGCTGGGCAAGCTCGGCCATATGGCGTCCAAGCCCGTGATGGAGGGCAAGGCGGTCCTGTTCAAACGCTTCGCCGACATCGACAGCTTCGACGTGGAGGTGAAGACCACCGACCCGGACGAGTTCGTCACGGTCGTGAAGAACATCGGCGACACCTGGGGCGGCATCAATCTGGAGGACATCAAATCTCCGGAATGCTTCATCATCGAGAGCCAGCTCCAGGACGAGCTGGACATCCCGGTCTTCCATGACGACCAGCACGGCACGGCGATCATCTCCACCGCCGCCCTGATCAACGCCTGCGAGATCACCGGCCGGAACATCGAGGACGTGAAGGTCGTGCTGGTGGGCGCCGGCGCGGCCGGCCTGTCCTCCATCGGCCTGATGAAGGCCATGGGCGTGAAGGCCGAGAACACCACCGTGGTCGACCTGGCGGGGGTGGTCTATCGCGGCCGGGCCGAGCACATGGACCAGTGGAAGGCCGTCCACGCCACCGACACCCACAAGCGTACGCTCGCCGAGGCGATGGTGGGCGCCGACGTGGTGCTGGGCCTGTCGGCCAAGGGCGCGATCACGCCCGAGATGGTCGCGTCGATGGCGGACAAGCCGATCATCTTCGCCATGGCCAACCCGGACCCGGAGATCACCCCGGAAGAGGTTCACGCCGTGCGCCCGGACGCGATCGTGGCGACGGGGCGGTCCGACTACGCCAACCAGGTCAACAACGTGCTGGGCTTCCCCTACATCTTCCGGGGCGCGCTGGACGTGCGGGCCCGGCGGGTGAACCACGAGATGAAGATCGCCGCCGCCCGGGCGCTCGCGGCCCTGGCGCGGGAGGACGTGCCGGACGAGGTGGCCATGGCCTATCGCGGCCGGCGGCTGAAGTTCGGTCCGGACTACATCATCCCCACGCCGTTCGATCCCCGACTGATCTGGTACGTGCCGCCGTTCGTGGCGCAGGCGGCCATGGACACGGGGGTGGCGCGAAAGCCGATCGAGGACATGGACGCCTATCGGACCGAGCTGCGCCAGCGGCTGGATCCGTCCGCGGCCCTGATGCAGAAGATCGCCTCGGCCGTGCGCGCGGCGCCCAACAAGAGGGTCGTGTTCGCCGAGGGCGAAGAGCCGGCGGTGATCCGCGCGGCCTGGGCCTTCAAGCAGTCCGAACTGGGCACGCCGATCCTCGTCGGGCGCGAGGATCTGATCCGTCAGAACGCGATGGAAGCCGGCCTGCGGTTCGACGAACTGGGCATCGAGATCGTCAACGCCCGCGTCTCCGAACACAATGCGCTGTACACGGACAGTCTGTACGAGCGGCTGCAGCGGCGCGGCTATCTGCGGCGCGACGTGCAGCGGATGATCAACCAGGACCGAAACTACTTCGCCGCCGCCATGGTCAGCCACGGCCATGCGGACGCGGTGGTCACCGGCGTGACGCGGAACTTCAACATGGTGCTGAAGGAGGTCCGCCGCGTCCTGGACGTGAAGGAGCGGCTGATCGGCCTGTCGATCCTGCTCGCCAAGGGCCGCACCCTGTTCGTCGCCGACACCTCGATCCACGAACTGCCGGACGCGGAGGAACTGGCCGAGATCGCCATCCAGGCGGCCGCCACGGTGCGCAAGCTGGGCCGCAATCCGCGCGTGGCCTTCCTCAGCTATTCGACCTTCGGCAACCCGCCCGGCGACCGGGGGGAGAAGGTGCGCGAGGCCATCCGCATCCTGGACGCCAAGGGGGTGGACTTCGAATACGAGGGCGAGATGCCGCCCGAGATCGCGCTCGATCCGGACGCGCGGTCGAACTATCCGTTCATGCGCCTGTCCAAGGACGCCAACGTCCTGGTCATGCCGGCGATCCACTCCGCCTCGATCTCGACCCGCCTGGTCCAGGCGCTGGGCGGCGCGACCGTGATCGGGCCCTTGCTGGTGGGGCTGGAGAAGTCGGTCCAGATCGTCAGCCTGGGGGCGTCGGTGTCGGAGATCATCACCGCCGCGACCTTCGCCGCCTATGAGGAGGGCGTCGCCGACGAGGACCCGCCCGAACCGATCCGGGCCGCCGCGCAGCGGGAGCCGGACGCGACGCCGCAGCCCGCCCCGGCGCCGCGCCCCCGCACCTCGGTCCCGCCGACGTCCTGAAGCCTCAGCTCTCGGTTTTTGGTTGTTCCGCCTGCTGACGCCGGGCGACCGTGAAGGCCAGCCCGACCGCGATGACGCCGATGGTCACCGAATAGGTGAAGAAGGTCACATAGCCGGCTCCGAGCGAGACGGGCGTGACGCCCGCGATCTCGGCCCCCTTGGCGAGCGATCCCTCCGGCAGGCCGGCGAACAGGGGCCTGAAGACGGAGGTCGGCCCGCCCGCCTCGGCCATGCGCGCCGAGCCTTCCACGATGCGGCCGGACTGGGAGGCCAGGATCTTGCCGAAGATGGCGTAGAGCGAGCTGAACAGGGCGTATTGGGTCGCGGTGAAGCCCGACGCCGTCAAGCTGGACATGTAGACGATCAGGGCCGTGCCCGCGACGCCGGTGGCGAAGTTGTCGATCGTGATCGCCGCGTACAACGCGGGCATGCTGGGCCCCTGCGTCGCCAGCCAGATGAAGATCAGATTGGACAGCGGGCTGGCGAAGACACCGATCACCATGGTGCGGACGATGCCGAGGCGGCTCACCAGCCACGCGCCGGCCGCGATGCCCGCCATGGAGGCGACGACGCCATAGACTTTCCGCACCTCGGCGATCTGGGTCAGGGTGAAGCCGAGGTCCTGGTAGAACGGGTTCATGATGTTCAGGACGAAGTCGGACAGCCGATACATGCAGATCAGCGCCAGGATCAGCAGCCCGAAGCGACCGCCGAAGCGGCGGAAGAAGTCGCCCAGAGGCTCGCCGTAGGCGCGCCGCAGATACGCCCCCGGCCGGGTCGGGGCGCCCGGCAGGGGCACGCAGGCCAGGGCGATCAGCCCCAGTCCCGCGAGCACGGCCGGGAACTGGATGAAGATGCCGGTCTCGCGCGCTTCCCACACGGCCTTGAAGGCTTCGGCCTGGGCTGGCGTCTGGCCGAACCAGCCGGCCAGGACGTTCAAAAAGGTCGCGTTGGCGGCCAGCCCCGAGCCGGCCAGCAGGGCCCCGCCGAGGATCAGCAGGCCTCGGCCCGCCCACTCGACAACCTCGAGCGCCGGCTTGGCTTCCATACCCTCGGTGAAGCGCGTAGGCGGGCGATTGTAGGCTTCGCGGGGAGCCAGCACCGTCGCGCCCAGGGCGATCAGCATACAGGCCGCCATCACCGCGTAGGACAGGTTCCAGCCGTAGGCGTCCGCCAGCACCAGCGGCAGCGCGCCCGCCACGATCATGGCGATGCGGAAGCCCCACTGATAGGCCGCCGCCATGGTGCCGTAGAAGGTCTCGTCCACGACCTCGATGCGCCAGGCGTCGATGGCGATGTCCTGGGTCGCGCCGCAGAAGCCGACGAGCACGGCGATCAGCGCCACTTGACCGAGGTTGAGCGACGGATCGGACCCGGCGATCGCCCATAGGCCGATCACGATCAGGCCCTGCATCAGCAACATCCACGAGCGCCGCTGACCCAGTAGTCGATACAACAGAGGCAGCTTGAGGCGATCCACCACCGGGGCCCAGACGAACTTGAGCGCGTAGGACAGGGTCGCCAGGGCGAAGACGCTGATGGTGGAAAGGTCCAGCTCCGCCTCGCGGAGCCACGCTGACAGGGTGTCGAAGATCAGGAAGAACGGCAGGCCCGCCGAAGCCCCCAGGAGCAGCATCACGAACACCCGTCGGTCGCGCAGCGACTTGACGAATTCCCAGGTGGTGAGCCGCTTGCTCTCACTCATGAAGGCGTCCCTCTCGACGCCCCCCGGCGTCTATCCGGCGACGACCTTGGCGCGGTTGTCGCCGAAGGTCCAGCGGGCCAGCGCGGCGCGGAGCGCCTCCAACTCCAGCGGCTTGGCCAGGTGGTCGTCCATCCCGGCCTCCAGACAGGCGCGGCGGTCCTCCGGGAAGGCGTTGGCGGTGACGGCGATGATCGGCGTGCGGTCGCCCCGGGCCCGGAGCGCGCGCGCCGCCGTCGGCCCGTCCATGCCCGGCATGCGCATGTCCATCAGCACGAGGTCGTAGCGGGCCTGGGCCAGGGCGGCCAACACCTCCTGGCCCGACCCGGCGGTCTCGACCACGCAGCCCTCGCGGCGAAGCAGCGTCTTGGCCAGAAGCGCCCCGACAGGATTGTCCTCGGCCAGCAGGACCCGAAGGCCGTGGAAGCGGACCGGCGTGATGCGGTCGTCGTCGGCGGGCGGCGGCGGGGGCGGTCCCGGGCGGCGCATCGTGCTCGCCCCCGCGCCGGCGGCGGCCAGAACCCGCTCCGTCAGCGACGCCGGCCGCAGCGGCTTGATCAGATAGCCGTGGTAGCCCATCGCCCGGTAGCGCGGGATCAGGTCGCGGGCCTCCGGCGCCAGCAGCACGATCGCCTGACCGCCCGCCGGACGCGGCAGGGGCGGGGCGCTCGGTCCGGCGGCGTGATCGACCAGCCAGACGTGCGGCGCCGGCGAGACGCGGGCGCCGGCGGCCTTGGCCTGGCTCTCGGCGGTCAGGCGCAGGATGGGGTTGTCGGAGCAAACGGCGATCTCGAGCGCCTTCAGCGGCTTGCCGGCGACGTGGGCGACCCCCGCCGGCTGGAAGGCCGCTTCGAAGCTGAAACGCGATCCGCCCCGGTCGCCGCCCTTGCGGACGGGCCGGTCGCCGACCGAGACCGAGCCGCCCATCGCCTCGGCGAGGCGGCGCACGACCGCCAGCCCAAGCCCCGCCCCGTCGTGGCGCACGGCGTCGCCGCCGACGGCGTGGCCGAACTCCTCGAAGATGCGGGTCCGCGCGTGGACGGGCACGCCCGGTCCGGTGTCGTCGACGCGGAAGGCCAGCCGCGCGCCCTCATCGGCGTCGCCGACGCGCTCGACGTGAATCCAGACGCCGCCGCGGTCGGTGAACTTCACCGCATTGCCGGCGAGATTGAACAGCACCTGCCGCAGGCGGCCCTCGTCGGCCAGGATCGGGGGCACGTCCGGCGCCACGGTCCAGGCGATCTCCAGGCCCTTGTCGAAGGCGCGCGGGGCCAACAGCTCGGCGACCCCCTGCACCAGGGTGGGGACGTCGACGCGGCTGAGATCGAACTCCAGCCGGCCGGCGTCCAGCCGGGCGTAGTCCAAGAGGTCGTTGACCAGGCCGAGCAGATGTTCGGCCGAGCCCTTGGCGGCGTCCAGATAGGCGCGCTGGGCCCCGTCCAGCCGGGTGCGCGACAACAGGCCGAGCATGCCGATGACGCCGTTCAGGGGCGTGCGCATCTCGTGGGACATGAGCCGCAGGAACTGGTCCGGCGCGCCCTCCGCCGTGTGGTTCTCATCTGGTCCGCGATCGTCGCCCCGCGCCATGCCGCACTCCGTCGTTCGAAAGGAGGCTAGCGGCGAAGCGTTAAGGCGGGCTCAAGCGCCGGATCAGCCGACCTTCACCCCGCGCCAGAAGGCGATCCGGTCCCTGATCTCGGCCGCCGCGTCCTTGGGGTCCGGATAGTACCAGGCCGCGTCCGGGTTCTCCGCGCCGTCGACGACCAGGGTGTGGTAGCCGGCCGTGCCCTTCCACGAGCAGACGGAGGTCGTCGCGCTGTCCTTCAGGTAGTCCGCGTTCACCGAGGCGCGCGGAAAATAGTGGTTGCCCTCGACCACCACCGTGTCATCCGACTGGGCGATGACCGCCCCGTTCCAGGTGGCCGTGACCATGGCGGGCTTCCTTCTGCGGTTCAGGTCTTGAGACGATAGCCGGTCCGGAAGATCCAGGCGACGACCGCCAGGCAGGTCAGGAAGAAGCCAAGTGTCGCAACCAGGCTGATCCCCACCGCCACGTCGCCCTCGCCGAAGAACGACCAGCGGAAGCCGGAGATCAGATAGACCACCGGATTGAACAGGCTGACCGTCCGCCAGGCGGGCGGCAGCATGTCGATCGAATAGAAGGCGCCGCCCAGGAACGTCAGCGGCGTGACGATCAGCATGGGAATGAAGTTCAGCTGCTCGAAGCTCTGCGCCCAGATGCCGATGATGAAGCCGAACAGGCTGAAGGTGGCCGAGATCAGCACGAGGAACCCGATCATCCAGACCGGGTGCAGGATCTGGAGCGGCACGAACAGCGCCGCCGTGGCCAGGATGATCAGCCCCAGGATCAGCGACTTGGTCGCCGCCGCCCCGACGTAGCCCAGCACCGTCTCCAGCGGCGAGATCGGCGCCGACAGCAGCTCGTAGATCGTCCCGGTGAACTTGGGGAAGTAGATTCCGAACGAGGCGTTGAAGATCGAATTGGTGAACAGGCTGAGCATGATCAGCCCGGGCACCAGGAAGGCGCCGTAAGGCACGTCGGACACCTCGGTCATGCGGCCGCCGATCGCCGCGCCGAACACGACGAAGTAGAGCGAGGTGGTGATCACGGGAGTGATGATCGACTGCCAGACAGTGCGCAGCGCGCGCGCCATCTCGAAGCGATAGATGGCCCAGACGCCATGACCGTTGAACGCCATCACGCCGCCTCCCGCCCGTCGTGGACCAGGCCCACGAAGATGTCCTCGAGCGAACTCTGCCGCGTCGACAGGTCCTTGAAGCCGATGCCGAGGTCGCTCATCCGCCGCAGCAGCGACGGCACGCCGGTGCGCTCGGCATGGGTGTCGAAGACGTACTCCAGCTCCTGGCCCTCGGCCTTGAGCTCCAGCGCCCAGTCCGACAGCTCCGGCGGCAGGACCGCCAGCGGCTCCTGCAGCTGCAGCGTCAGGGTCTTCTTGCCGAGCCGCATCATCAGAGTGCTCTTCGCCTCGACCACCACCAGCTGACCCTTGAGGATGACGCCCACCCGATCGGCCATCTCCTCGGCCTCCTCGATGTAGTGGGTGGTCAGGATGATGGTGACGCCCTGATCGCGCAGACGGCGCACGAGCGCCCACATGTCGCGACGCAGCTCCACGTCCACGCCGGCGGTCGGTTCGTCCAGGAACAGGATGTCGGGCTCATGGCTGAGAGCCTTGGCGATCATCACCCGGCGTTTCATGCCGCCGGACAGGGTCATGATCTTGGCGTCCTTCTTGTCCCACAGGCTGAGGTCCCTGAGCACCCGCTCCACATGGCCCGGGTTCGGCGCCTTGCCGAACAGGCCCCGGCTGAAGCTGACGGTCGACCAGACGCTCTCGAAGGCGTCGGTGGTCAGCTCTTGGGGCACCAGGCCGATGAGTTGGCGGGCCTTCCGGTAATCCTTCTGAATGTCGTTGCCGGCGACGCGCACCTCGCCGCTCGTCGGCGTGACGATGCCGCAGACGATGGAGATCAGCGTCGTCTTGCCCGCGCCGTTGGGCCCCAGCAGGGCGAAGATCTCGCCCTTGCCGATCGTCAGATCGACGCTCTTGAGAGCCTGAAGTCCGGATCTGTAAGTCTTGGTGAGGCCCTCGACCTCGATCACCGGCGGCATGCGTGGTTCGACCTTCCCCTGCGTCGCGGGGCCGCAGATAGGGCGCGCTAGCCTCATCCTCAAGGGCGAGCGGAGCCTTTCGCCCGGCGGCGGGTTCATGCGCCCATGACCGCCGTAGCGCCGGACCGCATCGCCGCCGAGCTTGGACGCGCAGCCCGCCGGCTGGCCCGGCGGCTGCGCCAGCCGCACATGTCCCTGCCGACAGGTTGGCTGGAGCTGGCCGCGCGGGTCGGCTACGGCGCGCGCGGCTTCGTCTACCTGACCGTCGGGCTGATCACCGTCCTGGCGGCCGCCGACGTGCTCGGCGAGGCCGCGGGCACGAGCGAGGCCGTCGCCGCCGTGGCGCGCCAGCCGTTCGGCCGGCTGTGGCTGATCCTGCTGGGCGCCGGCCTTTGGGCCTTCGTGCTGTGGCGCGGGCTGCAGGCGGCGCTGGACGCGGACCGGCAAGGACATTCGGCCAAGGCCCTGGCGACGCGCGCGGGCCAGGCGCTGAGCGGTGTCTTCTACGCCCTGATCGCCTCGACCGTGTTCGAGCTGCTGGATGAGATCGAATCGTCCCCGACGGCGCAGTCCACGGCGGAGAACCAGGAGAAGGCCGCGATGCTGCTGTCGCTGCCGTTCGGGGACCTGCTGCTGTGGGGCGTGGGCTTCGCCATCCTCGCCATCGGCGTGGGCAATGTGGTCCGGGCGGTCATGGACGACTTCACCGACGGACTGGGGTGTTCCGAGCGTCTGCGGCGGCGGCTCTCGATGCTGGCGCGGGCGGGATACGCGGCGCGCGGCCTGGCCTATCTGCCGCTGACCGCCTTCACCTTCCTGGCCGCCCACAGGAGTTCGAGCGCGGAGGTGACCAGCTTCGGCGACGCCTTGCAGGCGCTGGAGAGCATGCCGGCGGGCTCCTGGCTGCTCGCCGCGACGGGCGCGGGCCTGATGGCGTTCGGCGCCTTCGCCTTCGTGGAGGCGCGCTTTCGCCGCATCCGGGAGCCGCGTCTGCCCGGATGAGGCGTCTTGCGTCGGTCGGGTCCGCGGGTCCACCCTGCGTCCCGTTCTGGGAGCCCGCCATGAAGCGCCTCGTCGTCCTGGTCGCCTCCGCCGTCCTCACCGCCTGCTCGTCCGGGCCGCTCGTGCCCGAGACCCAGCGGTTCGGCCCGTCGCCGACCCTGCCCGAGCCGAGCAGCCGGCTCTTGCCTCTGGTCAACATCGCGCCGGTCGCTCGCTGGAGCGCGAGCCGGGCCCCGATGCCCGCGTCCGGCCTGCGGGTGCAGCCGTTCGCCGAGGGGCTGGATCATCCCCGGTGGCTCCATGTCCTGCCGAACGGCGATGTCCTGGTCGCCGAGACAAACGCGCCGCCGAAGCCGGCGAACCTTGGCGGGGGGCTGCGCGGATGGATCACGCGCCTGGTGATGGCCCGGGCCGGCGCGGGCGTTCCGAGCGCCAACCGCATCACCCTGCTCCGCGACGCCGACGGCGACGGCGTGGCGGAGATCAAGACCGCCTTCATCGAGAACCTGTTTTCTCCGTTCGGCATGGCCCTGGTCGGCGATCGGCTTTACGTCGCCAATGCGGACGCGGTGGTCAGCTTTCCCTATCGCGAGGGCCAGACCCGCATCGACGCGCCCCCCGTGAAGGTCGCCGACCTGCCCGCGGGCCGCAATCATCACTGGACCAAGAGCCTCGTCGCCAGCCCGGACGGGCGGCGGCTTTATGTGGGCGTCGGGTCAAACTCCAACATCGCCGAGCACGGCATGGCGGAGGAAGTGAATCGGGCCGCGATTCTGGAGATCGATCCCGCGACGGGCGCGACGCAGGTCTACGCTTCGGGCCTGCGCAATCCGGTCGGGCTGGACTGGAACCCCGTGACCGGCGAGCTCTGGACCGCCGTCAACGAGCGCGACGAGCTCGGCAACGACCTCGTGCCCGACTACATGACGTCGGTCCGGCGCGGCGCCTTCTACGGCTGGCCGTGGAGCTACTGGGGCCAGACCGTCGACGCCCGTGTCAGGCCCCGGAACCCGGAGATGGTCGCCCGGGCCGTCGCGCCGGACTACGCGTTGGGGGCGCACACGGCCTCGCTCGGCCTCGCCTTCGCCACCGGCGCGGCGCTCGGTTCGGATTACGCCGAGGGAGTCTTCGTCGGTCAGCACGGCTCGTGGAATCGGGAGCCGCCCAGCGGCTACAAGGTGATCTTCGTGCCGTTCGAGAACGGTCGTCCGGCGGGGCTGCCGCGCGATGTGCTGACCGGCTTTCTGAGTGCGGACGGCGAGGCGCAGGGTCGCCCGGTCGGCGTCGCCATCGACCGTCGCGGCGGGCTGCTTGTCGCGGACGACGTCGGCAACGTCGTCTGGCGGGTCTCCCGCGCGGACTGACGAAGCGCGAACGCCCTCCCGCGGGCGGGAGGGCGTCCTGGCGTTCGGCCGGTGCGATCAGGCGTCGGGAACCTGCACCACGATCGGGGCGGGATCAGCGGCGGGCGGCGACACGCTCACGCGCGGCGCGGGCTCGTAGGGGCGCGGGCCCACCGGCTCCGGCGCGGGCTCCGGCTCGGCCGGCGCCTGGGGCGAGGGGGCCGGACTCGGCGCCGGGGCGGCGCGTCGCGCGGGCGGAGCGGCGGGGGCGGCCGCCGGGATCGGCGCCGGCGGCTCGAACGTCGGCAGCGGCGTCTCGGTCTCCGCGGCGGTCGGAGCGAGCGGCGCTTCGATCATGGGCGCCGAGGCCGGTTCGCTGGCGACCTCCGCGCCGCCCATCGGCTGGGGCTCGTCGGCGGTGACCGCCAGGGCGGTCAGGCCGCCGAGCGTGATCAGCGACACGGGCGCCAGCACCATCCAGGTCCGAACGCCCTTCTTCTTGCGGTTGCGGCGCGCATAGACCGGCGTATAGGCCTCGCCGCCGGCGTTGAGCTCGTCCCGGCGAATGTCTTCGTTCTGATCGTGTATCGACATCTTGGCCTCCTTCAGGCTGGCCAAGGTAACGGCGTCAGGCGAACGGAGTTGCCGTCGCCCCGAAAGCATACCGACTTCGCCGCAACTGTGGCTTTATTGAAGCCAGTCCGGGATCTGATCGCGGGCGAGCATCTGGTCGTAGGTGGGGCGCTGACGGACGACGGACCAGCGCGCTCCGTCGGTCAGAACCTCCGGGGCCAGCAGGCGGCTGTTGTACTCGTTGGCCATGCTCGCGCCGTAGGCGCCCGCGCCGGTGAAGGCCATGAGAGCCCCGGCCTCCACGGGCGGCAGGGGCCGGTCGCGGGCGAAGGTGTCGCCGGTCTCGCAGACCGGCCCGACCACATCGTGAGCGATCGGCGCCGCCGACGTCAGGTGGACCGGCTTCAGATCATGGAAGGCGTCGTACAGCGCGGGCCGCATCAGATCGTTCATGCCCGCGTCCAGAACCAGGAACCTGCGCCCGTCCGGCCGGACGTTCACATGAACCACCCGGGTGAGGAGGACGCCGGCGTTGGCCGCCAGCAGCCGGCCGGGCTCGAAGGTGGCCTGCACCTCCAGGCCTCGAAGCACCTCCGCCGCCATCGCCGCATAGTCGGCGGGGGAGGCGGTCGGGGCGCCGCCGGCGTAGGGGACGCCCAGGCCGCCGCCCAGGTCCAGACGGGTGACCTCCAGCCCTCGGGTCCGCAGGGTCAGGGTCATGTCGCGCAGGACGCCGAACGCGGCCCTCAGCGGCGCGAGATCGGTGATCTGGCTGCCGATGTGGCAGGCGAGCCCCACGGGCGTCACGGCCCCTGACGCGGCGGCCTCGGCATAGAGCGCCAGCGCCTCCTCGGGCGCCACGCCGAACTTGTCGGTCGCGCCGCCGGTGGTGATCTTCGCGTGGCCGCCCGCGCCCACCTTGGGGTTCACGCGGATGGCGACATCGACGCCGCGCCCCAGGTCGCGCGCGACGGCGATCAGCCGCTCCAGCTCGGGCCGGCTCTCGACGTTGATCTGGCGCACGCCCGCTCCGACGGCGAAGGCCAGTTCGGAGTCCGCCTTGCCGACGCCGGAGAAGACGATCCGATCGGCGGGCGTCCCGGCCGCGAGGGCGCGCCGTATCTCCCCCTCGGACACGGTGTCGGCGCCGGCGCCGAGCCGCGCGAGCGTCGCCAGCACCGCCAGGTTGCCGTTGGCCTTGACCGCGAAGGCGATCAGCGGATCGCGCAGGGCGTCCGGATGCGCGCCGATCGCCTCGGCCAACACCCGATAGTGCCGTCGCAGGGTGGCGGTGGAATAGACGTAGGCCGGCGTGCCGACCTCGGCCGCGATCGTCTCAAGAGAGACGTCCTCCGCATGCAGGACGCCGTCGCGATAGTCGAAGTGGTCCAAGGCCTATCGCGGGTCCCGGCCGGCCGAGGTTCCGCCGAAGGGGTTCGAAGGCCCGCCGTCGATCGGCTGCTGGCTGGAAGGCCGGTTGACGGTCGCGGGCTCGACCGGGCCAGGCTCGGCCAGCTCGCCCATCCGGCCGCAGCCGGCCAGCGCGCCCGCGGCGGCCAGGATCAAAAGAGCGCCCTTCTTTGCGGTCATGACAGACGCGACCTCCATTCCGCGATGCGCGCGCGAACCCCGTCCGGCGCGGTCCCCCCAAAGCTCAGGCGACTGGCGCAAGAGGCCTCAGGCGACAGCACCTTGTAAACCGCTTCGGTGACGCGGGGCTCCAGCGCCGTCAGCTCAGCCAGCGGCAGTTGCCCCAAATCCACGCCCAGCGCCTCCGCGCGCTTCACCGCCGCGCCGGTGACATGGTGGGCCTGGCGGAACGGCAGGTTCAGCTCCCGCACCAGCCAGTCGGCGAGATCCGTGGCGGTCGAATAGCCCGATCCCGCCGCCTGACGCATCCGCTCCAGGTTCGGGCGAAGCGCCGCGACCATCGCCATCATGGCGGTCAGGGCCAGGTCCAGGGCGTCGAACGCCTCGAACACCGGCGGCTTGTCCTCCTGCATGTCCTTGGAATAGGCCAGCGGCAGGCCCTTCATGACCGTCGTCAGGGCGATCAGCGAGCCGGTGATGCGTCCGGTCTTGGCCCGCACCAGCTCGGCCGCGTCGGGGTTCCGCTTCTGCGGCATGATCGAGGAGCCGGTGGTCAGCTCGTCGGGCAGGGTGACGAAGCCGAACTGGGGCGTCATCCAGATCACGATCTCCTCGGCCAGGCGCGACAGGTGCCCGGCGCAGATCGAGGCGGCCGACAGGCTCTCCAGCGCGAAGTCCCGGTCCGACACCGCGTCGAGCGAGTTGGCCATCGGCCGGTCGAAGCCGAGCTCTGCCGCCGTCGCGTGGCGGTCGATGGGGAAGGGCGAGCCGGCCAGGGCGGCGGCGCCCAGCGGGCTCTCATTCATGCGGGCGCGGGCGTCGGCGAAGCGGCCGTGATCGCGGCCGAACATCTCCACATAGGCCATCAGGTGATGGCCCAGCGTCACCGGCTGGGCGGGCTGGAGATGGGTGAAGCCCGGCATCAGGTCGCCCGCGTGCGCCTCGGCCCTGTCCAACAGGATGCGCTGCAGGGCGTGCAGCTGTGCGAGCGTGCGGTCGCAGGCGTCGCGCACCCACAGGCGGAAGTCGGTGGCCACCTGGTCGTTGCGGCTGCGCGCCGTGTGCAGTCGACCGGACGGCGCGCCGATCAGCTCGCTGAGCCGGGCCTCCACATTCATGTGGATGTCCTCGAACTCGTCGCGGAAGGGGAACGTCCCGTCGCGGATCTCCGCCTCGATCCGGTCTAGCCCGTCGAGGATGGCCGCGCCGTCGTCCGCCGAGACGATCCCCTGCGCCATCAGCATGCGGCAATGGGCGCGCGAGCCCTTCAGGTCCTGTTCCCAAAGCCTGTGATCGACGCCGATCGAGACGTTGATGGCCTGCATGACCTCGGCGGGCTTGGCGGAGAAGCGCCCGCCCCATAAGGTCTGGCCTTCGCCGGAGCCGCGCGTGGGGACGCCGGCGGCGGACGGGGCGTCGGAAGAAGAGGTCATGGCGGTCTCGAAGAGGATCGGCTGGATGGTCGCAGGCGTCGGCGCGCTAGTGCTGGTCGGCGGCGGCGCGCTCGCGACCCTATACGCCACCGGCGCCGGGCCTTTCAAAGCCGAAGGTGAGCCGGCGACGGCGGCCCAGAGCGAGCTGGCGCGCTTCGCCGAGGGGCCGCTGCAACGCCTGAACGCCCCCATGGAGCCCGTGCCCGCGCCGGACCACGTCTTCTACGACCGCGAGGGGGCGGAGACGCGCCTGGCCGACTTCCGGGGGAAGGTGGTGGTGGTGAACCTGTGGGCGATGTGGTGCGCGCCGTGCCGCACGGAGATGCCGACGCTCCAGCGGCTCGCCCAGGCCTACGCCGACAACGACCAGCTTGTGGTCCTGCCGATCAACGTCGACACCGGCGAGACGGCGATCGCGGACGCGCGAAGCTTCATCGACGTGCACGAACCCTTGCCGATGTATTCGGATCCGGAGTTCCAGCTGCCGTTCCAGTTCCTGGATCCCGGCAAGATGCCCCAGACGATCCTGATCGACCGTCAGGGGCGTGTCCGCGCCGCCCTGTCGGGAGAGGCGGACTGGGCGAGCCCCGAAGCCCGCGCCCTGGTGGACGCGCTGCTGGCGGAGCCCGCCTGAGGCGTCAGTACGCCCGCTCGGTCTCGGCCTCGGCCTCGGCCCGGGCGTCGATCTCGGCGCGCGTCTCGGCGGCCGACTCGGCCATGGCGTCGGTCGCCTGGTCGATCTCGCGGGCGGCGCTCTGGGCGCCCGCCTCGATGGCCGCGCCGACCTGGGCCGCCTCTTCTCCGAGGGCCGCGGCGGCCTCCTCGGCGCCGGACTCGATCTCCTGACCGGCCTCGGCGGCTTCGGCCTCGGTGCGTTCCTCCTCGGCCTCGGTGCAAGCGACGGCGCCCAGCGACAGCAGCGTCGCGGCGGCGATGGCGGTGATGCGGTTCATCGATCAGTCCCTCCGGTGCGTATCAACCTTCGCCGTAACGCCGACGGGCGGGGAGGGTTGCGCGAGAAGGACGTGCCGACGTGGTGGCTGGGGGCGGGCTCGAACCGCCGACCTGTGGGTTATGAATCCACCGCTCTAACCAGCTGAGCTACCCAGCCCCGGCCGGGCGGTCGTCGAAGGACCCCGGCGTCGAGAGGCGAGCGCTATATACGCGGGCGGGCGCGTCGGCAAGTCGCGGAACGGCGACGCTCGGCCTACGTTAGAACGACCGCATCATCGACTAGGGGATCCCCTCATGCGCCATGCCTGGTTCGCCGCCGCCGCCGTCGCGGCCTTCGCCACCGCCTGCTCGGCCCAGGAGCCCGCAGCCCCCGCGCCCGAGGGCGCGCCGGTCGAAACGCGCGCGCCGAACGCGCCGGATCAGCAACCGGCCTTCGAGGGCCAGACGCGGGCGCCGGGGGTGCGCACCTCGGTCGCGCTGGCGCATCAGGTGGTGATCGACGGTCTGGAGCATCCCTGGGGCCTGGCGCAGCTGCCGGACGGCCGCTGGCTGGTGACCGAGCGTCCCGGGCGTCTGCGCATCATCGGCGCGGACGGGACGCTCAGCGCGCCGGTGCAGGGCCTGCCCGAGGTCTTCGCCCAGCGGCAGGGCGGCCTGCTCGATATCGTCGTCGGCCCGACCTACGCCGAGGACGGCCTGGTCTACTGGAGCTATTCCGAGCCCCGTGGCGAGACCGGCAACGGCACGGCGGTGGCGCGCGGTCGCCTGTCGGCGGACGGAACCCGCATGGAGGACGTGCAGGTGATCTTCCGCGCCGTGCCGCCCTACGGCAACGGCATGCACTACGGCTCGTCGCTGACCTTCGACCCGCAGGGCCGGCTCTACATCACCGTGGGCGAGCGGTCCGACCGCCAGACCCGGCCCCAGGCCCAGCAGCTGGACAGCCATTACGGCAAGACCATTCGCATCAACGCCGACGGCTCCGTCCCGGCCGACAACCCGTTCGTGAACCGCGACGGCGCCCTGCCCGAGATCTTCAGCTGGGGCCACCGCAACGCCCAGGGCGCCGCCACCGACCCGGCCGGGCGGGTCTGGACGATCGAGCACGGCGCGCGGGGCGGCGACGAACTGAACCTGGAGATCGCGGGCGCCAACTACGGCTGGGGCGATGTGACCTACGGCATCGAATACAACGGCCAGATCATCGGCGAGGGAATCACCCAGCGCGAGGGCGTCACCCAGCCGGTCTACTACTGGGATCCGGTGATCGCGCCCGGCGGCATGACCTTCTATGACGCCGATCTGGTGCCTGAATGGCGCGGGAACGCCTTCGTGGCGGGTCTCGCGGGCGAGCACCTCGCGCGGCTGGTGATCGAGGGCGACCGGGTGGTCGGGGAGGAGCGCCTGCTGACCGACCTGGGCGAGCGGGTGCGCGACGTGACCGTGGGCGCGGACGGCGCGCTCTACGTCGTCACCGACGAGGATGACGGCAAGGTGGTCCGGCTGGGTCCGGCGGGCTGATCACCGCCGCCGGAACAGGCGCGAGGCCAGCCAGCCCGCGCCGGCGGCGAACAGCACGCTGACGAGGCCGTACAGCCAGGGGCGGCGCGTGGCGAAGTTGTAGACGTCGCGCTCCAGCCCCACCTTCTCGACCGTCATGGTCAGGTTGGACACCGACACCGGCGCACCGTCCTGAAACAGCCAGACCTGGGCGGCGTACTGGCCGGTGGGCGCGGAGGCCGGGAGCGTCACGTCGGCGCGAAAGAGGCCCTGATCGACGAAGCGGACCCCGCCCGGATCGCTTTCGTACAGCCCCTCGGTCGTCTTCAGCCGAATGACGGCGCGTCGCCACTCCAGATAGTCGTCGCCCAGGCGGCTGACGACCACGTCGCGCACCCCGTAGCGCGTGACGGTGCGGCTCTCCTCCGGCGCGTCGATGCGCAGGTGATCCAGGCCGATCGCCAGCCGGCGCAGCTGGCCGAAGTCGGCGATGTCCGCCAGCGGCCGCGTGGAGGCGGTGGCGTAGAAGCTCGGCGCCCCTTCGAAGAGCACGGGCCGGCTGTTCAGCCAGAGGCCGGCCACCTGCCGCTTCCGCACCAGACGCACGGGGGCGTCGGGCCCGCGGATGACCACCACCACGTCGGCCGGTGTGTCGGTGGGGTTGAAGACTGCTCCGAACAGCACCACCGAGGCGCCCGTGAAGCCGGCGTCCACCCGGATGCGCGCGTCGGTCAGGCTGGCGGACACGCTGGGCTGCTCCAGCGTCAGCACGGTCTCGGAAGGCGGCGGGGGCGCGGGCGGCAGCGCGGGGACCGGGATCACGACGCCACCCCGGGCGCGACGGCGAACACCTCGCTGGGCCGCACGAACAGCTCCAGCCCCATCTGCAGGCCCACCAGGAGGACGATGAGCCCCAGCGCGGCGCGCAGCTCCTCGGCCCGGAAGCGGGTGGACAGCCGGGCCCCATACTGGGCCCCGATCACGCCGCCCACCAGCAGCAGCGTCGCCAGGACGATGTCCACGGTCTGGTTGCGGCCGGCCTGGAGCACGGTGGTGATGGCGGTGGTGATGATGATCTGAAACAGGCTGGTGCCGACGACCACCTGGGCCCGCATGCGCAGGACATAGAGCATGGCCGGCACCAGGATGAAGCCGCCGCCCACCCCCATGATCGCCGACAGGATCCCGGCGAACACCCCGAGGGCGAACGGCGGAATGGCGCTGATGTAGAGGCCGGACTTCGGAAAGCGCATGCGCAGGGGCAGGCCGTAGAGCCACAGGGGACGTCGGCGCGGCTGGGGCCGGGGCGTGATCCCGCGCCTGCGGTTCAGGATCTGGGTCAGGCTCTCCTTCAGCATCAGGGCGCCGATGGATCCGAGGAAGATCAGGTAGGCGACCGAGACGACCAGGTCCGCCTGGCCGAGCAGGCGCAGGTAGCGGAAGATCTCCACGCCGACGACGGCCCCGGCGGCGCCGCCGGCCGCCATGACGATCCCCATGCGGTAATCGACGGCCTTCTGCAGCGAGTAGCTGATCACGCCCGAGGTGGAGGAGGCCACCACGTGGCTGGCCTGGCTGGCCACCGCGACGGCGGGCGGGACGCCGAGGAACACCAGCACCGGGGCCATGAGGAAGCCGCCGCCGATGCCGAACAGGCCGGACACGAAGCCGACCACGGCGCCGAGCAGGACCAGCAGCGGCGCATTCACCGAAACCTCGGCGATCGGCAGATAGATATCCAAAGGACGCGCCTTCGGCTGGAGAAACTGAACGCGCCGAACGGCGACGGGGGCGGTCTAGCGCCGACCGGTCGAGGACGCCACCGGCCTCGCGCCGCGCGGGCGCGAGGCGGATCAGACGGCGGCGTCGTCCGCCAGCGGCGGGGTCTGGAATCCGGCGGCCTCGGCGCGGGCGCGACGCCGCGCGGCGTCGGCCAGCCGCGGGGCCAGTCGTTCGGCCGCGGCCTGCGCCTCCGCGTCGCCGGCGCGCGCGGCGATCAGGTACCAGCGATAGGCCGCCGCCGGATCCGCGGCGACGCCATCGGCGCCGTCCTCATAGAGCTTGGCGAGATTGTATTGGCTGTCGGTCAGACCCGCCTCGGCCGCCCGGGTGAACCAGCGCGCGGCCTCGGCCTGGTCGCGCGGCCCGCCCGTCCCGTCGAACAGGAAGAGCGCAAGGTTGTGCATGGCCCGCGGCTCGCCGCCGCGCGCGGCCCGCTCGGTCCAGGCCCGGGCCCGGGACGGGTCGACGTCGACGCCGGCCTCTCCCGTCTCGAACAGTCGGGCGAGGTGGAACTGGGCCTTCGGGCTGCCGGCCTCGGCGGCCGAGGTCAGGGTCTGGACCGCGTCCTCGTCGCCGGTCTCGAGCGCGGCGGCGGCCTCCTCGTAGAGCGCCTCGGCCTCGGCGGACGTGCTCGAGGGCGCGGGGTTGAGGGCCAGCGCCAGCGGCTGGCCGTCCTCGGCCGGCTCGGCGCCCGGGACGCCGACGTCCTCGATCAGACGATTGTAGCCCCAGACGATCCCGCCGGTGACGGCGACAGCGGTGACCGAGGCGAGCAGCGTCTTGCGGACCGTGGAGCCGTCGCCCTTGGCCTGTTTGTCGAGGCGTTCCTGAAGCTTGGACTTGCCGCCGCGCTTCAGGCCGAAACCCTGGCGGGGAGCGGCCGACGGTTCCGAGGCCGACATGGCGGCGCGGGCGGCGTCCAGCGCCTGCCGGGCGCCGGCCCCGCGCCTGAGCGACCGCGCGTCCACGAATTCGGTTTCGCCGTCGAAGTCGTCCGAGGTCGCCTGGGCGGTCGCCTCCAGCGCATCGGCGACGTCGGCGCCGCCAAATCCCGTGAAGGGAGCCTGGGAGTCGAGGCGCGCGCCGAACACGACCGGTTCCGGTCGCGCCTCCGCGGCGATCGGCCGGCCGAAGCCGCCGACCTGGGGCGTGTCCGGCGCCGGCGGCTCCTGATACGGATCGGTGGAAGGCGCCGCCTCATGGATCGCCGGGGGCTCCGGGAAGGTGTCGACCACCGGGTCCGCCCAGCCGTCGTCGGCGAAGCCTTCCGGGAAGGCCGCGGCGCGCCAGTCCGAGATCGGCTGCGCCGCCGGGGCGGGGTGTGGCGGCGGCTCGGGCGCGAGGGACGGGGCCTCCGAGCGCTGGGCCATCGCCTCCCGCGCCTCGGCCAGCAGCTGAGCCGTCCGTTCCTCGGACAGGCGCATGCGCTCCGCGAGCTCGCCCGACGCCCGGTCGTAGCGCTGCTCCATCTTTTCGGACGAGCGTGAAAGGCGTTCGCCGATCTCCTCCAGCGCCTGGGCCGAGCGGCGCTCCGACTGGGCGATGCGCTCGGCCAGCTGGTCCGAGATGCGGGTGATCTCGCCGCCGAGCTTCTCGATGGCCAGCGCATGCCGGTCGTCGGCGGCGTTGATCCTCTGCTCCAGGCGCGCGGACAGATCCTGGCCCAGCGTCCGCACCTGTTCGGCGCCCGCGCGTTCGACCCGCTCCATCCGGCCGTTGAGGTTGCGGGCGATGTTCAGGACCTCGCGGCCCATGGCCTCCACCGCGCCGGCGCTGCGCGCCTCGGCGGCCTTGGCCTGTTCGCCGATGGCCTGGACCGCCCGCTCGATGCGCTCCAGCCGCCCCTCGTGCTGGGCGGTCTCGAGCCGGCGCAGCATCTCCTCGCGGCTGTCGGCCACCTGACGCGACAGGGTCTCGGCCAGCTTCTCGAAGCGGGCGGCCTCGCGCGCGCCCGCTGGCTCGGTCCGACTCTCGGCGGCGCGCAGCCGTTGATCCAGCTGGCCGAAGGAGGTCTCCAGCGCACGCAGCGCGTCCGACGTCCGGGCCTGCGCCTGATCCAGCCGGGCGCCGAGCTGCGCCAGCTGTTCGCCGCCGAAGCCCTGGGGCGCCTTGGCCTGGGCGTCCTCGACCCGAGCGCGCAGCTCGTTGAAGCCGGTCCGCTGGCGCTCCTCGATGTCGTAGAGCCGCGAGGCGAGCGCGCCCATCGACGCCTCCACCTTCTTGAAGGTGTCGGCGGTCTGGGGCTGCACCTCCTGCTCGATACGGCGCAGGCGCCGGTGACCCTCGCGCAGCTCCTCGCCGATGTCGTCCATGCGCCGCCCGGTCGCCGCCAGCTGGGCGTCCTGGCCGTCCATGCGGCGCACGAGGCCGGAAACGGCCTGGTCCACCCCCTGGATCGCGACGGTGGCGCGACGCTCCGAGGCCTCCAGACGGGCGGCGATCGCCTCGACCGACGCGGCCACCCGCTGAAGTGTGTCGTCCGATCCGGCGTAGGCGTCGTCCAGCCGGCGCGCGCGGCTGCGGCGCTCATAGACGTCCGCCAGGTGCGGGCGGCGGGCCAGGGGGACCACGCCGTCCTCCTCGTCCTCATCGAGGATCATGGTGTTCAGCCACTCGCCCAGCGTCATGCCGGAGCGGCGGGCGAGATCCTTGGCGATCTCACGCGCCTTGGGGTCGATCCCCTTCACGCTCCACGGCGCGGCTGCGCTCACTGATTCGCCTCCCGACCTCTTCCTGAGACGCTAACGGCCCAGATCAGGGGTGTAAACGCGGGGTTAACCCCAATATGTGGTGGGGTCGGTCCGAAGCTGTGGACAGACGGCCCCAGGTCGCCTTTCCTCGCGCCGGCGGGGTTAACGAAGCGTAAATGCTTAACGGGCCCTTACCGGCGCCGTTGCCGGTCGCCCCGGACCCGGCCATCATCGCCGCATGGCCCTGGCGCCCACCATCGTTCTCTTTCTGGCGTCTCTCGCGCTGACCCTTTTCGCCGGGTGGCGGGGCGCCCGGCCGCCGGACCTGCGCCGGGGCGTGCGGATGGTGCCGTGGCGACTCGTGATGGTGCTCTCGGCGGCGGTGACGTTCTTCGCCCTGGTGCATCTCGCCGCACTTGGCGGCCTGCCGACCCGCTGACCGGAACCGGCAGGGCGCCGCACGCGCTTGGATCACGTTCCGACCGTTGAGGAGAGCGTGATGTCCGACACCCTGACCCCCCAGGACGCCGAGCGCGAGTTCTGGAAGCACCTGAAGGAGTCCAACACCGGCATGCTGGGCCTGGATCAGCCGGGCTACCACAGCCAGCCGATGACCGCCTTCCGCGAGGCCGAGACCGGCACGATCTGGTTCTTCACCCGCGACGACACCGATCTGGCGCGCGACGCCGCCATTCCCGACCAGTCGGCGATGTTCACCTACGGCTCCAAGGATCAGGAGGTCTGGGCCTGCATCCGCGGAACGCTGTCGGTGCACGGCCGCGACCGGGAGATCATCGACCGCTACTGGAACCCGGTGCTGGCCGCCTGGTACCCGGAGGGCAAGGACGACCCCCGCCTGACCATCCTGCGCTTCGACGGCGACGACGGCCGCATCTGGGTCTCCAAAGCGGGCCCCGTGAAGTTCGGCTTCGAGGTGCTGAAGGCCAACCTGACCAAGTCGGAGCCCGACGTGGGCGGGGTCGCCGACGTACGGCTGAGCTGACGGGGCCGATTCGGGTTGGGGAGTTGAGGTGGGCGGCGACGCCTGTCACCCTCCGGCCATGCCCGCGCCCCTCTCCACTTCTCCCACGGCGCCGCCGCCGCGCCCGGTGACGGCGGGGCTGTATCTGGTGGCGACGCCGATCGGCAATCTGCGCGACATCACGCTGAGGGCGCTCGACGTGCTGTCGGCCGCGGATCTGGTGCTGGCTGAGGATACCCGCGTCACCGGCAAGCTGCTGTCCGCCTACGGACTGAAGGCGAGGCTGGAGCGCGCCGACGACCACGCCGGCGCCCGGGCGGCCGAGCGGGCGGTGGCGGAGATCGGCGAGGGGCGGGTCGTGGCGCTGGTTTCAGACGCCGGGACGCCTCTGGTGTCGGATCCCGGCTATGTCGTCGCGCGCGCCGTGATCGAGGCAGGGCTTCCCGTTCATCCCATCCCCGGGCCCTCAAGTCTGCTGGCGGCGCTGAGCGTCGCCGGCCTGCCGTCCGACCGTGTGCTGTTCGCGGGTTTCGCGCCGGCCAGGTCCGGCGCGCGTCGCACCTTTCTGGAGAGCTTCGCCGGCGGTCGCGAGACGCTGGTGCTGTTCGAGACCGGGCCCCGTCTTCGGGAGTCCCTCACGGACATGGCGGAGGTGCTGGGCCCCCGCCCGGCGGCGGTCGCGCGGGAGCTGACCAAGCTCTACGAAACCTGCGTGCGCGGCACGCTGGCCGAGCTCGCGGTCCATCCCGCACTGGACGGCCCCAAGGGCGAGATCGTCGTCGTCATCGGGCCGGGCGAGGCGCGGGCCGCCAGCGCGGATGACTTGGACCGCGCGCTGGTCGAGGCGCTGGTCCGCCTGCCGCCCGGCGAGGCCGCCGCCGAGGTGGCGCGCCAGCTGGATCAGCCCCGGAAGGCGCTGTACCGCCGGGCGCTGGAGCTGAAGGCCCGGTGACGCGGCCGGAGCCCCCGCCCGGGCGCCGGACGCGAGGCGGCCGGTCCAGGCGCGAGGGCCGCGCGGCCGAATGGCTGGCCGCCGCCTTCCTGATGGCCAAGGGCTACCGCATCCTCGGTTTCCGCCTGAAGGCGCCGTTCGGCGAGATCGATCTCCTCGCGGCCAAGGGACCTGTGCTGGCGGTGGTGGAGGTCAAGCGGCGCGCCACCCTCGAGGCGGCGCTGACCGCCGTCTCGCCGGAACAGCAAGCGCGCCTCCGTGCGGCGGGGCAGGCCCTGGCCCGGGGCCGACCGTCGCTGTCCGGCCTGGAGCTTCGTCTGGATATGGTGGCGCTGGCTCCCCGTCGGTTTCCGCGCCATGTTCGCGGTCTGACGTCGAGGGAGTGACCATGCGGGGCGGCGCATGACACGCGAGGAGGCCGAGTTCATCCTGGGGGCCGCCGGCGAGGTGGAGGACGAGCGGTTCCCCCTGCTGGAGGCGGCGATCGCCTGCGCCATCCACGACTCGCCCTTTCGCGACGCCGAGCCTGTCCGGGTCGTCGCCGCGGAGGGCGTGCGCCGCCTGCGCGACCGTCTGCGCAACGAACGGTCGGACGACGCCCTGACCGAGACGCTGGCGTCTGACCTCCGTCTGAACGGCGACCTGCTGCGCTTCGACGACCCGGCCAACACCGACGTGATCGACGTGATCGAGCGACGCCGGGGCCTCTCGGCGGCGCTGGCGGTGTTCTACATCCACATCGGGCGCGAGGCGGGCCTGGTGGTCCAGGGCGTGGACTTTCCCGGCCACTTCCTGGTGCGGGTCCAGACCGGCGAGGGGCCGGTGGCCATCGATCCCTTCAGCGAGGGGCGGGTGGTCATGCCCTCCGAGCTGACCCGGCGGGCGCTCCGCGCCGGGCTGACCCCGCACGTGGCGGACCGGCTCGACGTCCTTATGGCTCCCGTGAGCGACCGTCAGACGCTGATCCGAATGCAGAACATCCTCTTCATCCGCGCCATTCAGGCCGGGGAGTTCGAGGCGGCGGAAAGATCCGCGGTCCGGCGCGCCTTGCTGGAACCCCACGATCATCGGCCATGGCTGGACGTCGCCCAGGCCCGCGAGCGGCAAGGCGCGCTCGCCGGGGCTCTGGCGGCGCTCGACCGGGCGCGCGGACTGAACGCCGCGGAGGGGGTGGTCCACACCGCCCACGACCGACTGCGGATGCGCCTGAACTGACGGGCCGCCCTTGCGCCGTGCGACCGCGGTCGCCATTCAACCGGGCGAACGGAGACAGAGCTCATGCTGAAGATCGCGGTCCAGATGGACCCCATCGAGGCGGTCAACGTCGAGTCCGACACCACCTTCATGCTGATGCTGGAGGCGCAAGCGCGGGGCCATCCGCTGTGGGTCTATGACTTCCGCACGCTGGCGCTGGAGGACGGGCGGCTGTCCTGCCGCGCCCGGCCCGTGACCCTGACGCCGGTGCAGGGGTCGCACGTCAGCTTCGGCGACGAGGCGAGGCTGGACCTGGGCGCCGACGTCGACGTGATCCTGATGCGCCAGGATCCGCCCTTCGACATGGCCTATGTCACCGCGACCTATCTGCTGGAGACGGTCCACCCGCGCACCCTGGTGGTGAACGATCCGTCCGAGGTGCGCTCGGCGCCCGAGAAGCTGTTCGCCACCCGCTTCGAGGGGCTGCAGCCGCCGACCCTGATCTCGTCGGACCCCGTCGCGCTCGAGGACTTCCACGCCCGTCACGGCGACGTGGTGCTGAAGCCCCTGCACGGGGCGGCGGGCTCGGGCGTCGTCAGGCTGAAGGCGGGCGATCCGAACCTCGGCGCCCTGATCGAGATCCACGCGGCCGCTTCGCGCGATCCCCTGGTGATCCAGAAGTTCCTGCCGGCGGTGGAGGCGGGCGACAAGCGCATCATCCTGATCGACGGCGAACCGGTGGGGGCGATCAACCGGGTGCCGATGAAGGGGGCGGTGCGATCGAACCTGCGCGTCGGCGGGGTGGCCGAACCGGTGGATCTGACCGCGCGCGACCGCGAGATCTGCGCCGCCATCGGGCCGGAGCTGAAGCGACGGGGTCTGATCTTCGTCGGCATCGACGTCATCGGCGACTGGCTGACCGAGATCAACGTCACAAGCCCCACCGGCGCCCAGCAGCTGAAGCGGTTCAGCGGGATCGATGCGGCGGCGGCGCTCTGGGACAATCTGGAAGCCCGGCACGTTCCGAGCGCGTAACGCCGCTCTTGCAACGCCGATGTGTTCATGCTTCGTTCCAGTCGGAGCGGAGGGCGACATGCTGGCCAGCATCGCGACGGTGGCGTTCGAAGGCGTGGAGGCGCGCCGGGTCGAGGTGCAGGTCCAGCAGATCGGCGCCGGGGGCGAGGGCCAGTTCGGCATCGTCGGCCTGCCGGACAAGGCGGTGGCCGAGAGCCGCGAACGGGTGCGCGGCGCCTTCGCCGGCATCGGCCTGGCCCTGCCGCCGAGGCGGATCATCGCCAACCTCCAGCCCGCCGACCTGCCCAAGGAAGGCAGCCACTTCGACCTGCCGATCGCCCTGGCGCTGCTCGCCTCGATGGGCGTCATCGGACCCGACGCCCTGGACGGCTGGGCCGCGATCGGGGAGCTGGGGCTGGACGGGCGCATCGCGCCGGTGGGCGGCGCCCTGCCCGCCGCCGTGGCGGCCGGCGCCATGGGGCTGGGCCTGATCTGCCCGGAGGCGAACGGACCCGAGGCCGCCTGGGCCGGCGAGGCCCGCGTGCTGGCGCCGCGCTCCCTGATCGGACTGATCAACCACTTCAAGGGGAGCCAGGTGCTGGCAGCGCCCCAGCCGGGGCCGATGCGCGACGGGTCCGCCGTCCCGGACCTGCGCGAGGTGAAGGGCCAGGAGAGCGCCAAGCGGGCGCTGGAGATCGCCGCCGCAGGCGGGCACAACCTGCTCTTCATCGGGCCGCCGGGATCGGGAAAGTCGATGCTGGCCCAGCGGCTGCCGGGGCTCCTGCCGCCCCTGACGCCGGGCGAGCTGCTCGAGACCTCGATGATCTGGTCGGTGGCGGGGCTCATCGAGCGCGGCGCCCTGACCCGGGACCGGCCGTTCCGCGCGCCTCACCATTCCGCCTCCATGGCCGCGCTGACCGGCGGCGGTCATCGGGCCAAGCCCGGCGAGGCGTCGCTGGCCCACAACGGCGTGCTGTTCCTGGACGAGTTGCCGGAGTACGCGCCGCAGGCGCTGGACTCCCTGCGTCAGCCGCTGGAGACGGGCGAGGTGGTGGTGGCCCGCGCCAACGCCCACGTCCGTTATCCCGCCCGCTTCCAGCTGGTGGCGGCGATGAACCCCTGCCGCTGCGGGCTGGGCGGGGCCGGGCGCGGCGCCTGTGGCAAGGCTCCGCGCTGCCAGCGGGACTATCAGAACCGCATCTCCGGCCCCCTGTTCGACCGCATCGACCTGACCGTGGAGACCCCGCCCGTGACCACCGCCGACATGGCCCTGCCGCCGCCGGCGGAGGGCACGGCCGAGGCGGCGGCGCGGGTGGCGGTCGCGCGCGCCATGCAGGCCGAGCGCGGCGTCGCCCATGGCCTGGGCGAGGCGGACAGCCTGAACGCCCGCCTGACTGGTGACGCCCAGGAAAAGATCACCGCGCCGGACGAGGCGGGTCGCGCCCTGCTGATGAAGGCGGGAGAAAGCGGGGCCCTGACCGCGCGCGGCTGGGTCCGCACCCTGCGGCTGGCGCGCACCATCGCCGATCTGGACGGGTCCACCGGGGTGCTGCGACGGCATGTGGCGGAAGCCCTCGTTCATCGACGCACAACGCTGGGCGCCCAGGACGCGTTCGAGCGACAGGCGACGGCGCCCGCGCCGAGCTGGTGAGGCGCAGGGCCGTCGCCGGTCGGGCCTGACCCGGCCCGCGCCCCATTGGCGTCCGATTCCACGGGCATCGGGGAGCTCTGGAGTTCGAGTGCGCCTATGACCGACACCCCCCCTTTCCAGCGACGCCCGATCGTCTGGGGAAAACCCGCCCCCACCACCTTCGTGGCCGGGCCGCTGCCCCCGGTCGCCGCGCCCCCATCGCCCAGGACGCCTCAGCCGGCGGGCCCGATCCCGACACCGCCGCGCGCCTCGTCGACCCCCGCGCGTCCGGCGGCGCCGCCGCGGGGCGGCGTTCTCACCGGATCCCTGATCCCTCAGGCGGCCCGTCCGACTTCGGGGCCGGGGCCGGCCGTTCCGTCGCCGACAAAAGCCGCGCCGCCGCGACCCGCCCCATCGCCAACTGCCCCGTCGCCCGAGCCCCGCCCGCTGCCGCCGATCATCCCGGACGCCGCCGCGGAGGCTCCTGCGCGCCCGCCGCCCGCCCGAACCGTCCCCGAGCCGCTCGCGCCCCCGGTCGTCCCCGCGCCCTCGGCCGCTGCCGCGCGCTCGCGCGGGTTGTGGCGTCGACCCGCCATCGCGGCGACCGCCGTCGTGGCGCTGGCCGGGCTCGGGTTCGGGGTGTGGCGAGTGGCGCAGGGCGATGGAGCGCCCGCGCCCGCGCCGACGACTGTGGCGGCCGACGGCGCGCCGGCCGCGCCGACCACCTCCGAAGCTCCGCGAGCCATGATCATCGGATCCCCGGCGGCGGTCGCCGAGCCGCCGTCCGCCGACGCGCCGGAGGATCGGTCGGCGTCGACGGCTCCGGTGATCGAACCCGAGCCGCGGCAGGCGGCGGCCACGCCCGCGCCGCCCCCGGTGGTCGTTCCGGAAGCGCCGGCCGAGGAGGTCGAGCCGGCGCCGTTGATCGTGCTCGCCCCGCCCGCCGGGCCCCCGCCGACCCCGGCGGAGGCGCCGCCTTCGGATCCGGACGCGCCCATCGCGACGCGGCCGACGCCGCTCGGCTGACCTATTCGGCCGCGCGGTAGGGCAGGTAGCCGCGTTCGACCAGCCGGCGCAGGCCCTCATAGGCCTCGGTCAGCTCGTCGTAGGCCAGGCGAAGCTCCTGCAGCCGGCGCGCCTCGTCCGGGCGGATCGTATGTCCGGTCTCGGTCATGCGCAGCGCCTCGCCCACCCAGCGTGCGCGGGCGGTGGCGGCGGCGACGGCCAGCTTCTGGAAGGACTCGGGATCGGCGTGTCGCACGCCCAGGCCCATGACCTGGGGGATGACCTCCCGGTTCGACAGGAAGGCGGTGTAGTCGATCTGCTCAAGCTGGCCGCGAAGGCGGCGCTGCTCGTGCGGATCCAGGTCCGTGGGCTCGAAATGGTCGCGGCTGCGACGATAGCTGGACGTCACGCTGGTCGACATCACGCAACCCCGTTGAAGGTCGGCGATGAGGTTGCGCTTCGCCGGTTAACGGGCCCTTGCTTCGGCCAGGCGGGCGCGCACGGCGTCGAAGGTGGCCACGACCCGCTCAGGCGGCGCCCGGTCGATCAGGCTGACGCCGACGATGGCCAGAAGGCTGAACAGGAAGCCCGGAACCATCTCATAGACCACCGAGCTCAGGGGCGCGCCGTCTGGCCCGATCGGAGCGTAGATCCAGATCAGCACGGTCGCGGCCCCGACCAGGACGCCGGCGAGCGCGCCGTTCCGCGTCATGCGGCGCCAGGTCAGCGCCAGAAGCACCAGGGGGCCGAACGCGGCGCCGAAGCCGGCCCAGGCGTTGGCGACCAGGCCCAGCACATTGCTCTCGGGGTCCCAGGCGAGGACGACGGCGACCAGCGCGACCAGCAGCACCGCCAGTCGACCGACCGCGACGAGCTCCTTCTGGCTCGCGCCCTTGCGGATGAACAGGGCGTAGGCGTCCTCCACCAACGAACTGGAGGAGACCAGCAGCTGGGACGAGATGGTGCTCATGATCGCCGCGAGGATCGCCGCGAGAAGGAAGCCGGTGACCAGCGGATCGAACAGCACGTCCGACAGCAGGATGAAGATCGTCTCGGGGTCCGACACCTCAAGCCCGTTGGCGGCGGCGTAGGCCACGCCGGTCAGGCCCACGGCCATGGCGCCCACCAGCGTCACGCCCATCCAGCCCATGCCGATCGCCGTCGCCGTCGGTATGTCGCGCACCGAGCGGATGGCCATGAACCGCACCAGAATATGCGGCTGGCCGAAGTAGCCCAGCCCCCAGGCGAGCAACGAGATCAGCCCCATGAAGGAGGCGTCCCGGAACAGGTTCAGCATCTCCGGGTCCTTGGCGATCAGCGCCGCCTCGACCCCCGCCGCACCGCCCGAGCTGTTGATCGCCGCGAAGGGAATAATGATGAGGGCCAGGAACATGATCGCGCCCTGGACGAAATCCGTCAGGCTGACCGCCAGGAAGCCCCCGAACACCACATAGGCGAGCACGGCCCCCGCCGTGACCCACAGGCCCCAGACGTAGTCGACGCCGAAGGCGCTGTCGAAGAGCTTGCCGCCCGCCACCAGCCCGGCGGAGGTGTAGAGGGTGAAGAACACCACGATGACCAGCGCCGACAGCACCCGCAGCAGGCGCGAGCGGTCGTCGAACCGCTTCTCCAGAAAGTCCGGGATGGTGATGGCGTCGTCGGCCATCTCGGTGTGCAGCCGCAGGCGCGGGGCGACGACGAGGTAGTTGGCGAGCGCCCCGAAGAACAGCCCGACCGCGATCCAGCCGGCCGACAGGCCCGAGGCGAAGGCCGCGCCGGGCAGCCCCAGCATGATCCAGCCGCTCATGTCCGAGGCGCCGGCCGACAGCGCCGTGACCGCCGGGCCGATCTTGCGCCCGCCCAGCATGTAGCCCGACACGTCGCCGGTGGAGGCGCGCCAGGCGTAGACGCCGATGCCCAGCATCAGGGCGAAATAGATCGAGATGGAGATGAGAACGCCGGTGTCCATGCCCTTGGGGTAGCAAGCCAGACCGCGCCGGACCACCCCGCTCCGGGTTGGCCCCTCCGCGACGATGGGCCATAGGAGGCGCCGATGACGGAGGAAGCGATGGGCGCGTTCAGAACGCCGACGCGACAGGATTGGGAAGCCGCCGCCGGGAAGGCGCTGAAGGACCGGCCGCTGGAGAGCCTGACCCGGGCCGACCGCGACGGGCTGGCGGTGCGGCCGCTCTATGCCGAAGGCGATGGGGTCGAGCCCGTCTTCGCGCCGCGCGCTTTCGACGCCGACGGACGCGCCTGGGACCTGCGCACGCTGATCGAGACCGACAGTCCATCCGAGGCCAACGCGATCGTCCTGGCCGACCTGAACGGGGGCGCGGCCTCGGTGGTGCTGAGAGGCGAGATCCTGGCCGACCCTGACCCTCTGGGGGTGGCGCTGACGGACGTGGCGATGGAGCTGGCGCCGGTCGGGCTGGACGCCGGCATCGACGGGCCGGAGGCGGCCAACGCCCTGGCGGTCGCGGCCAAGGGCGCGCCGCGCGCGAAGCTGATGTTCCACATGGACCCGCTGTCCGCCTCCGCCGAGGCGGGCGGCGCGCCCCGCCCGATCGCGGAGCACCTGACGCTGGCGGCCAACACCGCGGCGCGGCATGCGGGCGCCTATCCGGAGGCGACGTTCTTCCTGGCTTCAGGCCGCGTCGTACACGAAGCGGGCGGCACGGCGGCGCAGGAGCTGGGCTTCGCCGTCGCGTCGGCGCTGGCGTTCTTGAAGGCGGGCGTCGAGGCGGGGCTGAGCCTGGAGCGGGCCGCGCGAGGGACCTGGCTGGGCGTGTCGGTCGACGCGGAATACTTCGACGCCCTGGCCAAGGTGCGGGCGCTGCGGCTGATCTGGGGGGGACTGACGGCGCCGCTGGGGCTGGACGTTCCGGCGAAGATCGAGGCGCGCTCGTCGCGCCGGATGCTGAGCCGCCGGGATCCCTGGCCGAACCTGCTGCGGCTGACGGCGGCGGGCTTCGCCGGGGCCGTGGGCGGGGCCGAGGCCGTGGTGCTGGACGGCTTCACCCGCGCGGGCGGCCTGCCCGACGCCTTCGCCCGGCGACAGGCGCGGAACACCCAGCTGGTGCTGATGGAGGAGGCGCATCTGGGCCGCGTGGACGATCCCGCGGCCGGCGCCTGGTTCCTCGACGCCCGCACCCGTGATCTCGCCCGGGCCGGCTGGGCCGAGTTCCAGCGGATCGAGGGCGAGGGCGGCCTGATCGCCAGCCTGACGTCGGGCGCCTTCCAGGCCAGGGTCGCCGAGGCCCGCGCCGCGCTTCAGGCCGACTACGCCGAAGGGCGCGCCCACCTGGTCGGGGTGACGAAGTTCGTGGACGCCGAACCGCGCGCCGCGACCGCGACGCCCGTCCCCGCCCGGGCCGCTTCGCTCGGCCAGATCGAGGCGTTGACGCCGCTCGCCCTGGTCGCCGATCTGGAGGCCGCCCGATGAGGTTCCCCGACTACGCCGCCCTGCCGCTGAATGCGGGCTCGATCGCGGCCGGGCCCGCTCGCCCGCCCTGGTCCACGCCGGAGGGGGTCGAGGTCGCCTCGGCCTATGGTCCGGACGCGCTAGAGGGGCTGGATTTCATCCACGGCCTGCCCGGCATCGCCCCCTACCTGCGCGGCCCCTATCCGACCATGTACGCGGGCGCGCCCTGGACGATCCGCCAGTACGCGGGCTTCTCCACGGCGGAGGAGTCCAACGCCTTCTATCGGCGAAACCTCGCCGCCGGTCAGAAGGGGCTCTCGATCGCCTTCGATCTGGCCACGCACCGGGGCTACGATTCCGACCACCCTCGCGTCGCCGGCGACGTGGGCATGGCGGGGGTGGCCATCGACTCCATCTACGACATGCGCACCCTGTTCGACGACATTCCGCTCGACCAGATGAGCGTGTCCATGACCATGAACGGGGCGGTGCTGCCGGTGCTCGCCCTCTATGTCGTCGCGGCCGAGGAGCAGGGCGTGCCGCACGCGGCCCTGACCGGGACCATCCAGAACGACATCCTCAAGGAGTTCATGGTCAGGAACACCTACATCTATCCGCCGGCGCCCTCGATGCGGATCATCGCCGACATCTTCGCCTGGACCGCGAAGGAGACGCCGCGCTTCAACTCTATCTCGATCAGCGGCTACCACATGCAGGAGGCCGGGGCCTCGGCGGACCTGGAGCTGGCCTACACCCTGTCCGACGGCATCGAATACATCCGCGCGGGGGCGGCGTCGGGGCTGGACGTGGACGCCTTCGCGCCGCGCCTGTCGTTCTTCTGGGCCATCGGCATGAACTACTTCATGGAGGTGGCCAAGCTGCGCGCCGGCCGCCTGCTGTGGGCCGAGGCGGTGGCGCGGGAGTTCGCGCCGAAGGACCCCCGGTCCCTGTCGTTGCGCGCGCACTGCCAGACCTCCGGCTGGTCGCTGGCGGCGCAGGACGTGTTCAACAACGTGAGCCGCACCATGGTCGAGGCCATGGCGGCGGCGGGCGGCCAGACACAGAGCCTGCACACCAACTCGCTTGACGAGGCGCTGGCCCTGCCGACGGACTTCTCGGCCCGGATCGCCCGCAACACCCAACTGCTGCTGCAGTTTGAGACCGGGCTGACCCGCGTCATCGACCCTTGGGGCGGCAGCTTCTACGTCGAGCGTCTGACCCACGAGTTGGCCGAGCGGGCCCGCGCGCACATGGCCGAGGTCCAGGCCTTGGGCGGCATGGCCAGGGCCATCGAGGCGGGCGTGCCCAAGCTGAGGATCGAGGAGGCGGCCGCCAGGACCCAGGCGCGCATCGACACTGGCCAGCAGACGGTGGTGGGGGTGAACCGCTACCTGTCGGATCAGGTCGACGACATCCCGGTCCTGAAGGTCGACAACGCCGAGGTGCGGGCGCGCCAGATCGAGAAGCTGAAGCGGCTCCGCGCCGAACGGGACGAGACGGCGACGCAAGCCGCGCTGCATGCCCTGACCGAGGGCGCGCGGGGGACCGCCAATCTGCTTGAGCTGTCGGTCCGGGCGGCGCGGGCCAAGGCGACGGTGGGGGAGATCTCGGACGCGCTCGAGGCGGCGTTCGGGAGGCATGTGGCCGAGGTCAAGACCGTCTCGGGCGTCTATGGCCGCGAGGCGGGCGCGGACGCCCGTGTCAGCCGCGCGCGCGAGATGGTGGCGGCCTTCGTCGAGAATGACGGCGGCCCGCCCAGGATCCTGATCGCCAAGCTCGGCCAGGACGGGCATGACCGGGGCCAGAAGGTGGTGGCGACCGCCTATGGCGACCTCGGCATGGACGCGGTCGCCGGGCCGCTGTTCCAGACGCCGGAGGAGGCCGCGCGCCAGGCGGTGGCGGAAGGCGCCCATGTGGTCGGCGCCTCGTCTCTGGCGGCCGGGCACCTGACGCTCGCGCCGCAGCTGATCGCGGAGTTGAAGAAGCTGGGTCGCGAGGACATCATGGTGGTGGTCGGCGGCGTGATCCCGCCCGCCGACATCCAGCCGCTGCTCGACGCTGGCGTCGCCGCCGTCTATCCGCCGGGGTCGGTCGTGGCCGAGACGGCCATCGACCTCATCGAGAAGCTGAACCGGCGCCTGGGCTACGCCCAGAAGGGCTAGACCGAAATCGGTTCAGTTGGACGCAGTCCAACTGGGTTCAGATTTCGGTCCAGTTTTGAGTGAGAGCCTGATTCACGACGCAAGCGGAATCGCGAAGCGATTCCGCTTAAGCCGATCAGGCTCTAGGGTCGCGCCCGGTCAGGGAGGGCCGCCACCTGTTCGGGCGTGAGTCGTTCCGCGACCCGAACGTAGCAAGGGCCGGAGAAGGTCGGAGAGGGGCGCCGGATCACCACCTGGGCGTCGTCGCTCTGGCACAGGCGATCCGAGCCGCCGAACCGGGGCCTGACCTCGATGGCGATGGCGCTGCCCAGGTCCGGGCAGGAGCCGATGGCGTCCAGTTCGAACACCGCGTCGCGCGCCACCTTGACATACAGAGTGCGGTCCTGATCGCTGCGGAAGTTCCGGATCTGTTGCGGACAGAAGCAGGTGGTCATCGGCGGACCGTCGGCCATGGCCTGCGGCGACGGTCCTCCGGTTGGCGCGCAGGCGCCCAGGAGCCCGGACGCCGTCAGAACGCTGAGGGTGAGCGTACGCATGGGAAGGCCTTTCGCTGCGAGGGCTGACTTATGGCCTTTTCGTGGCTGAACCTGAGATGAACGTTTCGCTCCGTCGGTTCGGCCGCTCGGGATCCACGAGCGCGGCGAACCCGGACGGCAGGGGCGAGGGGGCCCCGATGATGCGGGCCGCGAGGTGCTCGCCGAGCAGGGGCGCCGCGGTGAATCCCCGCGACCCCAGACCTCCCAGCACGAAGACCCCGGCCCGGCCCGGAACCGCTCCCGCGAGCGGCAGGCGGTCCGAGGTCGTGGCGCGAACGGCGGCGCGGCGCCCGGCGGGCCACTCCGGGATATGCAGCGCCAGACCGGGCAGACGGGCGCGCAAGGTCGCCAGGTTGCGGGCGCTGGCCGCGTCCGAGACCGTCGGCTCCGCGACGCCGCGGTCATGGGTGGCGCCCCAGAGCAGGCCGCCGCCGGTGGGAACCGCATAGCCGCCCCACGCGACCGCGACGGGCGCCGAAACGCCCTCGACCCAGTCCGCCTGTCCCGCCACCGGCGACAGCCCCAGCTGGGGAAGGAGGTCGGCGACGCCCCACCCGGCGGTCATGACCACCGCGTCGGTGAGGATGGGCGACGCGTCGGCGCAGACCACACGCCAGCCTTCGTCGTGCGGCTCCAGCCCGACCACCGCGCGGCGCGCGACCTCCACGTCTCGCAGCCAGGCCTGGCGGATCGCCGAGGGCCGCACCGCCATGGCCCCTTCCATCCAGAGCCCGCTCGCGTCGAGCGCCTCTTCGACACGGCGCGACGTCTCGCGGGCGTCGAGGGGCCGCATCGCGCCGTCCCAGTGGGCCTGGGCCGCCACCCTGACGAACCGGGCGGCGTCGCGGTCGATGGAGGCCAGTTGCAGCACGCCTTCGCGGATCACCGCGTCGGGGATCGCGCGATAGAGGCGGCCGGCGCGCTCGAGCGCCTGGGCGTAGAGACCGGCGATGCGCGCATCGCCCGCGTCGAGCCGGGGGGTGACGAGGGCCGCCGGGAAGCCGGACGCGCCGGAACCCGGGGCCTGCGCGTCGATGATCAGCGGGGTGCGGCCCGCGTCGCTCAGGGCCCTGGCGACGGACTGGCCGGCGATCCCCGCGCCGATCACCACGATCCGCTCCGGGGGCCTGGACAGCGGGCCCGGCGGGGCGACCGCCTCGAGCCGCTCGCGCTTGCGGCCGTGTCCCGGGCGCTTGTCGACCTGGAAGCCCCGCGCCTGAAGGCCGCGACGGACGGCGCCGGCGACGGTGAAGGTGCCCAGCCGGGCGCCGGGCGCGGATCGCGCCGCCACCGCGTCGAGCACGGCGTCCGACCACATGGCGGGATTGGCGGAGGGGGCGAAGCCGTCGAGGAACCAGGCGTCGGCCGGTCCCGACCATTGCCGCAGCGCCCAGGCGGCGTCGCCGACGGCCAGATCTAGGGTCACGCGAAGGTCCGGCATATCCACGCGATGAAAGCCTGGCGTGGACGCCGGCCAGGCGTCCAGCAGGCGCCGCGTCGATGCGGCGATCTCGGGCCATGCCGCGAGCGCCCGGGCCGCGGCGTGGCGCGACAGGGGGTGCGCCTCGACCGAGAAGACGTGCAACCGCCCCCCTGCGGGGCCGGCTCGCGACCACAGATCAAGGAGGGCGGCGATGTTCAGGCCGGTGCCGAAGCCGAGCTCGGCCACGACGAACCGGTCGCGGCCCGCCCAGGCCTGCGGCAGGCCGCATCCCGCCAGGAAGACGGCCCGACTCTCCGCCAGTCCGTCCTCGCGCGAGAAGTAGACGTCGCCGAAACGGCGCGAGACCGGCGCGCCCTCGGGCGTCCAGTCCAGATCGGCGGGGTCGCTCATGGCCGCCTCTTGCCCTCGATCCCGCGCACGAAAAAGGGGGCCGTCCGAAGACGACCCCCTTCCGCTGCGATCCCGAAGGACCGCGGATCGCGAAAAGCGATTACTCGGCGGCCGGAGCGGCCGGCGCCATGGCGCCTTCAGCGGCCGGAGCGGCTTCCGGAGCCATCGCGCCTTCGGCGGCGGCGGCGGCTTCGCCGGCGGCGGCGGCGGCGTCGGTGGCGGCGTCTTCGGCGGTGGCGGCGGCGTCAGCGGCCGTGTCGGCGGCGGCTTCGGCTTCGGCGGCCGGGGCTTCTTCGGCGGCCGGCTGGCAGGCGGCGACGGCCAGGGCGGCCGAGGCGGCGATCAGAGCGACGATGCGCATGGGTGTATCCTTCAGAAGGGTGAGCGAGGTCATGAATCCCCGCACCCCTCTGATAACGGAACCGTGAGCCCCTCGGCAAGCGAAAAGCTCACGGCTTCGTGATTACGCCCGCGCTGAAATCACTGCGGCGCCGACGGAGTCGCGCCCATGCCGTCGGGATTGGTTCCGCCGTCGGTGGCCGGCGGCGTGTCGATCGGCGGTGTTCCCGCGTTCGGATCGTTGGGGTTCGTCGTGTCGGCGGGCGGCGCCGTCATCGGGTCGGTCGCGGCGGGCGGGGCGGCATAGCTGTCAGCCGCGCTGTCCTCCGCCGTCATGGCGCTTTCGTTCTGGGCCGAGTCGTCGGCCGGCTGGCAGGCGGCCAGAGCCAGGGCGGCGACCGAGGCCAGGGTGATGGCGGTCAGTTTCATGGGGCGTCCTCCGTTACGCCGCGCGGCCCGATGCCGGGCGCCGCGTCTACGGCGCGCACGCGGTCGTGATGGGACGTGAACCCCGGTCGCACCGGAGTGTTCCGCCGCCCGTGATCGACCGTGATCCGCGGCGCGAGAAGCCCGTACTATCCGGCGTCGGTCGGGGCGTTCTGCAGCGCTTCCTCCATCTCGGCGAAGCTGGGCTGGGCGGTGGAAGGGATGTCGCCCCGGCCGATCTCGACCGAGATCTGCGCCGCGTTGCCGTGCAGGTGGGCCACCAGCACCGACTGGATGATCTTGTAGTAGGCGGCGTCGCCGTCGATGATCTCCTTCAGGCGCGCCGCCAGAGGCCCGACCAGCCCATAGGCCAGGAACACCCCGAGGAAGGTGCCGACCAGCGCGCCGCCGATCATGCCGCCCAGCACTTCGGGCGGCTCGGTGATCGCGGCCATGGTTTTGATGACCCCCAGCACCGCCGCGACGATGCCCAGCGCCGGCAGGGCGTCGGCCATGTTCTGCAGCGCGTGCGCCGGCGCCAGCGCCTCGTGGTGGTGCTTCTCCAGCTGCTTCTCCATGGCGTCCTCGATCTGGTGCGGATCCTCGAGGTTCATGGTCATCATGCGCAGGGTGTCGCAGATGAAGTCCGTGGCGAAGTGGTCCTTCAACACCTTGGGATACTTCTGGAAGATGGTGCTCTCGCCCGGCTTCTCGATGTGGCTTTCCAGGGCGATCACGCCCTTGGACTTCATCGTCTTGGTGAGCTGGAACAGCAGGGACAGCAGGTCCTTGTAGTCCTGCTTCTTCCACTTCGGGCCGGCGAAGACCTTGCCGAAGCCCGCCGCGACGCCCTTCAGCGTGGACGGCGCGTTGGAGATCAGCAGCGCGGCGATGGCGGCGCCGCCGATCATCATCATCTCGTAGGGCAGCGAGTGCAGGATGACGCCCATCTTGCCGCCGGCGATGGTGTAGCCGCCGAACACCATGGCGAACAGCACGACGATGCCGATGATCTGGAACATGCTTGGTCCGGGTTCCCGAATGAGAGACCCGGACCATCACCGTTAATGCTTAAGGCCCCGTTGCGAGAGCGGCGCTCCGCGACCGCTCATTCGGCGGGCTTGGGGGTCTCCGCCGCGTGCTGGCCGTGGGTGAAGCGCGCCAGGCGCTTTTCGATGCGCGTCTTCAGGCCGTCGATCAGGCTGAAGGCCGCCGGCACGAACACCAGCGACAGCGCGGTCGAGGTGATCAGGCCGCCGATCACGGCGACGGCCATCGGACTGCGGAACTCGGTGCCCTCCCCCAGCGCCACGGCGATCGGCAGCATGCCCAGACCCATGGCCATGGTCGTCATGATGATGGGCCGAGCCCGCTTGTGGGCGGCGTCCATGATCGCCTCGCGCCGGCTCATGCCGCGCTGCATGGCGATGATCGCGTAATCGACCAGCAGGATCGAGTTCTTCGCCGCAATACCGGTCAGCATGATGATGCCGATCAGCGCCGGCATGGACAGCGCCTTGCCCGTCACCAGCAGCAGGAAGAACGCCCCGCCGAACGACACGGGCAGGGCCGCCAGGATGGTGATGGGGTGGAAGAAGCTTTTGAACAGCAGGACCAGCACGATGTACATCAGCAGGATGCCGGTCACGATGGCGAACATGAAACCCGACGCCGTCTCCTGAAGGTTCTCCAGCTCGCCCGAGACCGCCTGACGCACGCCGTCAGGCAGGTTCCGCATCGTCGGCAGGTCGTTCACGCGCTGGGACGCCTGGCCCAGGGTGATGCCGTTCAGCTCGGCGGTCAGGCGCGCCACACGCTGGCGGTCCAGGCGATCGATCTGGTTGGGACCGGCGCCGAAGCTGATGTCGGCGACGGAGCTCAGCGGCACGGTGGCGCCCGACGCGGTCGGCACCTGCAGGTTCTCCAGATAGGCCAGATCCTCGCGCGCGCTCTCGCGCAGCATGACCCGGATGGGGATCTGGCGATCGCCGAGGTTGAACTTGGGCAGCAGCTGATCGGCGTCGCCGAGGGTGGCGACACGGGCCACCGAGCTGATGTCGGCGTTCGAGACGCCTTGCAGCGCGCCCACGTCGGGCTTGGGCGTGATCAGGATTTCGGGCCGCACGAGCGCGGCCGACGAGATGACGTTGGCCAGGCCCGGCACGCCGCGCATCTCGCGCTCCAGCGCCGCGGCGGTCTCCTGCAGCTGATCGGGATCGTCGCCGACCAGGGCGATGGAGACCAGGCCGCCGCCGCCGCCTTCCTGACCGAACTGGACGCGGGCGCCGGGGATAGCGCGCAACAGCGGGCCCATCTCCTGCTCGAAGGCCTGCTGGCGGATGGAGCGCTCGCTCTTCTTGACCAGATTGACCGTGATCGAGGCGCGGCGCACCTCGCCGGCGCTCGAGCCGCCGCCGGGCCCGAAGCTGGTCGTGGCCGAGCCGATCGAGGCGTAGACCGACCGGACCTCCGGGCGTTCCAGCAGCTCGGCGTTGACCCGCTGAACCACCGCATCGGTCTCCGCCAGGGTCGAGCCGGGCGGCAGCTGCACGGTGATGTTGGAGCGGGAGACGTCCTCGGCCGGGATGAACTCGAACGGCAGCATGGCCGCCAGCACCAGCGAGCCGACGAAGAACAGCGAACCCCCGAACATGACCCAGACGCGGTGGTCGCGGACCCGGCCCATCGCGCGCTGGCGCAGCGACCGGCGGGGCTTCGGCGCGCCGGGATCGCGGCCCGCGTCGCCCAGCGACCAGGCCAGGATCCTCAGATAACGCGTCATCCACGCGGGATCGGCGTGCTCCTTGCCCTGGTCGGCCTTGAGCATGTAGGCGCCCATCAGGGGGGTGAGGGTGCGGGCCACGACCAGCGAGAAGAACACGCTGACGCAGGCGGCGATGGCGAAGCTCTTGAAGAACTGGCCGACCACGCCGGGCATGAAGCCGGTGGGCGCGAACACGGCGATCAGGGTGGCCGTCGTGGCGATGACCGCCAGGCCGATCTCGTCGGCCGCCTCGATGGCGGCGGGATAGGGGGCCTTCCCGTCACGTATGTGCCGGACGATGTTCTCTATCTCGACGATCGCGTCATCGACGAGGATGCCGATGGTCAGCGACAGCGCCAGCAGCGTCACGACGTTCAGCGACTGGCCCGTCAGGTCCATGATCAGGAAGGTCGGGATCAGGGACAGCGGCATGGCGACCGCCGCGATGAAGGTCGCGCGCCAGTCCCTGAGGAAGATGAAAACCACGGCCACGGCCAGGCCGGCGCCGAGCAGCAGCGCCTCGACCGAGGCGTGGAAGTTGTTGATCACGTCCTGGGTGGTGTTGGTGACCTCCTCGATGGTGAGGTCGTCCCTCTCCGCGTCCAGCCGGGCGATCTCCTCTTTGGTGGTCTCATAGACGTCGAGCTCGGACGAGCCCCGGGAACGGCTGATGGAGAAACCCACCACCTCCTGGCCGTTGAAACGGGCGCGGCCGCGCGGCTCTGACCATTCGTCGGTGACCTCGCCCAGGTCGCCAAGGCGCACTGAGCGGCCGCCGACGGGAATGAGGGTCTCGCGCAGCGCCTCGACCGAAGGGGCCGAGCCCAGGGTGCGGATCGCCTGCTCCTCGCCCCCGATCTCCCCCCGGCCGCCGGGCAGGTTGATATTCTGAGCGCGCAGCTGGTTGGAGACGGCCGCGGCGCTGACGCCCTGGGCGGCCAGCTTCTCCGGGTCGAGCTTGATGCGGATCTCGCGGTTCACCCCGCCGTCGCGGCTGACCTGGCTGACGCCCTCCACGGACAGCATGCGCTTGGCGACGGTGTTGTCGACGAACCAGCTGAGCTCTTCCGGGCTCATGCCCGGCGCGCGCACCACATAGGTGGCGATCGGGAACTGGGTGAACTCGATCCGCTGGACGATCGGCTCCTGCACGTCGGCGGGCAGGTTCTGGCGGATGCCGGCGATGGCGTTTCTGACGTCGTTGGTCGCCTTCTCCAGGTCCACGCCGAGTTCAAAGGTGATCGAGGTCGTGGAGGCCGAGTCGTTGATGACCGAGGTGATCTCGTCGACGTCGCCGAGGCCCGCGACCGCGTCCTCGACCAGCCGCGTGACCTGCGTCTCCAGTTCGGTCGGGGCCGCGCCCGACTGAACCACCGTCACCGCCACCACGGGCAGATCGACGTTGGGGAAGTTGTTCACCGGCAGCCGGCCGTAGCTGATCAGGCCCGCGATCGTCAGGACCACGAACAGCAGCACGATCGGGATCGGGTTGCGGATCGACCAGGAGGAGATGTTGTTGAAGTTCATGGCCGGGTCCCGGGGCTCAGCCCTGATCCGCCGTCGCGGCCTGGCGCGCGGCGGCCGTCGCGGCGTCGCGGGTCACCGGCGCGACGATACGGACACGATCGCCCTCGCCCAGGAAGCCGGCGCCCTGCACCACCACCCGCTGGCCGGCGGTCAGGCCGGAGTTGATCGCCAGGAGGTCGCCCTGGCGCACGCCGGGCTGCACGGCGGTGAACGAGACGACGTCGCCCCGGCCGATGACATAAACGCCCGCCTGGCCCTCGCGGTACACGATCGCCGAGGAGGGGATCACCAGCGACGGCTGAGCGCCGACGTTGATCTCCGCCCGGGCGAACATGCCGGGGCGCAGGCCGGAGGCGGCGGGCACGGAGATGCGCGCCACGCCGAGGCGGGTCTGGGGATCGACCTGGGGCGTGACGATGCGGACCGTGCCGGTGGTCGAGCCCGTCTGGTCGGAGGTCACGGTCGCCGGCTGGCCGGCCCGCACGAGGCGAAGCTCCGCCTCCGGCACCTGGGCGTCCAGCTCGACGCGGCCGTCGCGCACCAGGCGGAACAGCTCCGTCCCCGCCTGCACGATCTGGCCCCGAGTGACGCTGCGGGCCGACACCAGGCCCGCGACCGGGGCGCGCACCCGCGTCTGCTCCAGTCGCGTACGGGTCGCCGACAGCTGGGCGCGGGCCTGATCCAGCGTCGCCCGGGCCGACCGTTCCTCCGACACCGCCTGGTCCAGCGACGCCTGGGACAGGAAGCCCCGTTCGCGCAGCTCCCGCGCCCGGCCCAGCTCGGCGGTCTCCCGTGCGAGATTGGCCTCGGCCTGCGCCACTGACGCCTGCTGCGAGCGGACGTCGGCCTGCAGGAGGTCGTCGTTCAGCTGGACCAGCACCTGGCCCTGCCGCACGTACTGGCCTTCCTCGACATAGACCTGGGTCGCCGTCAGGCCGCCGGTCTCGGCGCCCACGCGAACGTCCTCCCACGGCGAGATCGTGCCGGACGCCGTCACCGTGCGCGGCAGCTCGAGCGCCGCGACCGTGGCGGCGGTGACGGTCTGGTTGGCCACCGGGGCCGCATCGGCCTTCTCGGCCCCACCCTCGCCGCAGGCCGCGAGCAGAAGCGTCAGAGCGGAGGCGGTCGCGAGGGCGCTCGCCCTTGTCCAGTCGATCACGCGGAAATCCCCATGGGAGGCGTTCGGGAGGTCGGGGCTCCTATATACTGAACGGAGTGGGTCAGGAACGGGGCCAAGGCCGCATTACCGGCTTGTAATGCGCCGGCGGCCTTGTCGCGCTCGTCACATTGGCGGCGCGGGCCGGGCGTGGTAGCGGGCGCCGCATGACGACTCCCCCCATCTCGCGCATCCGGAATTTCTCGGTGGTCGCTCACATCGACCACGGCAAATCGACGCTGTCGGACCGGCTGATTCAGTTCACCGGCGGGCTGACGGCGCGGGAAATGCGGGAACAGGTTCTTGATTCGATGGAGATCGAACAGGAGCGGGGCATCACCATCAAGGCGCAGACGGTGCGCCTGAACTACAAGGCCAAGGACGGCGAGACCTATGTCCTGAACCTGATGGACACGCCCGGCCACGTGGACTTCGCCTATGAGGTCAGCCGGTCGCTGGCGGCGTGCGAGGGCTCGATCCTGGTGGTGGACGCCTCGCAGGGCGTCGAGGCCCAGACCCTCGCCAACGTCTACCAGGCCATCGACAACAACCACGAGATCGTGCCGGTCCTGAACAAGATCGACCTGCCGGCCGCCGAGCCCGAACGGGTCAAGGCCCAGATCGAGGAGGTCATCGGCATCGACGCCTCGGACGCGGTCGAGTGCTCGGCCAAGACCGGCCTCGGCATCGAGGAGGTGCTGGAGGCGATCGTCACCCGCCTGCCCCCGCCCAGGGGCGACGTCGACAAGCCGCTGAAGGCCATGCTGGTCGACGCCTGGTACGACCCCTACCTGGGCGTCGTCCTCTTGGTGCGGGTCTTCGACGGCGTGCTGAAGGCCGGGCAGCGGGTCAAGTTCATGCAGAACGGCACGACCCACCTGGTCGACCGGGTCGGCGTCTTCCTGCCCAAGAACACCCCGGTCGAAAGCCTGGGGCCCGGCGAGGTCGGCTTCATCACCGCCCAGATCAAGGAGGTGGCCCACGCCGCCGTCGGCGACACCATCACCGACGAGAAGCGGCCCACGGCCGAGCCGCTGAAGGGGTTCAAGGAGGTCCAGTCGGTGGTCTTCTGCGGCCTGTTCCCGACCGACGCCGCCGACTTCGAGGACCTGCGCGCCGCGATCGCGCGCCTGCGCCTGAACGACGCCAGCTTCAACTACGAGATGGAGTCCTCGGCCGCGCTCGGCTTCGGCTTCCGCTGCGGGTTCCTGGGCCTGCTGCACCTGGAGATCATCCAGGAGCGGCTGAGCCGAGAGTTCAACCTGGACCTGATCGCGACCGCCCCGTCGGTGGTCTACAGGATGAAGCTCCGGGACGGCTCCGAGATCGAGTTGCACAACCCCGCCGACATGCCCGACCCGATGCAGATCCTCGAGATCGCCGAGCCGTGGATCAAGGCGACGATCTTCACCCCCGACGAATACCTGGGCGGGGTCATCAAGCTGTGCCAGGACCGCCGCGGCGAGCAGAAGGAGCTCAGCTACGTCGGCAGCCGGGCGATGGTCGTCTACGACCTGCCGCTGAACGAGGTGGTGTTCGACTTCTACGACCGGCTGAAGTCGATCTCGAAGGGCTACGCCAGCTTCGACTACGAGCTGTCGGACTACCGCCCCGGCGACCTGGTCAAGATGTCGATCCTGGTCAACGGCGAGCCGGTCGACGCCCTGTCGATGCTGGTGCACCGCTCACGCGCCGAGACGCGCGGCCGGGGCATGGTCGAGAAGATGAAGGACCTGATCCCCCAGCACCTGTTCCAGATTCCGATCCAGGCCGCCATCGGCGGCAAGATCATCGCCCGCGAGACCGTCCGCGCCCTGAGGAAGGACGTCACCGCCAAATGCTACGGCGGCGACGCCACCCGCAAGAAGAAGCTTCTGGAGAAGCAGAAGGAAGGCAAGAAGCGGATGCGCCAGTTCGGCAAGGTCGAGATCCCGCAGGAGGCGTTCATCGCGGCCCTGAAGATGGATGGGGATTGAGGTGGCGCGCGCCGCGAACGCGCCTTAGGATTCGCCCATGATCGCCCCGGAGGTCCTGGAGAAGACGGTCGCCGAGCTGGCGGGGCGTCCCAAGCACGAGAAGGTGCGGACCCTCGTCCACCGGCTGCTGACGGACGCGCTCGGCGCGGATTCGACCCAGATCGACTTCGAGCGGCAGGTGCCCGAGGTGGCGGGCCGGATCGACGCCCTGCTGGGGCGAACCATCATCGAGATCAAGTCCGACCTTAGGCGAGAGCTGGCCGACGCCAAGCACCAGCTGTCGCGCTATCTGCCGCAACGCGAGGCCGAGACTGGCCAGCGATACGTCGGCCTGACCACGGATGGCGCCGAGTTCATCGCCTTCGAGACTGACGGCGAGGGCCTGCGCGAACTGACCCGCCACGAGACCAAGAAGGACAAGCCACGCAACCTGATCGCCTGGCTGGAAGGTGTGGTGGCGGTTCAGGACCGCCTGCCGGCCGACGCCCTGAACATCATCAACGAGCTGGGCCGTGAAAGCACGGCGTTCGCGCGGGTTTCAGCCCGTCTGGCCGAGGTTTGGGACAAGGTGCGCCTGAACCCCGAGGCGGCGCTGAAGCGCCAGCTGTGGGCGCGGCACATGGGCAGCGTCTATGGCGACGAGACCAAGCTGGTCGAAGACGACGCCCTGTGGCTGCAGCACACCTACCTGGTGACCGTGGCCAAGGCGATCGCGGCGGGCGCGATGGGGTTCGACGGCCAGTCGCCCCGCGAGCTTTTGGACGGGTCCCGCTTCGATCAGGCCGGGGTGCGCGGCGCGGTCGAGGACGACTTCTTCGGGTGGCTGCTGCTGGCGCCTGAGGGCGAACGGATCGTCGAACAGCTGGTCGAACACGCCGCCCGTTTCGATCTGGGCGACATCCAGGTCGATCTGCTGAAGGTCCTGTATGAGAGCCTGATCGACCCGGCGCAGCGGCATGATCTGGGCGAATACTACACCCCCGACTGGCTGGCCGCGAAGGTTGTGAGGAACACCGTACGCCACGCGGCGACCGAGCGTGTGCTGGACCCCTCCTGCGGGTCCGGCACATTCCTGTTCCAGACCCTGCGGCTGAAGCGGGCGGCGCTGGAAAAGAAGGGCGTGCCGGTCGAGCAGATGGCCGTCACCCTGTCCGAGCAGGTCTATGGCTTCGACGTCCATCCGGTCGCGGTGATCTTTGCGCGGGTGACCTATCTGCTGGGGCTGGGACCGGCCCTGACCCAGCGGCATGGAGAGTTCGCCGTGCCGGTGTTCCTGGGCGACGCCCTGCAATGGAACGTCCAGCGCGATCATCTGGAACAGGACCTGATCGTGGAGGTGCCGCCCGATCCCTCCATGCCGCTGATGGGGCGGTCCAGCCTGCGGTTTCCGCTGAGCCTGTGCGAACGCACCGCCGACTTCGACCGCATCGCCGCCCTGATGGACCAGTCGGGCGAACAGGGCCGCACGGTCGAGGCGTTCTCCGCGCTGGCGGCGCGGCAAGGCGCGCGGGCGGACGAGCTGAAGACGCTGGAACGGACCTATGCCGACTTCAAGCGGCTGAGGGAACACGGGCGGGACCACATCTGGACGTTTGTGGCGCGCAACCTGAGCCGGCCTATTGCGGTGTCGCAGGGGGCCAAGATGGACGTCATCGTCGGCAATCCGCCGTGGCTGTCCTATCGCTACATGTCCAAGCCGATGCAGAAGCGGTTCCGCCAGTCGAGCAAGGACCTGGGCGTCTGGGTCTCGGGCAAGGACGAAAGCAAGCTGGTCACCCAGACCGATCTGTCGGGCCTGTTCTTCGCGCGGACCACGGAGCTGTATCTGAGGCCGCCCTTGGACGGCCAGCCAGGCGGGCGGATCGCCATGGTCCTGCCGCTCGCGGCCATGACGCGGGGCCAGTTCAAGGGGTTCCGGTCGGGCAGCTGGACGGGCGCCCACGTCGCCTTCGACCAGGCCTGGGTTCTGGACAATCAGGACATCCAGCCCCTGTTTCGGGTGCCGACCTGCGTTCTGTTCGCCACCCGCAGCGTCATGCCCAAGCCCATTCCGACAAGGGCGACGACCTTCGTCGGTCGCCTGCCCAATGGGCGCAAGGACGCCAGCGAGGCCGAGGCGGCGCGCTATATCACCGTCTACGCCACCGAGGCGCCCACGGTTGTCAGCTTCAAGACGGGGTCGCCTTATCGGGAAAGGTTCCGTCAGGGCGCGACCCTGGTGCCGCGCATGCTGTGCCTGGTCGAGCGCGTGGCTGGCGGACGGCTGGGCGTGTCTTCGGCCGCGCCCATCGTGCGGAGCAAGCGGTCCAGACTCGAGAAGAAGCCCTGGCGTGATCTTCCCGGTCTGGAAGGGCCGGTGGAGCTTGAGTTCCTGCGGCCGATCCTGCTCGGCGACTCGATTGCGCCCTTCCGCGTGCTCACGGCCAGCGAGGGTGTGATCCCAATGCTGCCGGGTGGGGACATGTTGGGCGCGGACGCAGCGGCAAACCGGGGATTTGTCCATCTCAGCCGATGGATGGAGAACGGGCAAAGACTATGGGGCGCTTCAAGTGCCGGTGCGATGTCTCTCGTCGAGCGGTGGAACTTCCAACGAGGTCTGTCCAACCAAGCCAATCCCGGTTTGATCCGGGTAGCTTTCAGTGCCTCTGGCACACTCCCGGCAGCCGCAATTGTGCGAGACCCGTCAGCGATCATCGAACACAAGCTCTATTGGGCCACCGTCGAGACCCTAAGCGAAGCCGCTTATCTGACCGCCATCCTGAACAGCGACGCCGCGCGGATGCGGATCGCCCATATGCAGTCGCGGGGCGAACAGGGAGCGCGGGATTTCGACAAGCTGTTCTTCACCCTGCCCATCCCCCGCTTCGACGAGCGGGACGCGCTGCATCAGGACCTGGCGCGGGCCGGGGCGCGCGCCGAGAGCCTGGCCGCGCGGGTTGTGGTCGATCCGGACCAGCCGTTCACCCGCGCACGCGGCCTGATCCGTCGCGCCCTGACCGACGACGGCGTCTCCGGCGAGATCGACGATCTGGTGAACCGCCTGCTGGGCCCGGACGACACGGCCTCGCGCGCGCCGCGTCTGGCGCGCCGAAACCCGGCCGAGCGCGACCGCATGATGGCGGAAGCCGAGGCCTGGATCGCACGGCACCGCGATGACCCGGCCGAAATCCGCCTGGCCGAGGAGGCGGAATACATCCAGTCCGTCAGCGGCGGGCTTGATCCGTGACCCCGGCGCGGGGCGAGATCTGGGTCGTCGCCGAGAAAGGCCCCTATACCAACAAGCCCCGCCCCGCCCTTCTGATCCAGGCCGAGGGGCTGGACGATCACGCCAGCCTCCAGTTCTGTCTGATCACAAGCGATCCGGAGGCGCGACAGGACGTGTTCTTTAGGTTGCCCGTCGAACCGACCGAGGCCAATGGGCTGGAGGCGGCCAGCACCATCCAGATCGACAAGGTCGTGACCATCCGCCGCGACCGGGTGCAGACCCGATGCGGGGTCCTGGAAGAGACCCTGTTGGGCGAGGTCAACGCGGCCCTCATCGCGTTTCAGGGACTCGGCTAACTCGGTGTCAGGGGCGGAAACAACGAAGGGCTGAGCCTTTTCGCCTTCATCGTCCGACGCGCCGTCGTGGGGGTCAGCGACGCGCCCCGGGGCTTTCGACTGCCAGCCCTCAGCGCCGTCGGACCATGGGGCATGACCCAGGCTTTCACAGGTCCCGCCCCGCCGCCGCCCGCGGCGGATCGGCCGGCGCATTATCGGCTGTCGACGGCGACCTGGGAGCTGATCGTCACGGAGTATCGGGAGGGGGCGACGGCGCCCTTCCTGGCGCGCAAGTGGCGGGTCTCGGTGCACGCGATCCGCAGGCGTGTGACCCGGCACGGGGCGACCAAGCGCGACTGGGGCGACGCCCAGGCGATCCGCCAGGCGCTGGCGCGCGAGGCGGAGCTGGAGGAGGCGCGGAGGAACGCCCCCGAGGCGGTGGCCGCACGGCTGTTCGCGGGCCTGACGCTGGACGCGGACGAGGGCGATCCGGCGGCCCTGGCGCGGATGGCGATCCTGGCGTCGGGGCGGGCGATGCGCGGGCGGCTGTGGGCCGAGGCCAAGGCTCTGGCGGGGCTGGCCGAGAGCTATGCGCGGCTGGTGAAGGGCGCGCCGCCCGCGCCGTCCGGGATGCCGGAGGAGGAGCTGGAGGCGCTGAAGACCTCGATCCTGAAGCGTATGGACGTCATGGCCGACCGGATGGCGATCGAGGCGGCGGAGGCGGCGGAGGCGGCGGGCGGGGCCTGAGCCGGGGGCGATTCCCCTGACGGGCCCGAGGCCTTAAGACGACGGGGTCCGCCGCGCCGCCGCGTGGCGTGGGAGGTCGTCGTCTTGAGCTTCAAGTCCCTGTTCTCGCGCGCGCTGGCGCTGAACCCGGAGCGGCTGCACTTCGCCGCGCACAGCCATCACCTGTGGCCGGACGCCAGCTTCGAGGGGCAGACGAAGGCGTGGGAGGACGCCAACCGGCACGCGGACCGCAAGTGGGACCTGCTGTTCGACGAGGTGCTGCCGCAGGCGCAGGGGCATGTGGCCGGGGAGCTGTCCCTGCCGGATCCGAACACGGTGGTGTTCGCGGGCAATACCCACGACTTCCTGGTGCGGATCGTCTCCGGCCTGGCGCGGCGGCCGGTGCGGATCCTGACCACCGACGGGGAGTTCCACGCCTTCCGCCGCCAGGCCGAACGCTGGGAGGAGGCGGGGGAGGCGGTGGTGACCCGCGTGCCGGCCGCGCCGATCGCGACGCTGGACGAGCGGTTCCTGGCGCAGGCGCGCACGGGCGGGTTCGACCTGATCGTGGTCAGCCAGGTGTTCTTCCGCTCGGGCTGGCGCTTCGACGGGATCGAGGCGCTGGCGGCGCTGGCGCGGCCGGAGGGGCCGTGGGTGGTCGTGGACGGCTATCACGGCTTCATGGCCGTGCCGACGGACCTGTCGGCCGTGGCGGACCGGATCTTCTATGTGACCGGGGGCTACAAATACGCCATGACCGGCGAGGGGGCCGGGATGCTGCACGCGCCGGACGGCTACTGCGAGCGGCCGGTGATCACCGGCTGGTTCGCCGAGTTCGGCAACCTGCAGGGGCCGCCGGGCGGGGTCCGGTATCGGCGCGACGCGGGCCGGTTCTGGGGCGCGACCTATGACTTCACAGCCCTCTACCGGTTCAATCATGTGCGGCGGATGCTGGCGGCCGAGGGGCTGACCACGGCGGCGATCGCGGACCATGCGCGGGGGCTGCAGGCGCGGTTCCAGGACCTGATCCGGTCGGGCGGCGCGGGTCGGCTGGGCGAGGCGGAGATCGTCAACCCGGTCAGCGGCGACGAGCCCCGCGCGCGGTTCCTGGCGCTGCGCCACCCGGACGCGCAGGCGTGGCGGGCGAGGCTGCTGGAGGCGAACGTGGTCACCGACGTGCGCGAGGACATCATCCGCTTCGGCTTCGGCCTGTACCAGGACGAGGACGACGTGGCGCGGCTGGCCTCCGTCTGCGCCAAGGCGCTCTGAGCCTCAGAAGAAGGTCGTGTCGTCCTGCCGCTCGGCCTTGGGCGGGGGCGGGGGCGTGCGGTCGGCGGGCGGCGGGGCCACGCCCTCGGGCGGCGCGCTGGGCTCGGCCGGGATCTCGGGCAGCGGGTCCTGAAGCGGGCCGACCTCTGGATAGGGCGGGGGCGGCGAGCCCGGCTCCACCGGCGGGGGCGCGGGGACGCCCACGGCGTCGGGCGCGTCCAGGTCGTCGCGGATGAAGGCCCAGGAGCGGGCGTCGGAACAGGCGCAGGCCTTCAGATAGCCCTCGCGGTCGCGCCACAGCACGATCGGATAGCCGTTCGGCACGCCGGCCTCCTGAAGCAGGGCGCCGAGGCGGTCGACGAAGTCGCGGCTGGCCTCGACCACCGCCGAGCGCGCCAGGTTGCCGTCGGCCGAGGGCACGCCCGCCGCGGTCCAGTTGCGGATCGGCGTCGCGGTCCAGCGGGCGTAGAGGTCCCAGTCGCGGGTCAGCCAGAGCTCGGCCACGGTGGCGCGCTCGGCGGGGGTGGACTGGGCCAGGCCCTCGCGGTCGGCGCGGGCGAAGACGATGACGCGCGGCTCCGCGCCCCCGGCGCGCAGCTTGGCGAACTCCTCGGCCTCGTAGCGCTGTCCGGCCGCGCTCTCGCGGTAGGTGACGACATAGACCGGCTGGCCGCCGCCGCCGGCGGAGACCCAGGACGCCTCGTCCAGCAGCCGCTGGATCTCGGCCTGGCCGCGCGAGATCGTCACCGGCTGGAACCGGGCGTAGAAGTTCCAGTAGGCCCAGTAGCCGCCGATGGCGAGGACCAGGCCGATCAGGGCGGCGAGGGCCGACCAGACGAGGAAACGACGCAAGGTTCGGTCTCCAGCTTCAGCGTTCAGACAGGTTAACGCCTAGCATCGAATTCCGTCGCCTCTAAGCCGCGACCGCTCCCGGGCGGACGGTTCGCCTCAGAGCATGGCGGGAATGACGCGGTCCGGGGGCCGGTGGCCGTTCTGGAAGGTCATGACGTTCAGGATCACCCGGTCGCCCATGTCCTGGCGCGCCTCCTGGGTCGCGGAGCCCAGGTGCGGCAGCAGCACCACATTGGGGCGGCCGACCAGGCCGGGATGAACCTCGGGCTCGTGCTCGAAGACGTCCAGCCCGACGCCCGCCAGGCGGTTCCGGTCGACGGCCTCGGCGAGGGCCGCCTCGTCGATCAGCTCGCCGCGCGCGGTGTTGATCAGGATGACGTGCGGCTGAAGCCGCGCCAGCCGTTCGGCCGACATCAGGTGGTGGGTCTCCTTCGTCGCCGGGCAGTTGAGGGAGACGATGTCCATGCGCGACAGCATCTGGTCCAGGTCGTCCCAGTAGGTCGCCGACAGCTCCTCCTCGACGGCGGCCGAGACGCGCTTTCGATTGTGATAGTGGACCTGAAGGCCGAAGGCGCGGGCGCGGCGGGCGAGCGCCTGGCCGATGCGGCCCATGCCGACGATCCCCAGCCGCTTGCCCCAGAGCTTGCGCCCGCACATCCAGGTCGGCGTCCAGCCGGCGAAGCGGCCCTCGGCCATGACCGCCGCGCCCTCCACGATCCGGCGGCTGACCGCCAGGATCAGGCTCATGGCCAGGTCGGCGGTGTCCTCGGTCAGGACGCCCGGCGTGTTGGTGACGATCAGACCGCGCCCGACCGCCGCCTCCACGTCGATGTGGTCCACGCCCGCGCCGAAGTTGGCGATCATCCTGAGCTGCTCGCCCGCCAGTCCGATCAGCTCCGCGTCGATCCGGTCGGTGATGGTCGGGACCAGCACGTCCGCGCGCCGGACGGCCTCGATCAGGGCGGTCCGGTCGAGGGGGGCGTCGGTGAGGTTCAGCTCGGCGTCGAACAGCTCGCGCATGCGCGTCTCGACCGCGTCCGGCAGGCGGCGGGTTAAGACGACCTTAAGCTTACGCGCCGACATCTGGGGGCGTTCCTCCGGCCCGCGCTCGCGGCGGGTTCCAGGGGTGTCTAGCAAAGCCGCCGCCGCCCGCCAAAGCCAGATGCGCCGCGTCCTCGTCCTTCCCGTCGTGATCCTGACCGGCCTCGCCCTGTCGGCGACCGCGACCCTGCCCGACGGGCGGCCCACGCCGACCGGCCTGCCGGTGCCGCGCTGGCTGAGCCTGAAGTCCGACGAGGTCCGGGCCCGCGCCGGGCCGGGGCTGGATTACCGCATCCTGTGGGAGTATCGCGCCGCCCGCCTGCCGGTGCAGGTGGTCGCCGAGACCCGGGAATGGCGCAAGATCTGCGATCCGGAGGGCGCGGTCGCCTGGGTCCACCGCAGCGTGGTGTCCAGCCGCCGGACGGCCTTCAATCCCGCCGGAGCGCCCGCGCCGGTCCACGCCCGGCCCGACGACGCCTCGCGACTGGCCGCGCGCCTGTCGCCGCGGTCGCTCATCGCGGTGGACGACTGCGAGGACGGCTGGTGCCGCGTGCGGGACGGTCGGCTGAGGGGCTGGATCGAGGCCCGGCGGGTCTGGGGCGCGGCGGAAACGGCCCGTTGCGACGCGCTTTCGCGACCCGGGGTCCGGTGAGGCCTTCCGCCGTCCGACGTTGAGCCGGGCACGGTGGTCGTATAGGCACGGCCCCCAAGGATCACTGGAGGCGAAAGCTTGACCACCTCTCCCTATCCCGGCGCGTTCGATCGCGAGGCGCTTCTGGCGTCCGGCCGCGGCGAGCTGTTCGGGCCCGGCAACGCCCAGCTGCCGGCCCCGCCGATGCTGATGTTCGACCGCATCACCTCCATCACCATGGACGGCGGCGAGCACGGCAAGGGCTATGTCGAGGCCGAACTCGACATCCATCCGGACCTCTGGTTCTTCCAGTGCCACTTCATCAACGACCCGGTGATGCCGGGCTGCCTGGGCCTGGACGCCATGTGGCAGCTGGTCGGCTTCTTCCTGGGCTGGACCGGCGCGCCGGGACGCGGCCGGGCGCTGGGGGTCGGCGAGGTGAAGTTCACCGGCCAGGTCACGCCGGACATCCGGAAGGTGGTCTACAAGGTCCATCTGAAGCGGGTCATCAACCGGCGTCTGGTCATGGGCATCGCCGACGGCGTGCTCGAGGCGGACGGTCAGGTGATCTACACCTGCCAGGACATGCGCGTGGGTCTGTTCCAGGCCCAGACGTCCGACGCGGCCGAGCCGGTCGGCGGCTGACGGTCACCTTGAGGGGCGGCGTCAGACCGCCCATGTCACATAAAGTTCCTAGGGAAGGTTTTCGCGAATGCGACGTGTCGTCGTCACGGGTCTGGGCATCGTCTCCTCCATCGGCACCGGCCAGGACGAGGTCACGGCCTCCCTGCGCGCGGCGAAGTCCGGCGTGGTCGCGGCGCCGGATCACATCGCTCACGGCTTTCGCAGCCAGGTCTGGGCGCCGCCCTCGCTGGGGGTGACGGCCGAGGACTGGGCGCCGCTGGTCGACCGCCGCGCGGCGCGGTTCCTCGCCAACGGCACGGCCTGGGGCCACATCGCCTTCGAGGAGGCGCTGAAGGATTCCGGCATGACGCCGGACGAGATCAAGCACGACCGCATCGGCCTGATCGTCGGCGAGGGCGGCCCCTCGACCCAGGTCATCCTCCAGGCCGCCCAGACCACGATCGAGAAGGGCTCGCCCAAGCGCATCGGGCCCTTCGCGGTGCCTAAGGCGATGGCGTCGGGGCCTTCGGCGGTGCTGTCGACCTGGTTCCAGATGCGCGGCGTGAACTATTCCATCAGCTCGGCCTGCGCGACCAGCGCCCACTGCATCGGGGCGGGCGCCGAACAGATCCAGTGGGGCAAGCAGGACGTGGTCTTCGCCGGCGGCGTCGAGGACATCGACTGGTCCATGTCGAACATGTTCGACGCCATGGGCGCCATGTCGTCGAACTTCAACGACCGGCCCTCGGTCGCCTCACGCGCCTATGACAAGGACCGCGACGGCTTCGTCATCGCCGGCGGCGCGGGCATCGTGGTGCTGGAGGAGTACGAGCGGGCCAAGGCGCGGGGCGCCAGAATCTACGCCGAGGTCGTGGGCTATGGCGCGAACGCCGACGGCCACGACATGGTGGCCCCCTCGGGCGAGGGCGCCGAACGCTGCATGAAGATCGCCATCGAACAGGCCGGCGGGCGCAGGATCGACTATCTGAACCCCCACGGCACCTCGACCCCGGTCGGCGATTCCAAGGAGATGGGCGCGGTCAGGAACGTCTTCGGAAACGACATCCCGCTGATCTCCTCGACCAAGTCGCTGACGGGCCACAGCCTGGGCGCGGCCGGGGCGCAGGAGGCGATCTATTCGCTGTTGATGCTGCACCACGGCTTCGCCGCCGAGAGCGCCCACATCGAAAACCTCGACCCGGAGTTCGAGGGCATGCCCATCCTGCGCCAGCGCCACGACGGCGAACTGACGACGGTGATGTCGAACAGCTTCGGCTTCGGCGGGACGAACGGGACGGTGATCTTCTCCAAGGTGTAGAAACCTTGACGGGTCTGGGTCACTCATCCTCTGTGGAATTGCCCTTCTCGGACTATCTGATCTTTGCCGACGAGAGCGGCGATCACGGCTTGGCGTCTTTCGAGGCGTCCTACCCGGTGTTCGTCCTCGTTCTTGTTCTGGTGAAGAAGGACGCCTACGTCGGCTCGCTCGTGCCCGCGATACAGGCGCTCAAGCTGGACTACTTCGGGCACGACCAAGTCATCCTGCACGAACGGGATATCCGCAGGCAATCTCCGCCATTCGGCTTTCTGAGGACGAACGCCGAGCTGAGATCAGGCTTCCTCGACCGCATCAACGCGGTCGTGGACGCGGCGGAGTTCGAAATCATCAGCGCCGTCATCCACAAGGACCGCCTCGCGCAGAGGTATGCCTCTCCATGGAACCCCTACGACATCGCTATCTTGTTTTGCATGGAGCGAACGATGGAGCGGCTGATGGAACTCGGACGGGCTGGCCGACTTCAGCACGTCGTATTTGAACGCCGGGGAGGTCCTGAGGACGCCAATCTCGAACTCACCTTTCGAAGGATCGCCTCAAACGTCGGTAGCTGGGGATTGAAACGCGTAGATTTCTCCGGGTGTCAGTGGGAGCCGGAACCGCGCCTTCGACGTTCTGAAGCCTGAGCTCATACTAATGAAAGCGTTCCCATAAGCAGAAGGGCCCCCGAGATCGCCCAGGAGCCCAGCGCCGACCGAGAAAAGCCCAGTCCACTTGAATAGAATATAGCCGGAGCGGCCGTGAATGTCAACATGTTCTATTTCTGTTCCGATTGACTCGAATCGTGATCGGAGTCCGTCCGATCAAGCAAGCGTAGAAGTGAAACAGTCTGACTAACCCACTGGAAATCGACCCCTACATCCTGCTGCTGCTCGGTCTCGGCGCCGTGGTCCTGCTGGTGTCCTGGGCGCCCAAGGGGCTGAAGCAGCTGCCGCTGTCGCTGGCGATGATCTGCGTCGGCCTGGGCTTCGGCGTCTTCGCGCTGGACGTCATCGGCTTCGATCCCGATCCCCGCACCTGGGATACGATCACCGAGCGGCTGACGGAGCTGGTCGTCATCATCTCGCTGATGGGCGCGGGACTGAAGCTGGACCGGCCCGTCAGCCTGAAGGGCTGGGGCCCGACGTGGCGGCTGCTGGCCGTCGCCATGCCCCTGACCATCGCCGCGACCGCCTGGCTGGGTGTCATTGGGCTGGGCTTCAGCCTGGCCATGGCGCTGCTGCTCGGCGCGGCCATGGCGCCGACCGATCCGGTGCTGGCCTCCGACGTCCAGACCGGCCCCCCCCGGTCCGGCGAGGACAATGAGGTCCGCTTCAACCTGACGGCCGAGGCCGGGTTGAACGACGCCCTGGCCTTTCCGTTCGTGAACCTGGCCATCCTCGTCTCGATGGCCGGCGCGACGACCTGGGCCGGCCAGGGCTTGGGACAATGGCTGGCGATCGACGTGGCGTGGAAGCTGGTCGCCGGCGGCGTCATGGGATGGCTGGTCGGCAGGGCCATGGGCTGGCTGATCTTCCGCGCGCACGAACGCGGCATCTCGCGCCATGCCGACGGTCTGGTGGCGATCGGCGCCACCTTCATCGCCTATGCCGCGACCGAGATCGTGCACGGCTACGGCTTCCTCGCCGTCTTCGTCTGCGCCCTGACGATCCGCGCCTCCGAGCGCGATGACGACTTCCACGAGGAGATGCACGACTTCGCCGAGCAGATCGAACGCCTGCTGATGATGCTGCTGCTGGTGCTGTTCGGCGGCGCGCTCGCCAACGGCCTGCTGGACGCCCTGACCTGGACCGACGTCGGCGTCGGCCTGGCCATCCTGTTCATCGTGCGTCCTGTCGCGGGCTACCTGTCCTTGATCGGCTCTCCCCTGCCCCGCCGGGACAGGGTGCTCTTGGCCTATCTGGGCATCCGGGGCCTGGGGTCGGTCTACTACCTGGCCTACGGCATCAATCACGGCGACTTCGGCGATTCCGAGCGGCTGTGGGCCATCACCGGCTTCATCATCCTGACGTCGATCGTCGTCCACGGGATCACCTCGACCCCGCTCATGGCCCTGATCGACCGGCTGGGGCGAGGCTCTTTGCAGGGCGAGGCCGCCCCTGCTAACCCACCGCCCAAGGACGAACAGCTGGGCTGATCCGCGTCAGGACGCCCGCGCACACGGAGACGACGATGGCTGGCGAAAGCGCCTGGAACATGCCCAAGGGCGAGCTCATGAAGGGCAAGAAGGGCCTGATCATGGGGGTGGCCAACGCCAACTCCATCGCCTGGGGGATCGCGTCCCAGCTGGCGGCGCAGGGGGCGGAGCTGGCCTTCACCTACCTGGGCGAGGGGCTGGAGCGGCGGGTACGGCCGCTGGCCGAGAGCGTCGACGCCAAGCTGATCGTCCAGGCCGACGTCACCGACGACGCCTCCATGGACGCCGCCTTCGCCGAGATCGAGAAGACCTTCGGCACGCTGGACTTCGTGGTCCACTCGGTCGCCTTCGCCAACAAGAACGAGCTGCAGGGCAGCTTCGTCGACAACACCACCCGCGACAGTTTCCTGCTGGCCATGAACATCTCGGTGTTCAGCTTCGTGGACGTGTCCAGGCGGGCGTCGAAGCTGATGCCGAACGGCGGCTCGATCGTCACCATGACCTATCTGGGCGCGGAGCGGGCCATCCCGAACTACAACACCATGGGCGTGGCCAAGGCCGGGCTGGAGGCCGCGACCCGCTATGTGGCGCGCGACCTGGGGCCGAAGGGCATCCGCGTCAACGCCATCTCGGCCGGCGCCATGCGCACCCTGTCGCTGGCCGGCATCTCCGGCGGCCGGGGCATGCTGGCGCAAGGGCGCGCCATGTCGGCGATGAAGGAGGACACCAGCATGGAAGGCGTCGCCGGCTGCGCCCTGTGGCTGTGCTCGGACCTGGGCCTGTCCACGACCGGCGAGGTGGTTCACGTCGACGCCGGCTTCCACATGATGGGCCTGGCGGGGGACGAAGAGGGCTGAGGCGCCGAAGCGCCCTCACGCGGCCGTGACTCGTCCGGAGCGGGCGAGACCGGCATGCTCCCAGGGTCGACGGGAGCACGCGCGCATGACCGACGTGACCACGGTGGGCGAGATCGTCGTCAAGGGACGGCGACGCGTCCGGGAAGGCGACCCCTTCCCCTCGCGACCGGTCTATGAGCCCTATCAGCCCGATGTCAGCGGCATCGATCCGGTTCCCGAGGAACAGCCGCCCGACCCCTGCGCCGATCCGGAGACCGCGCTGGACTGGAACGCGGATGCGGCCGGGGCACAATCGATTTCGCCGTTCTTGTCCAAGGCTGCGGAACTCGGCGACGTCAATCCACAGACGGGGCAAGTGTCATTGAGCAATCGCGAACTCGGAAGGGCTCTTGGTCGAGGACCAGGCTCGACAGTATTTGGGAACGCCGTTAGGCTCAGGCCCCATTGATGTGAGGCGTTCGATCTGATTCAGGCTCCTGAGGAGTCTGGATATGAGCGACCTGTATTGGCTG
>NZ_JBHLSW010000013.1:0-14250 GCF_042434805.1 Brevundimonas balnearis | reverse complement strand
GACGCGATGATCTGAAACAAAAGGCCCTCCGGAGCGATCCGGAGGGCCTTTTCTTGTCCGCCAACCCCTTCCTCTTCCTTCTCGAACAATAGGAAATCTAGGTCGGGAGGGGGTGCAAAAACCTCGCTTGGACAAGCCCTTGCGCGAACCCTGCATAGACACCGCCACCTGTGCCACCGCGGGTGCCACTGAAACGGGTGTCGCCGCGCGGGCAACGAGAAAGGCCAAGGAGAACTTAGCATTTTCCCGCCCCGATGGCTAGGATTGGTCGTCAGCGCGAGGGCTTCGTCACAAGGCGCTGGGGGTGCGCCATGACACGAGCAAGTCGAGCAAAATAGTCGACGCGATATCGCGGCCCGTCGGTGTATAGATAGAGTTTCCCGTTCTCTGCAGATTGACGATCCACCCAGATTCCGCGCCAAGTAGCGGGGTCGGAAGCAAACGCAACAGCTTGGTTGATGTAGTTGTGATAGTCGACGTGATCACGGGATGTGATACCTAGAGGTTTATAGTTCCGGTTTAGCGGCAGCCATACGTGCTTATTCCGGCTATGCTCCAGCTTATGGTAGCAGTAGGGCAGCCAATATCGAAACCAGTGATCCGAGGTTGTGAGATTCCGCCCTTGCCCCTCTGTCAATCCAGCACTGGCACGCACTGCTCCCTCCGACGCCATGTAGTGGCGGGCGGCCAAACGGAAGAAAGTTGAGCGATTATCGACCCCGCTCCGGGACCCGAAGTGCTCGATCTCATTCAGTAGCGACTTCGGCAGGTAAACGTTGACCCGTTCGGCCCCGTGTGGGTCGGCTGTGCCGATGGCAACCCAGATGACGTCCGGCAGACGGGCCGCTCCCAGGGTATTGCTGAGGTCGCGCGGGACCGGAATCGCCTCGCCGTTCTCCGCGAGTGCCTGGAGATGCTCGTAGAGAGCCTGGCCGGCGTTCGTGATGGCGCTCTCGATGTCTTCGCCTTCAGCTGCACATCCAGGAAGGTCTGGGAAGGTCGCGTGATAGCTGCCGCCGTTCATCGGTCTCAGCATCGCCGGATAAACAAGGTGCTCCATTTCGGCTCCATAGGTGTGGGTTACGACACACGTTAATAGCATCTCGGCCGTGTGTTTTAAACCCCACTAGTTTGGCGCAACCGTTGGGCTGCCGAGCAGCGCGTGAGGATGTCAGATACCGCTGAGATTGTGATTGACAATGTCAGCTTCGTCTCCCAGTATGGCTGACATGCGGAGGCGCTCATGAGCGACGGTCCCCACAGGAGTTTGCCCTTGAGAAGGGCTTGGAAGCAGGTGTGCGAGATCGCCGATTGCGGCGCGCACGGGTTCGACGAGGTTGCGGAGCGGATCGCGCCGGCCCTCGCAGCGGACGCACGGGGTGAGATTACGGAGGCGCTTATCCGCCGCCTCCGAGGAATCCTGTCGCCGGAACAGGCAGTTCTGATCGACGACTCGCGGGAGCGGGTTGCTGCTTTGCGGTCGACGGCAGTGTCTGCCATGGAGGCCGACTTGGTCGATGCGGTCAGTGATGCGCTTCGAGATGGTAGGACGGGTCTCGGCGCGCTTGTCGCGGGGGCCCAAGCGACTCTAGAGGACCGGGGCCACGCAGCGATCCACGCGGTTGTGGAACACTACCTTCGCCGAGTGCCCGACGCCCGCGCCGCGCAAGTCGGCAAAAGGCTGTTGGACGCGCTCGCACACGCGCGAGAGGGCGTGTCTGCCCTGGCGGCCGGTCTTGCGTCTGGAACTTTGAGAACCGCGATCCCTGCCGTCCCTGATCGGTCTGGGCTCGATGATGGGCCGGCGCTCCCATGACCGGAGTTTCCGCTTATCGGGCATCCGATGTCCCGCTGACCGTCGATGTGATCGAAGCCGGCACCGCCCCCCGACCTGGTGCCAAGGCCGCGTTGTTGGGGCAGCACCTTCATCTCGACACTCGGGACCTAGAGGCGTTCTTTTTTGCGCGCTGGGATGAGCGACTTTACGATCTCCTCGTGGTCGCGGCGGCCGTAGAGTTTTGCGACAGAGTCAAACGACGACCTGCCCAGGGATGGGCAAGGACCTTCGACGTCCGCATCGCCGTGCACGACGTTGCTCTGTGGCGGAAGAAGGAGGTTCTGACGTCCCTTGAAGACGCCCTGTGCTTTCTAACTGGCGACGTTTGGCGGTTCCATTTCGCAGCTCGAAAGCGCCCCGAGCCGGAGCCCCGGCAGGTGACGCTGCCCTTGCCAGCGGCTGGAGCGCTGATCATGCCTTACAGCGAAGGCCTCGATTCGTTGGCGGTCCACGCTCTTACGCTCGAAGCCAAGCAGGGCGAACTGGTGCGGGTTCGGCTGGGCTCCGGCGGTGTGGACAGCAAGGCGGTCAACAAGGATCGCCAACCGTTCGCGCGCGTCCCCTATCGGGTGTCGCCACCGGCAAGCCCAGAGTCGTCGGCCAGGTCCCGGGGGTTCAAGTTTGCGGTGGTGACCGCGATAGCGGCAGCGATGTCCAACATTTCCCGCATCGTTGTTACCGAAAGCGGTCAAGGCGCGCTTGGACCCGTGCTGGTGCGAACGGCCCATGCCTATCCCGACTACCGGGTCCACCCCGCCTTCAGCCGAAAAATGGAAAGCCTGTTCAGCGCCCTGACTGACCACACTATCCATTATGAATATCCGCGCATATGGCACACCAAGGGCGAGACCTTGGCCGCCGCCATGAAACTGGCAAGACCACCCGACTTCAAGCGAACTCGCTCTTGCTGGCAAAGCGCCCAACACGTCTCGGTTGACGGGGTTCGCCGTCAATGTGGCGTTTGTGCCGCCTGCATGCTGCGTCGGCTAAGCATGTTCACGGCGGGGATCGAGGAGCCGCGCGACACCTACGTGTGGGAAAATCTCGCTGTGGCAGATTTCGGCTCTGGCGCTGCTACTTCCTTCCAGCGACACACGGCGGCTCTGAGGGAGCACGGGATCGCTGGCGTCTTGCATATGGACAATCTTGCGGCCCTCGCTTCGCCTTCGTCCCAACCCCGGCTCGTGCGGCGCGTAGCGCGCCTGACGGCGGACGCTTTGGGCGAGGACGAAGATGCTGTTCTGGATCATGTGCGGGCCCTGCTGGGCCGGCATGCAGAAGAATGGCGCCGGTATGTCACCGCCCAAGGCGAGCACTCTTTCCTTGGTCGGTATGCCGCCAGCGTGGCTGCATGACTGACGCTCCTTTCGCAATCGATCCAGTGATGCTGGGTGAACGTCTCAGGCTCGCCCGAGACGCCGCCAAGGTCACCCAGGCACAGGCCGCCGTTGCGATCGGTGCCGCGCGCACGACCCTGGTGGCCATTGAGCAGGGTGGCCGCCGGCCTCGCGTAGACGAATTACAGACCTTGGCGGCTCTATACGGCACGACCTTGAATGCCCTGTTGCGCCGTGAGTCCGCCCGCGTTGACCTTCGTCCTAGATTCAGGCGGGGACAGAATACCGACGGTTTGGTGGAGCCCGCAGCGGCCCTGTTGACCGACCTAGTGAAGTCGGAGATCGAGTTGGAGGATCTCCTGGGCATCGTGCGTGTCCGCAATGAGCCTCCTGAGCGACCGCTCTTGCCGGGCAACGTGCTCGCCCAGGCAGAGGAAGACGCCTTTGAACTTCGTCAGTGGTTAGGAATCGGCGACGCACCGATCCATGACGTGGTCTCAATCCTTGAGTTGCAATTAGGCGCTCGGGTTTTCGTCCGCCGCCTCGAGTCCAAGATAGCCGGTCTTTACGCATACGATGGTGCTACCGGTCCCTGCATACTGCTGAACGCAGCCCATCCAAGAGAACGGCGCGCTCAGACGGCGGCCCATGAACTGGGCCACTATATTTCGACGCGCAGAGCACCGGACAGTCTCTACGAGGGGCCGCCGGAGCAGACCCGTGAAGAGCGCTACGCCAACGCCTTCGCGCGAGCGTTTCTGACGCCCGCGCGGACACTCAAAGTAATGTTCCGTGACGTTACGGCGGGTGCGGCCAAGCTGACGCGGCGCCACGTGATTGTCTTGGCGCACGCGTTCGGCGTCTCGCGAGAAGCGCTAGTCCGACGTCTTGAGGACATACAGCTTGTTCCCAGCGGGACTTGGGACTGGTTCGACCGCACTGGCGGCATCACCAATGAACAGGCTTACCAAGTCCTAGGACACGGGCCCGAATTTGACCCTCGCGGCCGCGACGCCGAACGTCCCGTTTCCCTGCGGCTGCATCTGCTAGCGGCGGAGGCCTGGAAGCGGGGCCTGCTTTCGGAGGGCCAAGTTGCAAGCCTATTGAAGATCGACAGAGTCCATGCGCGGGAACTGATTGACGCCTATGATGCAGACGAGGAGGTGGGCGATGGCCTCCCCCGTCTACAGCACTGAGCCATCTGGGCAGATTGCGGATGCGAGCGTCTGGATCAACCTCGTCGCGACGGGGCGATTGACTGATATTATAGGTGCCCTGAACGCGCCGATTGCAATCGCTGAAGTGGCTCTACGAGAACTCGAACGCGGGCGCACGAACGGTCACGATGCGTTCGGCCAGCTGTCCCCCCTAGTGCGGTCCGGGCAAGTTCACGTTCTGCCAATCTCCTTAGAAGACGAAGACGTTTATCTAGGTCTGGTAGCTGGAGGCACGGCAGACACGCTCGATGACGGTGAAGCGGCGACGCTCGCCTTGGCCGCGCGCCTATCCTCGATCGCCTTCATTGACGAGCGTAAGGCGACAACCCTCGGGAAGCGGAAGTTCCCGTCTCTCGAAATTCGCTCAACGACCGACTTGCTCTTCGATACGCTTCCTTATGAAGGCGGAAACTCCGGCCCTCTGGCCGAGGCATTGTTCGCTGCCCTTCAGGGGGCTCGGATGAGGGTCCCCCATCACTGGCAAGCGCGCGTCATAGAAGTGCTCGGACCCGATAGGGCCTTCCTATGCACCAGTTTACCGGCCCACCTTCGAACGGCCACCTCGTCGGCCACGACGGTTAGGGTCGGCTGACAGTCTTCTAGCCCTGTGGGGCTTGGCGGAGAGCTGGTTCAGCCGGGGCCGAGCCCCACTCGCTGTTGGATGGCCGTGACCTCACGATCACGCAAGCAAGTTGCTGTTGGAGCCGCTGCTGGCCGTAGCGGACGGTCGTGACGTGAACTGGAGGCGACTCACGCCGTTCCCTTGTCTCGACGTCGGCGCAACGGCTCCTGATCTGGCGACTGCAGCCTCACGCCGGCCCCCTGCTGATCCGCCGGGATGAAGATCACGCCGGCCGCCTCAAGAGTGGTGACGAGCAGCTTGGTGGTCGCGCCGCTAACCTCTGCCGGACCGTTCGTCTTCTCGGCCTTGCGGATCGTATTGATAGCCAAGCCTGTGCGTTCGGACAGGTCCGAAACCGACATGTTTAACAGGCCGCGCGCGGCGCGCAGTTGCGCTCCAGTCACAGTAGCGACGGCGTTGGCCTGCTCAATGTCGCGATTCATGATTGACAAATAGCACCAGATTTGCAAATTAGCACCATAACCCGAGGAGGGAGGTGCTAATGAAGGACGTTAACCCGGACCGCTCTGTTTGTCCGATCCACGGCAGGCCAACCAAACGCGAGTCCTGCGGGCGATGCAACGCGGCCTACATGCGCAGCTACCAGAGACGCAGCCGGAGAACCCATCCGCACCGCACGATCCTGGAGCGGGCGCGGGAGCGGGCCCGGCGGCAGGGGGTCCCTTACTCCCTTCGCCGGCAAGATATCGCCATTCCGGACCGATGCCCTGTGCTCGGGATTCCCCTTCAAGTGGGCCAGAGCCGCTCACGGGCCTCGCCCTCGCTGGATCGCATCGATCCCGACCAAGGCTACGTCGTCGGAAATGTCCGCGTTATCAGCGACCACGCCAACAAACTGAAGGGCAACCGGAAGCTTGCTGACATTCAGTCGCTGAGCCTGAAAGGGCCGGCCTTCCGCAGAGCCGAGTATCGAGCGGTCGCCGCCTACATGGAGCGCGAAGCGCTGCTGGCGGAGGTCCGGGAGAAAGCGGCAAGGGACCCGAACCCCGGCAATCCGTGGCAGGTGATCTCGGATTTTCTGGAACAGCGGTTCCGGCGATTTTCCGAAGGGGCGGACACCCTGCCGCACAAGTAATCGTTAAGCAGGCACCAACCTTACTACTGTGTTAACAACGCAAACGACAGAACTGAGCGAAAAAATAACTTGACTAACTGACGCGGTTAAGATTTGATGAAACGGTATCAACTCGCACTGACCCACAGGAGATGTGCAACGAACCAAGGAGGAAGCCATGCAAGCCCAAGAACGTGACGTGCCCCATCTGTCGCCGCTGGATGACCGGTGGCTCCCGCCGGCGGAAGCGGCGAAATACCTCGGGGTAGAGGTGGGCACGCTCTCCAAGTGGCGGCTGCGTGGCAAAGGGCCGGCCTACTCCGTCGGACTGGGCCGGGACCCCCGCTATCAGTTGTCGGAACTGCTGACCTACATGGCGTCGAAAATGGCTGCGAACACGCGCGAGGCCAGGACGATCCGCAAGGAGCACAAGGCCTTCGAAGGGATGCCCTACACCATGCGGCGTCAGACGCGCCCGACACGTCAGGCCCGGAGGGCCTGACGTGAGCCTCCCCAACACCGCCCCCACCATCTCGTTCCATACCCACTGCCTACAAGACGACGCCACCTTGGTTCCGAACGGCCCCGGGGCGTTCGCTGCGATCCTGCGCAGCGAGTTCCGGATTCACGAGCGCGGCGATGTGGGAGTGTTCAGCCTACCAGCCGGCACGCCGTTGTTAGGTTCGGCCCATGTCGACAGTATAAGTCGCGCCGTCCACAGCCATCTCCACGGCGACGTCACCGAATCCGACCTGCGCTTGGGGGTGTCCCTTTTCATCGGGCGCGAGCCGGAGGAGGCTATCAGTCGTCCGTTCGAGGCCCTGATCCGGGCAGAAATCGACGGCTGGCTGGGTGCGAATACCGCGTTCGTATTCTGGCTAGGTGCGGCCGGCGTTGCCGAGGCCGAGACGGAGGGCTTCTTCGCGGGCGCGGCGCGGTCGTGGATGTCGCAGACCGGCCAGCGCTTCAACGTCCACTAGGCCGCCGGCGCGCGATAGCGCTCGGGGTGCTCGTTGCATTCCTCCAACACTCGGTTGATCCAGGGCTCATACCAACACCACTGCTTGCCGACGGCGATGGCGCCGTAGCCCTTCGCAGGGTCCTTGGCGGCCAGCCGCTTCCAGAGCCTGGTGTGGCTATCCATGGTGAACCGGTTCCAGCCCTCGGCCCGAACTTTGGCGACAACCTCGGCCGGGAGATACTTGCGCTTCTCGACTTCCTTCAGCGCCATGTTGATCTTGTCTGCGACCTCTGATCCGGCGGGCACCAACTCGACTGCCAGATCGGCACCGGGGGCTCGGTTCGCGGTCTTGTGGATCATGAAGACGCGGTAGGCGAAACGGGGGTCTTCCTGCTGCTCGGGCGTCAGCTTCTGCTCGAACCCCTCCATCATCGTTTCGACGTGTCGGGGTAGCCCGCCCGCCTTCTTGAGCAAGGCGCGCTGATCGGGACTGAACGTCACGAACTGGAGGGCGATCGGCAGCCGGCGCTCCAAGGCGTATTGCGCCCCGAACTGCGCCTTGATCAAGTCGTTGAAGTTGATGCAGCAGGCCTGAAGCTTGGCGCTGACAGCGTCATCAATCCGGTTGGTCGATCGGTGCTCGATCTCATGCCGGAGGTCGAGCAGGAATAGCAGGTTGTCGGCGGCACCCCGCTCGACCGGGCTGCGGGCGTGCTTCAGACACTGCGCCAACTCCCAGTATTTGTCGGCGCCGTTCGGCGTCTTGATGACGACCTTCTCACCCTTCTCCGTTTTGGTGTGGCGGTAGTCGATGCCCTCCCGCTTGAACCAGGCGTGCAGGAGGTAGGTCCATGCGATTATGGCCGTGACGATAAATAGTTCGGCCCGAAACGTCAGACCGGCGCTGTTGAAGGTATGCACAGCCGAGATCATGGCCTCGCGCGCCTTGATCAGCAGCTCGTCGCCTTGCAGGCTTAGCCCGGTTTCTCCGTCCACATCGGGCCACGCAGCCAGGAAGGATTCCAGTTCGTCGGCGGTGGATGGCTTCACGCCCGCATGTTTGGATTTCTTGCGGATTTCGGCGATCGCCCGGTGGTTCACCGAACGCGTGGGCCGTGTGAAATAGGCGAGGATGTCCTGATCGTTCGGCCAGCGGCCGTCGGCCATCATGGCCTTGATCAACGCGATCTCCCACCGCTCCAGCTTGTTGCCGCGCCGACGGACGAGGGTCTTGGCCGGCGCCGGTTCAGGTGCGGGCACCGCCGGCGGCGCGGCTGCCGGGGCCGGCACGGGCACGGCGGGCGGAACCCGGCCTACGAAGGGCGCCTTCATCCTGCGATCACCGCGTCTGGCTCGCCGGCCTTCAACGCGTTGATCCAAGCCAGCGCCAAGTCGCGGCTGCGGTAGCCACCCCATCTGGCGATCTCCTCACGCTCGACGATGGGGAAGGTCGAGTAGATGTAGCGGATGTCGTCGCGGCTCTGGGCCGGGTTGGCGGGATCGAAGACGCCGTAGAGGATGAAGTAGAGCGCATCCAGTTTGGCCCGCAGCATCAGCCGGCGATCCTCGTCCCAGACGAAGGGCGGCAACGCCTCGCCGTCCGTGTCGACATGGCCCAGATCGCGAGCGAAAGGGGCAAGGTCGTGGGCGGTGTAGCTGAGCTCCAGGACGGCTTCATGGACGATGTCGCGGGCGGTCTTGGAGCCGAAGACGCGGTCGTAGGCAGCGGGCGGGACGACAGGCAGTTGTTCGACGATGAACCAGTTCAGGTTCGCACCTTGAACCTTGGATCGCGCGACGAAATCGAAGACTAGGGCGTTGAGGTTCGCGACCAAAAGAGCGCTATCTCTGGTCGAGAGCAGACCATCACGCGAGAGGATCAACGGAGCCTTGTTTCCGAAGCCAGCCCTCGGAGCGAGGGTGGCGATCATCGTGCGTGCATCGGTCGGCCTAGCGATGTCGCGGAAGGCGACCACGGAAGTCTGCGCGGTAATCTCGCGCACCGATTGCTCCGGAACCCAATACTGCGGCTCCGGCACGAACGCGGGATCAGCTTTTTGTTCGGCCGTGACCTCGCCGCTGATGGCAGCGTTGTGGAGATTGGCGGCGTTGACAGTCACCGACGCCGCCCGGTGGTCGAATTGATGGATCATCCGCCCGGCGTAAAGCGGCAGCCATTCACCTGACGCCGACCGGAACCGGTTGCCGCCGACGGCCCAGGCAGCCTCCCGCTCCTCCAGTTCGACGCGGGTGCGGAACTGATGGCTATCGTTGGTCATGTGGAACATGGTGGCGTATCGGATCGGCCAGGTGGCCACGGCCTCGCCGCTCGACCGGTTCACTAGCACCGGCAGCCGCTGATAGATCGCTGTGATCAGCGCCATGTCGCGCCGCGAGCGGAAGACGGGCGCGGTCCCCGTATTGGGATTCACCCTGGCGAAGTCTGCGGCGGTGATCGGAAAGACGCGGTTCGAGTCGCGGGTCTCGTCGGCGGCCTGGAGAAAGAAGCCGCATCGCGCTGCCGCGAAGGTTCGACCGGGGCTGGCGACCATGGCACAGAATTTCAGCCGGCTGTCGACATCGGGGAAGAAGGCATCCAAGCCGTAGCTTGGCCGTCGGTTTTCGAAGTCGTAAAGCGCCTTGAGGTGCCCGTCTGTCGCGATACCACGGAAGAATGCGCTGGCCGACAGGTCAGAAGCGATGCCGCTGGGCGTCAACAGTCCCACCATGCCAGAGGGCTTCACCAAGGCGTGTGCCCGTTCGACGAAGAGGCTGTAGAGGTTGATGTCGCCCCGGCTGAGCAGGGGAAAATGACCCGAAGCCCGCGCCATGCGCGCGGTGTCCAGCGCCCGCTCCTCGGCCTTCTCGAAGTCGGCATGAAGCGGGTCGTCGGCCTTTTTTAGCGCGGCGATCATCTTCGTCCGATCCGATGCCCGCTGCGCCAGCGCAATCTCCGGCCGGCGGGCGGCGAACCACTCGACCTGTTGCAGCTTGATGCGATCCCAAGGTGGATTGCCGACCACGGCGTCGAAGCCACCGCTGCGGTCCTTGCCGGCCCACCCGTCCCAGACGCCGGGAAAGCTGATCTGCCAGTTCAGGAACCGTTCCTCGGCGATCAGGTCGCGGGCGCGGCGCCAGATGTCGGTGAAGGCCTCGACTTCTTGCGCCTTGGCCATTCCGCCCTGCGGCACCTTTCGGCCGCGCGCGATCGGGATGGGATCGCCGAAGCGACCGTCGAGCCACAGTCGGATCAACCCCTTCTCAGACCGGTTCAGGTTTAGCCAGTCGAGGGCGTGGATGAAGCTGACAAACCCGTCCAGTTCGCCGGTCATCAGTTCGACGTCGGCATACATGGCGGCGGAGCGGTGGGCCTCGGCGATCTCGACGTCGGTCAGCGCCTCGATGGTCTTCATCGCCTCGGCGGACCGCTGGGCGTTGCGCAGGGCTTCGTTGTAGAAAAGTTCGCCCCCGAGCGCGCCGGCCTTGTCGATGGCGTCGCGCACCCACAGGCCGAAGAGGCTGTCGCCCGCGTGCAGGTGGTGGTCGATGAACGACAGCGGCGCGCCGACGGTGAAGGTGTGCAGCCACAGCGCCACCTTGGCCAGTTCGACCGCCATCGGGTTCTTGTCGACGCCGAAGACGCAGCGCTTCAGCACCATGCGGCGGACGATGTGCCGGTCGTCCAGTTGCTCCTCGTCGATCGTCCAGTTCGCGGCCCTGGCGTTTTTCAAGATCGTTGCGCGGATGTCCTCGATCTTGTCGGCCAACGGCGAGACGTAGCCGACTTCCCCGCCCAAGGCGGCAGCCTCGGCCATGGCGTCGAGGACGTGGTCGGCCAAGGTGTCGACCAAGCTGACCAGGAAGTGCCCTGAACCCATGGCCGGGTCGCAGACCCGCAGTGACAGGATGGCCTCGGCCGGATCGACCTCACGCAAGGTTCGGCGCTGGAGGTCTTCGCCATCTTTTGGGTTCAGCGCGGCGAGGGCCGATCGGAAGGCCTCGCGACGCTCGGCGATCAACGGCTCCAGCGTCTCGTCGAGGATCAGGCCAACCAGTTCGTCGGGGGTGTAGTAACTGCCTGAGTTCTTGCGGGCGAACAGGTTGGGCCGGACCGTCAGATAGCCCGTGTCGCCAACCTCGCCCGGCTCGCGAACGATCTCGAACTCCAGCAGCCGCTCGTAGATGGAGCCCAACTGCTGAACCGACAGGTCACGGTAGTTGATGTAGCGCCGCTCGCCCGTCGAGCGCTCATAGGACAGGGCGTCAAGCGCCGGGGCCATGACGCTGTCAGGGATGCGCGCGGCGGCCAGCAATGGCGTGCCGGTGCCGGCGAACAGACCGCCGTTATAGGGCGGGATGCCGACCGAGGCGTCGCCCTTGTCGATGATCCGCGAAAGGTCGGAGACGTGCGACCACACCCTTGCCGCCGAAGTGGAGAAGGTGTCGCCGTTGCTTACCCGCTCGCCGATGTCGAGCCGGAGCGGGCGCAGGGCGTAGTCGTCGTAACGGCCGTCATTGACCGGGAGGAGGTCGCGGTCTTCGGCGTAGAGCAGAAACAGCAGCCGGTAGAGGAGGACCAGGGCGGCGTCGCGGACCTCGTTCAAAGGGGCTTGGGGCGCCGAGTCGGCGAGGGCTCTGGCGAGGTCGGGGAAGACCTGATCGAACACCAGGCGCGACAGACTGGCGGCGACCCGCTCCTCGTAGAATGCGGCCTCGGCTCGGGCGCGGTCGTGGAAGGAGCGATGATCGACGCCGTCCCGCAGGAAAGCCTCGCGACCGAACATGACGGCGAAAACCCGCAGCCAGTGATCCCGGGCCTCGTCGTCGGCGAACAGGTCGTCATGGCCGTCCAGCGCCAGGATACGGCCGAGGTCGATCTCCAGAAACTCCTCCGAGATCGACCGCGCCCCTGCCCAATAGAGGCGCCAGCGCACGCCATTGGTCAGAATGCCCCAGCGCAGCTTGCCGCCGGTGGTGTCGTCAATTCGGCGCAGGTAGCGCAGCATCTGCGTCGATGGCGCGGTGGTCTCATCGCGGCCAGACGCCCGGTCCAGCGGGCGGGCCCAGCGCTTGCTCTCGACCACCGCGAGACCATGGCCGTAGCGGCGCCACTGGTCGTCCTGCGCGTTGGCGGCGGCCTTCGCGTCGGCATCGGCGAACAGCAGGCCGTCGGGCACGTCGTCGCGGCCGGTGACGGTCAGATTCTGCTGGCGTAGCCATTCCGTCCAGCCCAACGCCGCCAGCACTGGCCAGATGAAGTCATCCTCGGTCTGGGTCTCGTTTGTGCGGGCGTTCTGAGGGAAGGAAGCAGCGATCTGGTCTAGGCGCGCGCGAAGTTCAACCACATCGACCCGACGATAGGCGGTGGTCGCCTTGATCGCCTCGGCGAGGTAGTCGCTGCTGAACAGTGCGCCAGCGCTGAAGAATCCAGAATCAGGCAAGAGCCCCCCTTGTCGGACTTCAGCTTTAGTCAGGCCGAAGGGCTAGGCAAATCTCGAAAAGATTTGGTCCCCATCGCCTTGCGGCGCAGACCGCCGACAGGGACCAGTTGTGCTAAGCCGCGGTGTCCAGTTCATCCTGCAGTGGACTGAACGCATGGGGCCCCACCATGCGCGCGATCTCGTCGCTCCAGGCGTTCTGGGCCGCGCGCACCTTCGCCCGCATTTCGCGGACGTTGTAGCGGACACCGGGCCGGTTTTCGTCGTAGTGGTTGATTACGTGCTCAGCCACTCGCTCCGGAAAGCCGAGGTCTTCTTCGATGACCGTCCGCCCGAACCGTCGCCCATCATAGAGTTGCAGTTCCCGGGACGGGATTTCACCGTCCTCGAACATCTGATTCCGCATGGCCATGAAGGCCCCGGTCAGCGAACCGCGCCAGATGTGCTCGCCCTTGCCATACGACGGGAAGAGGTAGAGCCCGCTGCTCCGGTCCAACTGAGTCTGGATCAGCCGCTGCGCCAGGGGGGACAAGGGAATGAAATAGGGCTTCTTGCGCTTCTTCGTCATCTCCTTCGGAACGATCCAGGTCGCGGCGTCCATGTCGAAATGGTTGCGGTGCGCGCGCACCACGTCGATCGGTCGCTGTAGCGTCACGAGGTAGATCATGGTCGCCAGGGCCACGCTGATCCGCTCATCCTTTCCCGTGGCTTGGGCCACGTTCCAGTGCCAGACCTTCGCAAACGTGTCCGGGTTGAAGTGCTCCTCCCGCGGCTCCGCATCCGTCGGGAAGAGGGCTTCGAACGACGCGGGGTTCCGCTCCAGCCATTCCCGGTCCTTGATGGCCCAGTTGTAGATGCGGCGCAGGATCGACTGAATCTGATTTGCAGTCGAATAGCCCTTGAAGGAAGGGTGAAGCGCGTCCTGCACGATCCGCGCCTGAACGGCGCGCACGAGGTCCTTCACCTCCGGCTTGGTGACCTCGCGGAACGGCCGATCCCCGAGGGTGGGGAACACGAACCGGTCGAGCAGATAGGCGCGGGTCGCTCGGTCGCCTTCGGTCAACAACGGATGCGCTTCGTCGTAGAGTTCGGCGAGCGACCGGAGCGTGTCCGCCTTGCGCTGTTTGGCTTCAGCCTTCGCCTGCCTCTTCGCTTCCGAAGGGTCCGTTCCCTCGACTTGAAGGGCGCGCAGGCGCTCGATGGCGCCACGACGGGCCTCCTCTGGAGAAATCAGGTCGGCGCTGAAGAGGACGATGTCATTCTCCCCTCCATCGAGGCGGGAGTAGCGCAGGTAGTAGCTGGCGTGGCCGCCCGGGGTGATCTGCAGAAACAGTCGGCGCACCTCCGTATCCCAGATGCGTCGGCGCTTGCCCCGCACGTGTTCGGCCACGGCCGTGTCAATCACCTTCCGCGTCAGGCGGACTCGATTGCCGCTCTCTTGGGTTCGAATTTTCATGCTCAACTCCTGTTGGGGTTGAGGCTTCGGCAGCATCTCCCGGGCCAGCCGTGCCACTGGCTGTGCCACTGACAGTGGTCGTAAGTCGTCCCAATCGGTCCTAAATGGGCCAACTCAGCGATGATTCCCCATCGATCAATTTTAGAACCGGCATCATCCAAACCCCTGTCCTTCTTGTGCTTTTTCGAGACAATGGGGCGTGGGGGGCGATTCCGGTTTACCTGCTCCCGCAAGGGGAGAAGGATCGCGCTACGCCTTCCCCCCGCGGCGACGGTGCTAGACTCTCGACCTCAACCGCCGCCGCCCA
>NZ_JBHLSW010000012.1:0-4680 GCF_042434805.1 Brevundimonas balnearis | reverse complement strand
GCTACGATCGCTGTCCGACCGTCTTCCTGTCCGCCATAGCCCTCGCCGCCACCGTCCTGTTCTGGCTATGAGTCCTGAGCCTACGAGATCTGCACTGGATGCAGAGCGTCCCTCAGTGTTGGGCCGATGAGCGGTCTGTTCCCGCGTCAGACGTTCGCTGTCTCCCTTGACGGCGGACTGCCTGCCTTACCAAGCGATGACACACCCAAGGCGCAGGCGAAGGCAAGGATCGTCACTCCCACCGCCACGGGGATTGGTGTGAAAGCAGCCTGCGTCAGGAGGGGGACAAGGCCGCCTATCGCCAGGGCTATACCCCCCGTTAGGCGCAGCTGGCGAGAGGTGTCGCCGGCGTCTCGCCGCGTCGCGCCCCAGACCACCGCGATCGCCGTGGCCGTCCACCAGGCCGCCACCGGGGATAGGCCGAAGCCGACGACCGCCAGCGCGACCGCGCCGTAGGCCAGAGGCTGGCTCCAGACCGTCGCGATCCAGATCCGCTCCCAACGCGGCGCCGGGCGGCCCTTGTCGCGACGCCGCGCGAGCCAGATGGCCACGCCGCTTGACGTGACCACGCACAGGCCCAGCCCTAGGAGGCCATAGGCGATCTTGACCGCGAGGCCGCCAAACGTTCCGAAATGCAGCGGCGACATGGCGGCGAAAATCTGCATGCCCATGGGGCCGTCCGCGCCGCCGGCCGTGCGGATGAAGGTCCCGTCGCCCTCGAAATGATAACGTTCGGCGGCGGCGAGATGGCCGGGGGCGATCGCATCATAGGTCATGACCTGACCCTCCGTGCCCGGGTGCTCGATAATGACGAAGAGTCCTTCGGCCCCCGGGCTCATGGCGAGGACACGTGCACGGATCGCGGCGATGTCCGGTAAGGGAGCCGGCGCTTCGCTGGGGCCAGGCTGAGGGCCGAGCACCGCTTCAACCGCCTTGCCGGCGTCCCCATCATAGGCAGCGAAGGCTAATACAGTGACGATCAGGCCGGCAAGGCCAAGGAAGGCGCCCGTCAATGACACGGCGATGTGGAAAGGCAGGCCCCAGATGCTGATGCGGTTGTGCAGGTCCGCCTCCTGCAGTCGCTTGGCGCCGCCCCACCGAAGGTGAAAGGCGTCCCGAAACACCCGAGGGTGCGACAGCACGCCAGAGATCAGCGAAGACAGCAGCGCCACACCGGTGAGGCCCACGAGATAGGCGCCCCACGGCTCCGGCAAGTGCAGGTCGGCGTGGAAATGTGCGACGAAGTCGGAGAACGGGGTCGACACCCCCTCGGTCAGGGCGCCGTTCTCGTCGGCGTACCAGGCGTGGTCGGTCCCATCGTCACCCACGGCCCGTACGCGCAGGCGCGCGACATCTTCGGTCGGCAGGAACAGCTGGAGCGAATGGTCAGCGCCCAACGCCCTGGCGCGGGCCAGACCCTCTTCAGCTGCGCGGGTGACGGCCGCATCGGACGCATAGGTCACCGTCGGCTGGCGCGGCTGCTCCCACTGTTCCAATTCGGCGACGAAGACCGCGGGCACGCCGCTGAAGCAGACCAGATAGATGAGGGCCGCGAAGGCCAAGCCAAGCCCGGAATGGCCCGCCAGCATGGCGCGTACGAAGGGCGCGGGAATTTTGGGCCAATGGGAGCCACGCCGGGTCACATCAGCCTCCGAGGACCAAGGGCGCGAGGGCGAAGCCGAAACCGAGCGCCGCCGCGCCGACCAGGACGGCCAGCGCCCTGAAGATGCGGTGGTCCGACAGCGTCCAGGCCATGCCTCCGGCCCAGAGCAGGGGCACCATCAGGCCGCCGAGGATCAGCCGGTCGGGCTCCACGCCTGGGCCGGACACGGCCCATCCCAGCCCCAGGCCCATGGCGGCGAGCCCCGCGAGCGGGCCCGCCAGGAGTGCGCGCATCCACCCCCGCCAGGCCCGGGAGGGTCGGTCGGAAGGATCCAGCACGCCGACCCGCGCGGCCCTCCCGCGCCGGTTGCGCACCTCCACGAAAGGCGCGATCGCGAGCGCGGCGACCAGGCTGATCCAGGTCAGGGAGTAAGCGACGCCGATCTCCGCGCCGAATGCGACGATCCAGGCGATGAGCCCGGCGACGAGGGTTACGCCGCCCAGCGGGGCCCAACGTCCCCCGGCCGGCGTACGGTCCCGCCAGGCGCGCCGGAGCAGGAAGACCCCGCCTCCGCTCAGCCCGAGCGCGACGGCGCTGAAGCCCGCCTCAGTAGGCGACATCAATCCGGACGCCGACCACGCGCGGCGCCCCCAGTCGGACGTAGTCGGCTCCGGGCGTGGCGCTGAAGGCCGAGGCGTACTCCTCGTCGAACAGGTTGCGAGCGAAAACGGAGAGTTCGGCTCGCTCGAAGCGCCAGCCGAAGCGCGCGTCCACGACCGTCGATGCGTCCGTTCGGTTTTCGGGCAAGTTTTCGACGTCGTTGAACGACGAACTGCGGAAACTCGCCGTGGCGTTGACGAACGGGCCGACTTCGCCGCCCCAATCCACGCCAAGCGCGCCGGTCCACTTCGACGCATAGGGGAAGGCGTTGCCATTGTAGTTGGCCGGACCGCCGAACGCCCCGTCAGGGTTGGGGAAGTCGGTGAACTCGGTGTCGGCGTAGCCGATGGCAGCGAACAGCGACAGCCGGTCGGTCAGGCTTACTCGGCCTTCGGCCTCGACCCCGAACAGGCGGCTCTCGCCGGCGTTCTGGGTGATCGTCAGCCCAGGGTTGCCCGCCAGGGCCGGCACCGACACTTGCTGGTCCGTCCAGTCCGCCAAATAGGCGTTCACGCTGTAGGTCAGGCTGCCCAGACCGGAGCCGCGCAGCCACACCTCGTAGTTGGTCAGATACTCCGCGTCGTAGCTGTTGCGCTCGCCGGTGACGATGTTGTTCTCCACCCCTCCGGCGCGGTAGCCGCGGCTGATCGTGACACCGACGGTATGAGCCGGCGTCAGCGTGTATTTCAGGCCAAGTTTCGGCAAGAAGGCGTCGAAGTCGGTCGACAGGCTATCGTCGATCGTGCCCTCGACGATGGCGCGAAGAAACTCGAACGCGGGCGGCAGTGCGCCCTCGATGGTCGTCACCTGGAAGGCGTCTGTGCCGTAGGTCTCGTTGTCGTACCGCAGACCGGCGACGAGGGTCAGTCGGTCGGTTAAATCGATCTCGCCATCGGCGAAAACCGCCCAAGTCTCAGTCGAAGCGAGAAAGTCGCCTTCCCGCGAGACGAAGTTGGTCAGGGGCAGCGCCGGGTTCACGATGGTGATCGGCACACGAAACCTATCGAAATAGCTCTCGTCGCTGGTGAGGTAGAAGAGGCCCGCCACCCCGCGCCATCTACCGTAGTCTGCCGATAGCCGGAACTCCTGGGTGAAGGTCTCGTCTTCGCCCGTGCGGTCCAGGGTGGCGATCGGCGCCGCCGAGCCGTCGAAGTCTTCGAAGCGGATGTAGTCGCTGGTCTGAGCCGCCGTGACCGAAGTCAGCTCGAGCGCGTCCGAGAGCCGCCAGCGGACTCGGAGTGACCCGATCAATCCTTCGGAGCCCTGCACCGCGGGCGTGTCGTAGGCGATCTGGCGCTCGGCGCGATTAGTGATCGGCGTGATGAGGTCGTCGCCACGGGTGGCGTCGAACCAGGTTGCCGAGGCGAGCACCTCCACGTTGTCCGACGGCGTGAACAGCAGCTTGCCCCGCAGGGTCTCGGCCGAGCGCGCGTCGGCGGGCCGATTCAGGAAGGTGTTGGTGTTAAAACCGTCCGTTTCCTGATTGGAATAGCTCAGGCGTCCGGCAAGTCGTCCGGCAATCAGCGGCCCGGCAATCGCCGCCGCGTGCTGGCGACCGCCATGCTCCGATGCCTCGACCCGCCCCTTTGCTTGGAGGTCAAAGCTGGGATCGGCGGTACGGACATAGATCGCGCCGGCGAGTGCGTTCCGACCAAAGGTCGTGGCCTGCGGGCCGCGATAGACTTCTACCTGCTCGAGGTCCCACACATCCAGCGGCCCGGCGAAGTTCTGACGCGCGGTGAGCGGCAGGTCGTCTACATAGGTGGCCAGGGTCTGGCCTTGCCCCGCATAGCTCGGTCCCGCCTGTTGCACGCCGCGGATGGCGAAGCCCCGTCCGCCGTTGACCTCCACGACGTTCGGCACGCGACGGATCACGTCGTAGAGGTCGATCGCCGTCGAGCGGGTGATCGCCTCATCGGACACGATCGACAGGCTCTCCTCCACGTCCTCCAGCCCCGCGCGGTCGCTTTTCTGGCCATAGACGACGACTTCATCGACTTGGGTCGCGTCCTGCGCGTTGGCGGCGAAAGCCAGACCGGACAAGGCTACGCCCGCAAAAAGGCCGAGACGAACGGACATAGACTTCCCCCAAAACCAAAAGCGCCGCGCTTGCTAATGCGAACGAATCTGCAAGTCAATCTCATTAGTAGCGGGAAAGGCGGCAGTATCGACGTCGGTTCTTCGACGCCTGCGAGGGCGGCGGTAAGGGGCGCATTTGGACCCGGTGAAGAGCCCGCACCTGAGTATCTGGATGTCTCGTTTGCGTCGGAGATTCGAGACCCGTCCCTGGCGCATCCTAGACGCTTGTCCCGTCTCGGCCGCCCATGAGGACGCTAGGCTCAGGCCCCATTGATGTGAGGCGTTCGATCTGATTCAGGCTCCTGAGGAGTCTGGATATGAGCGACCTGTATTGGCTG
>NZ_JBHLSW010000011.1:0-2441 GCF_042434805.1 Brevundimonas balnearis | reverse complement strand
TTTCGGAATAAGTAGATATGGGCTTGACGGGGATTCGCTGTTAGGCGAAGGTCTCTTCATTGGAGAGACCGATGAATCTGCTCACGATTTTCAAGCGCTTCCCCGACCAAGAAGCCTGCATCGAATACCTCGAAAAAGTGCGCTGGGGTGCTAGCCCGCACTGTCCCCACTGCGGCGCTGTCGACGTTGCCCGGAAGTCGGAAAGCGAACGGGTCGGGCGCTGGAACTGCCACGCCTGCCGCTCCAGCTTCAACGTGCTGGCTGGCACGATCTTCGAGAAAACCAAGGTCCCTCTCCAGAAGTGGTTCTTGGCCATCGGCCTCATCGTTAACGCCAAAAAAAGCCTTTCCAGCGGTCAACTGGCGCGTGATCTGGACCTGAACCAGAAGACCGCGTGGTTCATGCAGCAGCGTATCCGCGCGGCCATGCTGACGGCGGAGGGGGATTTGTTGCAGGGCATCGTAGAGGTCGATGAGACCTACGTCGGCGGAAAGCCGCGCAAGGGCAACCGCCGCGACGATGACAAGCCGGGCAAGCGTGGACGCGGAACGAGCAAGGCGGCCGTCGTCGGCGCCGTTGAGCGTGGCGGACGCGTGATCGCGCGGGTCGCGGACGACCTGACCGGGAAGGGCCTTTTGCGCTTCCTTCTGAGCAGTGTCCGCCCCGAAGGCACCTTGCTGATTACGGACGAGTTGAGCTCCTACAACGCTGCGGGCGCAATCTTCCAGCGGGCCGTGATCAACCACAAAGAGGCCTATGCCTTTGGCGAGACGCACACCAACTCGATTGAGGGCTTCTGGTCGTTAATCAAGCGCTCTTGGTATGGTTCGCACCACCACTACACCCGGCGCTTCATGCCGCTCTTCATCGCGGAGACTTGCTGGAAATATAACCAGCGCCGCAACGACGACGCCTTCGGGACCTTCATGCGGGGGTGCTTCGCATGAACACGCTCTATTACGGCGACTGCCTCTCCGTGATGCAGAACATGAAGATGGGGAGCGTAGACTTGGTCTACCTGGACCCGCCCTTCAATTCGAACCGCGACTACAACGCCATCTATACGGACGAAACGGGCCGACCGCTTCCCGACCAGATCGAGGCGTTCAACGACCTGTGGGAGCTGTCGGAAGAGCGCCAGCGGGCCATCCGAATGATGCCGGTCCTGATGCGCGACTACGGCGTCGATGACGACATTGTGGAGTTCTGGAAGATCTGGATGAACGCGCTGCGCAACACGCAGCCGCGACTTCTGGCCTACCTGTCCTACATGACAGAGCGCCTGTTGCCGCTTCGGTCACTCTTGAAGCCTACAGGCTCAATCTATCTGCACTGCGACCCCACCGCCTCCCACTACATCAAGGTGATGATGGACGGCATCTTTGGTCACGCGAACTTCCGAAACGAGATTTATTGGTATTACTACAACAAGATGCACGACAGCCGTAAGAGGCTGTTCCCAAAGGCAACCGACAGCATCTTGTTCTACGTGAAGGACCATAAGGCCGACTTCACCTTCAACCAAATTAAGGAATACCGAGACGAGCCGGTCCGCCAGCTCATGCGGGTTAAAAAGGACGGCAAGATCGTCAATGCCCGCGACGCCGACGGGCGGCTGATGTATCAGGTCAAGACAGACAAGACGGTCGATAACGTCTGGCGTATCCCTGCTCTCGTTCCGGCTTCAAGCGAGCGCCTAGGTTATCCCACGCAAAAGCCCGTAAAGTTGCTGGAGCGTATCATCGAGGCGTCCAGCAATCCCGGTGACGTGGTGTTTGATCCGTTCTGCGGGTGTGCGACGACAATCGAGGCTGCGCACAAGCTCGGTCGAGAGTGGATCGGGATCGACATTGCAATCCATGCCATCAAGCGCGTGGCGAAGGTCCGCCTTGAAGATCGCCTGGGACTCAAGGAGGGCGTGGACTTCAAGGTCGAGGGCGTCCCTCACTCGCTGGAGGGCGCGCAGGACCTTTGGGAGCGCGACAAGCACCACTTCCAGAAGTGGGCCATCGAACAGATCGACGGCTTCGTCACGTCCCGGAAGACCGCCGATGGCGGCATTGACGGGCGGCTCTACTTCTCCCTTCCCGATGTGAAGGACCTTCAGAGCATGGTGCTGGAGGTAAAGGGCGGAAAGAACGTCAACGTGAACGTCGTTCGCGACTTGCGCGGCGTGCTGGAGCGCGATCAGGCGCTCATGGCCGGGTTGATCGTCATGGAGGACCTAGGCGAACGAAAGACGCGGAACTTCCGTCAAGAGATGGGCGAGGCGGGCGATCTGAACGTTAACGGGGTCCAGTATCCCCGAATGCAGATGCTGACGGTCCCGGAAATCCTAGCCGGAAAGCGGTTCCTCACCCCTTCGGTTGCTAGGGGCAAGGTCGTCACACAGCCTATGCTGCCTCTCGGCTAACCCTCTAAGCCCATATCTACTTATTCCG
>NZ_JBHLSW010000010.1:0-1096 GCF_042434805.1 Brevundimonas balnearis | reverse complement strand
TGACCGCGACGGCGGCGTCTGCGGATCCGAACGGCTGGTACGGCGCGGTTGATGCGGGCTTCCACACGATGGAAGACGGGATCAACGCGGAGTCGTCGACGACGGGTGCGAACTGGAACTGGGAAGTGAACGACGGCTGGGCGGCGTTCGCGCGTCTGGGCTATCGGTTCAACCCGAACTGGCGTCTTGAGGTCGAGGGCGGCTACCGCTCGGGCGACATCGGGCGGGTTCGCGCGGTTTCGGGCACGCAGGGCCTGTGCAACCTGACGCCGGCGACGGGCGGGTGCTTCTCGCCGGAGGGCGACATCGAGTCGGCCACGGTGATGGCCAACCTGATCTACGACTTCGGCTCGGCGGACGCGCGTCTTCGTCCGTTCGTGGGCCTGGGCGTGGGCTTCAACCGGGTGAACACCGAGACCATCGGCAACCTGCGCGCCAACCGCACCGCGACGCTGGCGGCCGACGACGAGTCCACCGAGTTCGCCGCCCAGGCGATCGCCGGCCTGGCCTTCGCCCTGACGGAACGCGCCAACCTGGACCTGACCTACCGCTACCTGACGGGCGACGCCGCGTGGGAATCGGTCACGGTCGGCACCGGCCCCGGCGCCACGCAGTTCGGCACCTGGGAAGGCGACTACGACCAGAGCCACACGGTGAGCCTGGGCCTGCGCTACAGCTTCGGCCCGATCGCGGCCCCGCCGCCGCCGCCGACCCCGGCTCCGCCGCCGGCGCCCGCCCCGACCCCGGCTCCGCCGCCCCCGCCGCGTCCGGCTCCGGCCCCGCGCCCGCCGGAGCGTCAGTTCGTGGTCTACTTCGACTGGGATCGCTCCAACCTGACGGCCGAGGCCCAGCAGGTCGTGACCCAGGCCGCCAACTACGCCAAGTCGGGCAACCCGACCCGCATCCTGATCGTCGGCCACACCGACACCTCGGGCTCGGCCGCATATAACGTCGGCCTGTCCAACCGTCGCGCCCGCACCGTCGCGGACGCGCTGGTCGCCCAGGGCGTCAACGGCGGCGTCATCTCCCTCGACGGCCGCGGCGAAACCCAACTCGCCCGTCCCACCGCCGACGGCGTGCGCGAACCCCTCAACCG
>NZ_JBHLSW010000009.1:0-1035 GCF_042434805.1 Brevundimonas balnearis | reverse complement strand
GCCCAGATGGACGGCGCGATCCTGGTGTGCTCGGCCGCCGACGGCCCGATGCCGCAGACCCGCGAGCACATCCTTCTGGCCCGCCAGGTGGGCGTGCCGGCGCTGGTGGTGTTCCTGAACAAGGTCGACATGGTCGACGACGAGGAGCTGCTGGAGCTGGTCGAGATGGAGGTGCGCGAGCTCCTGTCGTCCTACCAGTTCCCGGGCGACGACATCCCGGTGGTCAAGGGCTCGGCCCTGGCCGCGGTCGAGGGCCGCGACCCGCAGATCGGCGAGGAGAAGATCCTGGAGCTGATGGCGGCGGTGGACAGCTACATCCCGCAGCCGGAGCGTCCGATCGACCTGCCGTTCCTGATGCCGGTGGAGGACGTGTTCTCGATCTCGGGCCGGGGCACCGTGGTGACCGGTCGTGTCGAGCGCGGCATCGTCAAGGTCGGCGAGGAAGTCGAGATCGTCGGCATCCGTCCGGTGCAGAAGACGACCTGCACGGGCGTGGAGATGTTCCGCAAGCTGCTGGACCAGGGCCAGGCGGGCGACAACGTGGGCGTGCTGCTGCGCGGCACCAAGCGTGAGGACGTCGAGCGCGGCCAGGTGCTGTGCAAGCCCGGCTCGATCACGCCGCACACCAAGTTCGTGGCCGAGGCCTACATCCTGACCAAGGAAGAGGGCGGGCGTCACACCCCGTTCTTCACCAACTACCGTCCGCAGTTCTACTTCCGCACGACCGATGTGACCGGCATCGTCAAGCTGAAGGAGGGCGTGGAGATGATCATGCCCGGCGACAACGCCGAGCTGGAGGTCGAGCTGATCACCCCGATCGCCATGGAGGAGAAGCTGCGCTTCGCCATCCGCGAAGGCGGCCGCACGGTCGGCGCCGGCGTCGTCTCCAAGATCATCGCCTGACTTTAGGGGCGCTATCGCTCGCCGCGCGTCGGCTCGCTGCTTGAGCGCGGACGCGATGATCTGAAACAAAAGGCCCTCCGGAGCGATCCGGAGGGCCTTTTCTTGTCCGCCAACCCCTTCCTCTTCCTTCTC
>NZ_JBHLSW010000008.1:0-847 GCF_042434805.1 Brevundimonas balnearis | reverse complement strand
TAGGCTCAGGACTCATAGCCAGAACAGGACGGTGGCGGCGAGGGCTATGGCGGACAGGAAGACGGTCGGACAGCGATCGTAGCGGGTGGCGACCCGGCGCCAGTCCTTCAGGCGTCCAACATGATTTCGATCCGGTTTCGCCGCTTGTAGCGTCGCTTGTCGTAGCGGATGGGTTCGGTGCGGGTTTTGCGGCCTGGGATGCACGGCGTGATCCCCTTGGCCTGCAAGGCGTCCCGGAACCAGTCGGCGTCGTAGCCCCGGTCTCCCAGCAGCCACTGGGCGCGTGGCAGGCTGTCCAGGAGAGCGGCAGCGCCGATGTAGTCGCTGACCTGACCCGCTGTCATGAAGAGGCTGATGGGCCGCCCGTTCCCATCGGTCACGGCGTGCAGCTTGGTGTTCATGCCGCCTTTCGTGCGTCCCGCCTTTCGTGCGTCCGATCAGTCGCCCGAGACCCCCTTTTTTACCCGCAGGCTCGAAGCCGTGCGGTGCGCCTTCAGATAGGTCGCGTCGATCATGACCGTGCGGCGTTCGGTCTGAGCCCCGGACAAGCCCTCCATCATCCGGATGAAGACGCCAGCCTCACTCCATCGCTTCCAGCGGTTGTAGAGGGTCTTGTGCGGTCCGTAGGCCGCCGGCGCATCTCGCCAGCGGAGGCCGTTGCGGTTGACGAAGATGATCCCGCTCAACACCCGGCGGTCGTCAACGCGCGGCTTGCCGTGGCTCTTGGGGAAGAAGGGCTCCAGCCGAGCCATCTGCTCGTCCGTCAGCCAATACAGGTCGCTCATATCCAGACTCCTCAGGAGCCTGAATCAGATCGAACGCCTCACATCAATGGGGCCTGAGCCTA